>JABMRV010000107.1 GCA_013202285.1 bacterium | reverse complement strand
CGTTACTGGATTCCAGCTTTCGCTGGAATGATGAGGTTCTGCGTATTTACAACATTCTCGGACAGACTGCTTCGCTGGAATGACGAAATTATTATACGCAATTATTTATGACGCCCTGTATAAACATCAACCCTTTAACTTTCTCAACTCCATCACAATCCTCTCCGGCGTAGCAGGTAACTCGGTAATCTGCACCCCGGTCGCATTACGAATGGCATTGAGTATCGCCGGAATGGTGGGCATAATCGCTCCTTCACCCACCTCCTTGGCGCCGAACGGTCCGTTAGGTTCAATCGTTTCAACAATCAGCGATTGCAGGGGAGGCATGTCCAGCGACGTCGGTATCTTGTACTCGGCGAGATTAGTATTGAGAACATTACCGCAACGGTCGTACATAATTTCTTCCATCAGAGCCTCACCCAGACCCATCGATATCGATCCCTGCATCTGACCTTCAACCTGAGTCCTGTTGATGGCGAAACCGCAGTCATGGGCTCCGGTCACTTTGAGAACAGTGACTTCGCCGGTTTCAAGATCGACTTCGACTTCCGCAATCTGAGCCGAACAGCCAAATGCGGGGGATGTGCCTACCGTGGCTCCCTTGAATGATCCGCCGAGCTTGGGCGGTTTGTATTTTCCGGTTCCGACGATTGAACCTCGCTCAATGAAGGCTATCCTTGCCGCCTCGCGGAATGTTAGCGACACTGCATCGGGTGTATCGGTAAATCCCTTATGTTCCTGGAGAAATTCGTCACGAATTGATCTGAAATCGACCTCTCCTTTCCGGCTCTTTACCAGCGCATCGCAAATATATAAATCATCTACCTGTATCTTCAGTCGATTTGCAACGGCGTTCAAAATCTGGCTGCGGCAATCCTCGGCTGCCTCCTTGCAAGCAGAACCCGTCATCAATGTCGTCCGGCTTGAATATGCTCCCAGATCGACTGACAGGTCACTGTCTCCAGAGCGTACTTTCACATCCTTCAGTGGAATTCCCAGTACTTCGGCGGTTATCATCGCCAGAACCGTGTCCGATCCCTGTCCGATATCCGCCGCACCCGATTCGACAATAACAAACCCGCCTACTTCGCTGATGCGGATCACAACCGTCGCATGATAGGTCTGCGACCTGTAAATAGGATAACCGGCGCCAGAGACAAAAAACCCGCAAGCTACACCGATACCCCGTGCCTTCCCATTACCTGTAGAGGAGGAAGCACTCTTTTCGATAGCCCTGCTAACTTTCTTTGTTTTGGATTGTGAGGTTGTCTTCCTCTTCCCTATCTCTGCCCAACCTGTGTCATCCCTTACCGCTTCGAGGCATTCCCGCATCCCGAGGCTGGACATATAGAGTTCGTTACAGGTAGTCTCACCGGTTTCCATTACATTTCTGAGTCTCATTTCGAGCGGGTCCAAACCGAGTTCATCGGCAATCCGGTCAAGTTGAGTCTCGAACAGCGCCCGTGCGTGTACCGCACCGTGTCCCCGCTGCGCTCCGCAGGCAGGTTTATTTGTCACCACCCGGTAGCCGTCATAATCCATGTTCTTCAAGCGGTAAGGACCTCCGAGCAGCGATCCGGCGTAATACACCGTTGCTATCCCGAAGCTGGCGTATGCACCGCCGTCGAGAATGCAGTGATGTTTGAGAAAGAGCAGAGTGCCGTCCTTCTTGACGCCGGTAGTCATCGTATGGAAGAACTGGTGCCGGGCGCGCGAGTGGAGGAACACCTGTTCGCGGTCGAATGTCATCTTGACCGGTTTCCCCGTCAATATCGACAGTTTACAACAGACCAGTTCAGCGGTCGAACAGGACGCTTTCGGACCGAATCCACCGCCCACGGCGGGTTTTATCACCCTCACCCTCTCCAATGGTATCTTGAGCGCCATCGCCAGCGTCCGCTGGATATAGTGAGGAGCCTGGGTCGAGCTGTACATCGTCAACCGACCGGTAGCGTCGTACTCGGCGAGGATCGACTGCGGTTCCAGGAATGCACCGTCCTGCATTTTGGTTGTCAGTTTATCGGTGCGGATGTAATCGGCTTCCGCTTCAACACCTTTGACGTCTCCGAAATTCCAGTGTACTTGAGCGCATATATTCCGTCTATATTTCTCATGAATCTGCGGTACTCCCTCCTCCATTGCCCTAAGACCGTCGAGAACGGGAGGAAGTTCGTCGTAATCGACTTCGATCAGCGAAACGGCTTCGAGAGCACTGTCTATATCAGTGGCAGCAACGGCGGCAACTTCATCACCGACATAACGCACCTTGTCGATACAGAGGATGGTTTCATCATAACGCGCCGGAGAGACCCCGAACATGATGTCTCCGGTCTCTTTACCGGTGATAATTGCCCGAACGCCGGGTAGTTTCTGTGCCTTGGAAGTGTCGATATTCAGAATCTTTCCATGGGCAATCGGACTGTGCAGAATCGCGCAGTACAACATCCCCGGACGGGAGAGATCGTCAGTGTATTGAGCCTTGCCGGTGACCTTGTCAACGGCATCCACGCGCGGTGCGCGGGTGTTTAGAATTTTGTAGGACATAATATCCAATAATTTATCGGAGGAGTGGTTCTCTTGTCACGGATCACTTACTCCCGGTAAAAAATGTCGGTGCTCCTAAACAGTAGTTAAACCTCCACCACTTCACTCCCCATCCCCCGATTGCGGAGGGAGTTCCTGCTTTTCAATCCAATTAACCAAATCATCGAGGGTTTTAACTCCGTCCTCCCTTTCTCCCGGTACAAACCGATCCGACATCCACTTCCGCAGATAATCCCAGCCGACATCATTGGGCCAAACCCACTCCTCAAGGGCTTCTCCAGACAGTATCCGGTCGATCTCATCCACATTGATATAATCGGGATCGCGTTTCAGCAGGATACTGTTACCGTCTATTCCGATTCGTTCGAGGATACCGCCTCGCTTCAGTCTCTCCACAACCGCCAGTACGTTACCCGGTGGCACAGCGTATTTACTGCTCCACTCATCAAGTGTGACATCATCTCGTTTACCTCGAAAAGCGAGTGTTACCTGTGTCAGAATCCGGTACGCCAGAGCGTCCTTCTGCAGGCGCGAAAAGAGAGCATGTTTGCGTTCGTGGAGCAGGACGTTGTAATGCTGATAAACATAGCAGACTTCAACTCCGAAGAGCACCACAATCCAGGAGAGGTTAACCCAGATCATCAATAATGGTATTATCGCCAGCGAACCGTACAGGATGTTATACTGTACCAACTTTCCTGTATAGAAGATGAAACCGATCTTGACACATTCATAGATCAGTCCGGCAACTACCGCTCCGATAATCGCCGCACTGGTGCGGACGCGTGCACTCGGCAGGAAACGATAGAGGAGAAAAAATCCGACAATCACCATCATCACCGGCAGCATCCGGTTGATGAGGTTCTCCGCAAAACCGACTCGCTCTACTGCCTGATGTACCAGCGGCAATGCCCTGATGTACGTGGTGAAAGCCAGAGAACTCACAACCAGTATGGGAATAATGGTTAGAATTCCCCAGTATTGCGGCAGACGACGCAGCATGCCAATGCGGGAATTTGCTCCCCAGATCAGGTTGAATGTACTCTCTATACCGGCAAATATCCCGTAAACAGCAAAGAGCAGGAACAGTATCCCGATGCCGCCGACCGTCGTTCCGACCCTCGTAACAAGCAGTTCTTCAATACGTTGAGCGACTATTGGCTCGCTTCCGGGAGCAAGATTGCGCATCAACTCCGGTCGAAGTGTCTCCATGAACCACTCCCCGCCACCGAAGAGGTTGAACATGCTGAAAAGAATGGCAAGTAACGGGATCAAAGACAACAATGTAACGAAAGTTAACGCCATTGCCCGCAGGAACAGACGGTCGTTGACGAACTCGCGAACGGTCATTCGGATAAACTTAAACAGCGTAACAAGGGCACAGATAAGAGCAGGTTTACCGCTGCCGTCATCCTCACCGCTGAAATACTCCTTTATCTTCTCCAGACTTTTTAACATGTCCTCAACATCCTCTTTGCTGCCTCTCTCACCGCTTCAACAATCTTCTGATATCCCGTGCAGCGACAGAGGTTTCCGGAGAGCGCCCGCCGGATCTGAGCATCTGTCGGATCGGAATTATCCTTCAGCAGCGCCAGCGCGGTCAGAACCATTCCGGGCGTACAGAAACCGCACTGTATAGCGCCTACCTCGACAAACGCTTCCTGCAACGGGTGCAGCTTATTTCCATCAGCGACACCTTCGATAGTCATTATCTCGTGCCCTTCGGCTTCAATCGCCAGCACAAGACATGAGGAAGAAGGCACTCCATCTATCAGTACAGTACACGCTCCACAATCGCCGATTTTGCAGCCGATCTTCGTACCGGTTAAGCCCAGATCATAACGCAATGCTTCCGCCAGAGTCCGGCGCGGTTCGAGCGCAGTCTCGTAGTCCAGTCCGTTCACATTCAGAGTCACAATCTTCTTCACGACTGCACCTCCGCCACCGGCTGTTTCAACATCCTCTCACGGCATTTCGTGAGCGCTCTCTTAACCAGCACCTCAACCATCATCCGGCGATATTCAGCGCTGCCTCGATGGTCGGTAATCGGTCGAGCTTTCTCGGAGGCTATACGAGCGGATTCTAATATCGTTTCGTCGGTCAGCTCTCCACCGATTAAGGCTTTACCGGCATCGGGAATTAGCAGCGGTTTCGGAGCTACCGCTCCCAGGGCGATACGGGCATTAATCACCTTCCCAAACCCGGCAATTTCCGTTGAACCGGGAGAGGAATCGTTTCGCTCGAAGGTCAATGATGCCGCCGCGCCGACTACGGATATCTCAAGCGCCTTCCGGTTGGCAAGTTTTATATATGCGCTTGCGGAGGGATTATCCGGCAGGTCGAAGATGACTTCCTTCAGGATTTCATCCGGCTTGATAACGCTTTCACCCGGTCCGATTACAAAATCGTCGTGCTCGACGGTTCGCTCGCCGTGAGCTGAGACCAGTACGAGCTTTCCGGACAGCGCGAGTGTGGGGATTGCAGTATCGGCGGCGGGACGGGCGTTGCAGAGATTTCCGCCGAATGTGCCGCGATTACGCACCAGAGGAGAACCCAATTGAGCTGCTCCGTCCGAAAGAGCGGAGAGCTTGGTCCTGATGTCTGCTGAATCTTCAAGCTCGGCTATGGTGGTCATCGAACCGATCAGCAGCCGGTTGCCGTCATGTGAAATAGTTCTCAGTTCGGGAATATGAGAGAGCGCCAGCATATAGTCGATCTCAGCGGGCGGTGATGAACGAGCATGCCACGCTCCGCTGCGATGTTCCTGGCAGCGCGGGCGATGACCATCAGGGATTGCCTTGCCGCGTATATCGACGAGCAGATCGGTTCCGCCGGCGAGTATCCTGACGTTGAGATGCTCATTATCACGCAGCCAGTTCAGCGCATCGACGAGGTTACCGGGCGCATGGTAATCGAATTGGGGAAGTCTCATTAACCGTTCGGGTTTGTACCAATAGGACATAATATGAATAATCTTTGTAATATACAAACTGATATTACAATGCGCAATTGACGATTGGTCAACAGACCACAGTTGACAGGACAAAATGTGAGGTTCTTTGCTGCAATGAATGGGGAGCGCCAACATTCTTGGGTGGCGCAAGCGTCCGGATGGCTCGACTTGCTTGCAAGTCGGGTTTCAAATGGGGGATACCCTCCCCCTCAGCAACGCTTGTCAAGAAGAGAATGCTTGTATCATATTATTTATGGATTTAATAATCGAGAATGCTCTACTATTCCTTCAGAAAAACCGATAAAAAATACCGTCACTTCAAGTTCGCGACGGCATTTTTTCTGCATATTTATTTTCTTCAGCGGGAACTACTTCAGAATACTCATAATATGTTCCTGGTCAATCTGCAGCGATTTCCAGATTTCATCCAGATCTTCCCCCTCGATTCCTAGCGCTCTGAGTGAAACGACATTGGGTTTATCCGGAACAACATTTCCACTCATGCCTATTTTATAGAGGTGGCAGAAGACATTGGAAAGATGAGCGAGATGTACACCCTTATCATAACTGTCGGCAAGCTCCGGACTGTGATGATATCGAATAGATCTGACCAATTGAACGGGCATATTCCAGTTATCTGCAACATTAGCTCCAATCTCAGCATGATCGGTGCCCGTTATCTCATAACAGACTCGATGCAGCGGCAGTTTACGCTTCTCCGCTTCGGTAAGAATACCGGAAAATATCTTACTAAAGTGCTGATCCAATACAACCTTGCCGAAATCATGCAGCAGTCCAATGACGAAGGCATCCTTCTGTATCACCTCCGGCGTATATCTGCTGAGCGCACGGGCTATATATGCTGTGCCAAGTGCATGTACCCAGAATTTTCTCCTGTTAAACAGACCTTCTTTATCACCGGTAAAGAACTGCAGCAGACATGCAGCCTGGGTGATGTTCATTACTTCATCAAAACCCAGAACCACAATGGCATGATCAACATTTCCAATCTCCCGGTGAAACCCATAATAAGCGCTATTTACAATTTTCAGTATTTTCCCTGTCAGACTCTGATCTTTCTTCACTTCTTTAGCAAGATCTCGCGCGGAAGATCTTGGATCATTGGCAATATCCATGATCGTTTTCACGGTTGAGGGCAGAGGAACAAGCTTATTGACATATTTCAGTTTCTCCTTGATCTTTGCTCTTCTGACCATACTCTTCATATCCTGTTCTTTCTCATGCTGAGGGAACAATTGCACCAACAAATCATACAACTCATCCTCATCGACCGGTTTCTTGACCAGATTGATGACTTCACTTTGGGTTTCCTGCAGAACAATCGGATCAAACTTATCCGGATGGAATAGAACCAGAGGTATCTTAGCCTGTTTCTTGCCTGACAGATGCAGGTTTTTCACAAACTCCACTGCGCTTAAATCCTGTGCTGCCGAATCGATAAGTATCAAATCCGGTAATTGTCCTGAAATTGATTCAAGGGCTTCATCAAAACTCCCTCGTTCAGTAATCAGGCATTCCAGGATAGTGTTCAACATTTTGGCAACTTTATGAGTAAAGCGGGATGATTTACCTACAATCAGAATATCCGGTTTATCTCCTGATCCGGGCTTCATGATGAATACTCCTATCTCACTTTGAATGTGATATAGAATGTCGTTCCCTTTCCGGGCGTAGAAGTAAAATTAATCGATCCATTATATGGTTCGAGCAATGAGAGGGAACTTGACAATCCGATCCCGCTTCCACAGGTCAAACCGTATTTATCTTCTTCTTCTGCATCTTTGGTTGTAAAGAAAGGTTCAAACACCTTATCTCTATTCTCTTCCGGAATCCCATCTCCGGTATCGGAGATCGAAATCCTTATCTCTCGTGATTCTTCATCATATTCAGTTGTTACACCGAGCTTTTTAACGTTGCTCTGCATCATTGCGTCAAGAGCATTGTACACTACATTCATGATGGCTTGTGAGAAATCACTGTACACACCCTTAATCATCGGTAATTTGTCTCCGAAAACAAGGTCTTTCTCCACCTCGTGCTGGAAAAATAGATTTGCCTTCAGAAAATTCAGCTCGCGTTGCAACAGATCGTTGAGATCTATGTCAATTACATTGATATTTCTCTCGTAATGCACTTTATCCATCAGGTTTTCGATGATTTCGTTAAGATTATTTACGTATTCTCCTATAATTTCCATCTCCGGCTGATCTTGACCTTTAAGATTCATTAACTCAAGATGACCCTTGATAACATGAATTGGATTTCTCAGATTATGAGCGATTCCGGACACGTAAAGTCCGATCTGTGCCAGTTCACGCTGTCGCATAAGCTTCATTTTAAGCTCAAGCTCAGCTTTCTTGTGCTCCATACGCCGTTTGTCTGTCACATCTCGCAGATAGAGCCTTATAATCCCGATTCTGCCGTCTGGTAACATACGGACGTTTCCCGACAGTTCAATCTCCATCGCGCTGCCATCATCCTTCTCAAGTGTTACATCGACATTCTGTACTTCCTGTCCATTCAGGAGTTGTGACCAGCATTTGAAGAAATCCTCAGCACGATCCTTCTTAATCAGGTCAATAAGCCGACTCCCGACAGGATTGAACTTAAACCTGAGATTCTCTACGAAGGTTCGATTACAGTCTCTTATAATACCATCAGGATAAACAACAACAACCATATCGGATGAGTTCTCAAACAGATCCTGAACTTCTTCCTTGGAGTCATAAAGGTTTTTATACAGTAATCGATTGTGACAGCCTGATTTGACCAGGCTGCAGAGAATATTTACAAGACGTGCACTATTTTTTCCGGAGAGAAGAATAACAGGATTGATGAGAACAATAATTCCGGTTTTTTCATTTTCAAGTGTTACCGGAAGGAGAATTAAAGTAGCGGGTTTTTGCGGATCAAGTCCCCAGAAGCTTAGTATCTCCTCATCGATGGAATCTTCCAGATAAACAGGTTTGTCATGATCTCTCGACCAGCCGAGTAAACCCTCAATCCCGACGGGGATATCTTCAGCAGACGGAGACAGCGCCTTAGAAGCTGCATGCCATGCATCCAGCCACCATCCTGAAGGTTCACGGTGACGAAACCAGAAGACAGCACAGATGGAAGCATTGAAAATACGAACAAAATCAGTGCAGATCCTGTCAAAGTAATCGGTTCTGTGAAGCCCGCTTGCCATGAGTTCGGCAACGGTGCTTACCATAGACATCTGGTAAACTTTTTCTTCGTTATCCCGCGAAAGAGATTCGATTAACCTGCTGTGATCTGCCTTATTCAAAGTCGGTAATCTCCCGTGCTCGTGAAGAGAATAATTACAATCTGCTATGTATTACGACAGTTAAAAGTACTTTCCGCTCTTGATCTTCGTAATAATTAAAGGCTTCCTATAAATATAGTGAAATGAGTCCGAAAAGAAATCCAATCTTAGAGAGCCTCATCGATTCTCATCCGGTGCATCAGGCGTGTCCATTCCTCGTCCACAGCCTGTTGTATAAAACTGCGTTCTTTTTTATTCAGGTGTCTGAAGCGACCCTGTAAATCGAGATAATCGGCAACGGGGCGCGTGGGGGGATCCATCGAAAGTGTGTATTTAGTACCGTCTTCAACCTCGTACAGTGGGAATACTCTCGACTCCACCGCATAACGAGCTTCGAGAATCGAATTCTTCTCCAGCGCCTTATGCCCCGGAGGACAGGGGCTGAAAATATGTATCAGTCTGAAACCCTCAATCGACATAGCCTTCCTGAACTTCAGTACGAGGTCGTCCGGGTAAGCAACAGTGGTTGAGGCAGCATAAGGTATTCGGTGTGCAGCCATGATTTCAAGCAGGTTTTTCTTGCGTTCCTTCTTGTAGTCACTACCGGGTGTGGTCGAAGTCCATGCACCCCATGGTGTAGCTGAAGAGCGCTGGATACCGGTGTTCATGTATGCTTCGTTATCATAACAGACATATATTATGTTATCATTACGTTCTGCACAGGCAGAGAGCTGCCCGAAACCGATATCGAACGTACCACCGTCACCCGCCCAGGCGACGACGTTTATCCCCTTCTTTCCGGTGGCGTCAAGACCGGCTCTCACTGCGCCAGCAGTTATCGACGCCGTCTCAAACGCCGTCTGGTAAACTGGAACACTGCATGCAGAATAGGGAAACGGTCCATCGATCACAGCCCAGCAGCATGCCGGTATAATCAACATAGTGTCTCGTCCCAGCGTCTTCAATGCCAACCGCATCGCTATTGCTGCTCCACATCCCGGACAGGCGACATGCCCGGAATGCATGATTTCATGTTCAGCTACTTCTTTGAAATGCTTGAGATATGATAAAGCTTCCATACGTTTACCTATGTAAAAGATTGATCTTAACCCTAATCCAGCGATAGTATAACTCATGTGCTGCAGGGTGTCCCCACCCTGCAGCGAAAGTCAGTACCAATGACCGCAGGGTGAGGACACCCTGCGGCACGAGCTTGTAATACTTTTTCAATAACTTGCGATGTTACCTCTGGATTAGGGATCTTAACTAACATTGCATTTCTGCTGTGAGGAGAAATAATAATCTGTGTAATCTGCACAATCTGCGGATTCGAATAAACTACTCCTTTAACCCTATCCAGACCTGCTCGCCGTCGGCTACTGCTCTTTTCTGTACATCTTCAGCAATACTGGCTATTACTTCAGGTGATACATCCCTGCCACCGAGTCCGACGATATAACCATAGATCGACGGACGTTTATCTTCAGGAATATGATACATTGCGTTGCGAATCTCCTGAGTGAAGATGCCTCCCATACCGACACAGATATTCCTGTCAAGGACCGCTACTCTTTTGCGTCCGGAGAGAATCTGTCGTACTTTCTCAAACGGGAAAGGTCTCAGCATCCTGATTTTCAGCATTCCGACTGAATGCCCTTTCTCACGCAGATCATCCACAGTCACGCGCGCCGTCGAAGCCACGGTTCCGGATGTTACCAGCACATAATCGGCGTCATCCAGACGATATGGCTCGATGAGCCCGTAACCTCGTCCGAACATCTCCCTGAAATCGTCATCAGCTTTCTCTGCAACTTCGAGAGCCTCATTCATGGCGACCTGCATTTTATAGCGAAACTCCATATAAACGTCCTGCTGGACAATACCGCCAAAGGCGTGCGGGTCTTTGACATCCAGGTAGATCGAGGGTTTATACGGTGGAAGATATTTCGCCGTCTCATCCTGACTGGGGATATGAACCGCCTCGTATGTATGCGACAAGAAAAATGCGTCCAGAACCAGCATCACGGGCAGATCCACAGTCTCAGCGACCTTGTAAGACTGGATTACGGTATCGAGCACCTCCTGGTTTGATTCGCAATAATAATGCAGCCAGCCGGTGTCTCGCTGGGCGAGTGAATCGTTCTGATCCGTCCATATCGACCAGCCCGGCGCCATGGCGCGGTTAACGTCAGCCATTACGACCGGAAGTCTCCCCAACGCTGCCCAGTGCAGCAATTCATGCATCAATGCCAGCCCCTGTGAAGAGGTGGCGGTGAATGTTCGAGCGCCAGCAGCTTGAGCGCCGATACAGCCTGCCATCGCGGAATGCTCCGATTCAACCTTGATGAAACGGGCGTCCAGCATTCCATTGGCGACCAGATTGGCAAGCTCTTCGATTATAGTCGTCTGCGGTGTAATGGGATAGGCTGATATCACCTGCGCCTGCGCGCACATAGCTCCCCACGCCGCCGCTTCATTTCCTGTAAGTACTTTTTGCATTTAGTCTCTCTATTGGTTCCAAATGGGACAGACATTCCTGTCTGTCGCCCTGTACCCTAACGTACCGACTTCATCACAATACAACTGCGCGGGCACTCGGCGGCGCAGAGACCGCAGCCCTTGCAGTATTCCGTATCAACGATATAGAACTTGTCGGGATCGTCCTTCACCTTGATAACCGCCACGTCCGGGCAGAAGATAAAGCAATTATCGCACGCCGGACATGTCCCGCATGAGAAACAGCGTCTTGCCTCGCGAGTCAAATCCTCTTCGGAGAATCCCTGGCGAACTTCGTCGTAGGTTTTTATCCTCGGTTCGATCTCCAATGGAACCGGTTCAAGTCGGGGTAATTCTTCGAAGTAGGCGAGATTTATCTCTTCAAACGGAACGACATAACCCGTTCGATCCCGCAGTGAAGGAGAGACCGCAGCATTTTCAGGGATAGCTTCTCCCCTGAGAGATGCATCGATGGCAATTGCCGCACGTCTGCCGTAACCGATTGCGGCAGTCACAGTACCTGCGCCGTCGGCGACATCTCCACCGGCGTACATCTTGGAAAACAGCGTGCGTCCAAGTTCATCGGCAGGGATGTTCCAGGACGTCTTGGCGAGAATTTCATCCGGCAGGAAGGTTAGATCGGTCGTCTCGCCGATGGCGGTTACAACGCAGTCTGCCTTGATTATGTATTCGCTGCCCTCGATCGGTACGGGACGACGACGACCGGAATCATCGGGTTCGCCCAATTTCATCCTGATACACTTGACGCCGGTCATCCTGCCGTTCTCTCTTATTACCTCAACAGGAGTGGCGAGGAATGTTATCTCGATACCTTCTTCGATAAGCTCCTCTATCTCTTCAGTTATCGCCGGCATTTCATGGCGTGTGCGACGGTAGATGACCGAGACATCCCTGCCGTTACGCAGCAGCGAGCGAGCCACATCCATCGCCGTATTCCCGCCGCCTACGACCAGTGGTTTATCTCCGACTCCGTCCTTCATTCCGAGATTAATTCGGCGTAAGACCTCGATTCCGGGGATAACGTCATCGCCATCGTCCCCTTCCGCTCCGAGCGGACGACTGTTCGTGAACCCAACAGCAACGAAAACGGCATCGAACTTGTCCATCAGCTTCTGAAAGGAGACATCCACACCGACACGATGATCCGTCAGGATCTCAACGCCCATATCGACTATGCGCCTGATTTCACCGTCGAGCACGTCCGGTGGCAGCCGGTAATCGGGGATACCGACACGCAGCATCCCTCCGGGCTTGGAATGTGCTTCAAACACGGTAACAGCATTCCCCATCATCTTCAACTGGTATGCGCATGAGAGCCCTGCCGGACCTGACCCAATAACGGCAATGTGCTTGCCCGTGTAGGGTGGTCGCTTGAGTTCAGGCGGGTTATCCCTGAAAAGATCGCCAATGTATCGTTCAATGGAGTGAATATTTATCGCTTCACCGAATTGAGCGCGGTTACATTCAGTTTCACAGGGATGAGGACAGACGCGACCGCATGTTCCGGGGAAGGGCGTCGTTTGAGCAAGCACCCTCCAGGCGTCTTCGAGTCGTCCTTCTGCAGCAAGTGTAACGAAGCTGACCACGTCGTTTCCTGCCGGGCATCTGAACGAACACGGGGGCACCTGTTCGACATGATGCGGTTCGACATTGCGCCACGAACCGGTTTTGTTGATGGTTGTATCACCCATCGACGCCGTCATCAGCGGCATCTCACGCCACGATTTGTAAATTATCGGTTTTTGAGCCATATCTAAGTTAGAAAGTTTGAAAGTTTTGAAGGGAGAGCCGACATTTGCTCTGACCCATAAGTTTAGAGATCTATTACAATTGATAACATTTATATTATAAGTTATTTACTCTCGGATAATCACATTCATTAATAAGATCTTTTGATGTAAAACCTTTTTGAAGTTTTCGACTACCGAATACTTCGATCAACCTATCGCTAAATATATATGATATCTTATTCTCAATAAACATCGGGTGACCAATGTATGAGGATGAAGTCAACTCTTGAAACAATTTTTTTCTTCGCGACTTTGGTGCAATTATTGTCAGTTTGCGATCTTTCCCCAAGTCGGGGACAGTTTTCAATAATGATGTAAACCTTTCCAGGGCACTCAGGATAGGTGTACTCTCTTCGATCTCAAATGCCCAAACAGGTATTCCGTTTGAATCCGCCCATATTATATCTATCTGTTCAATCCTTTTTGTATCAACATCCGTAGCTTCGATGTTCAATGATGTAAGGCATTTTAAGCTTCTGAACATCGGATCGATTCTTTCACGTTTGCCAATATGGGGAACGTATCCCGCCTTTATACAGAGTATCGCCAAGCGATATATATGCTGATTATGCTGTGTGCTTTCCGGTATTTCCCAAAGAATATCTTTGTCGATATCTTCTGCTTTTATATCAAGTTGTAGTTCTTCCTGAATTAAGATTCCCTTGGGATCCTTTAATTCCCAATTTATATCATCACGAGAAATTGCTATTTCATATAGTACTTCAGCAACATCATTTCGGGATGGTTTATGTCCATTGACTAAAAGCGGAAGTATTGTAGTGATGATTGAGTCAAAATCTGCCTTTTCAACATTTCTCAAATAACCGATAATATAGTATTGAATCCGTAGCTTTGCCGGAATGAAATTACCTAATTGTCTACCGGGTTTGATGTGCCATAAACCTTCATCATTTAACTCAAAATCGCTCTCAAGAATTGCTAATATATCTCCTATATTCTTTGAAACTGCATCAAAAAACAGATCATTATCAAAGAGATCAGAAACGACATCCCGTAATATCTCCTCTGTCGTCGCTCCCCCTAACTTATAGATAACACGTTCAGCAACATTCTTAATCACATTTACAATAGGTAAAGACATAGGGTTTTGAAAAACGCGTTTCCTGGTTTTCTGGAAGTTGACAATAAGGCTTTCGCCAAGTACACGTAATGGTTGTTTCACCTTATGAAAAGATTTATTTGAGAGAGGTTGAGCAATTACGTTTACATACTTAAAGCCAATATACTTCATCATATCGCGGATATTGTACCACAGATTCTGATCTTTATGGTGGTAGACAAGGGATAACCATGCGTCATCCTTTAAGGCAATAAACATCTGCTCAAATGCTTTCTGTAATACATCGAGGTAATGACTTCTATCAAAATGATTCTCACCGCCTTCAATTGCTTCTCTATTTCGCATATCTTCTGTAACTTCAAATCCTAACCATGCATGCCACATTGTACTTAAGTCTAAATACGGAATATGTGCACCATAAGGCGGGTCGGTATAAATATAATCAACTGATTGTTCACGAATGTACTTATCAAGGTTTTCTGCGTTGTCGTTAAATACATTGAATTTGATTTCCTCGGTTGAAAATTTCCCAATACTTGAATTACTTATCTCTTTAGCTTTTGCGACTCTTAATACGTTCATTTGGAAGACTTCCCAAACGTCTCTTTCGCCCGGATTTAGTGGAATCCAATATCTATAAACTAAAAACAATCCCGATCCACCACCATGCTGCTTCCCCTTTTCAGGAGCACGATACATTAAACTTGTTTTATCAAGAGAACTCGATAGAGCAAACAATAACAAATCGCTTATAGTTTGGTCTGGGATTTTTTTTATTGCGGAAACCAAATGAGATAATACTATCAGTTGAGATCTCCCAAATAAATCCTCTACATAACCTCTATCAGAATTGGATGGCAACTTGTAATTTGTGGGAAACCATTCAGTGAGTTTATATTTCCTTAATTCCTTTAACGAAGCTTTTCTTACGAAATCTATTATGGGACTGAGCTTACTCTCTATCTTTGAAAATGCTTTCCAATACTCATCTAGATCAACGGGCGCTATACAGGTCATCCTAGTGATAAAAACGGCAAATGGATCAAGATCAATACACAGGGAATTTCGTCCATTAGATAACGCTGCAACAGCAGTTACACCACTCCCACAGAAGGGATCAACAACTAGTCCACCTTCCGGACAGAAATGCTGTACATATTCTTCAACAACGTTCAATGGTTGACGCGTATAAAATGGATGTAATCTATACAACCAGCTCTGCGCTTTTTTCGGAGTAAAGGCATTCCTGATTGGTTCCGCGATGAATGTTTCAGATGAAGGCATTCAGGGACTCCCCTCCGCCACCTCATACGCTTCCCTTGCCGCGGCGGCATTTGCCTCGATCTTTGCAGGAACATCCTCTTCAATCGCTGCTATTACCGATTCAATATCCACTACCTTCAGAACCTTCGACACCGCTCCCAGGATTGCCGTATTGACTATCGGCTGAGTCACCGATCCGAGACCGTGCTTGACTGCTATCGAGGATGCATCGATGGTTACCACCCTGAAATCTCCCTTGAAATCGAAATCTTCAGGTTTTTTCTCAGTGTTTATAATGATCGTCCCGCCGGGTTTCAAACCCTGTGTGACATCAAGCATCTGCAGCAGGCTCTGATCGAGAATAATAATATGATCGGGGTTGTAGATCTGAGTACGGATGCGGATGGGATGGTCGTCGATCCTGACGAAAGCCATTACCGGTGCGGCGCGGCGTTCAACACCGAAGGTGGGGAAAGCTTGAACAAATCGATCTTCCTTGAAAATCGCCACCGCGAGCAGCTTGCCCGCGACTACACCGCCCTGACCCCCACGACTGTGAAAACGTAATTCCAGCATTTTATCCTCAACATCTTTTCTTACTGATTCAGCAGGCAGAATTCTGGCTGCCTCAAGAATAAAATATAGTAAAATTTTCACAAACTTCCAAGCCAACAGACAGCGGCAATCCGTCCGTAGTCAAACGATCTCCTTGACTGTCATCTGCATGGTCAGTATATTCAAGTATGAACGAATTCGCCCTATACTTTCACTATCCCTTCTGTCTCAACCGCTGCTATTACTGCAATTTCACGTCGTCTGTACTTGACGAATCGGTGGCAGAACGTTACAGACAGACACTTATTAAAGAACTCCTGCTACGATCTGACGAACCTCCGTGGAAAGACGGAACGATCCGCAGTATCTACATTGGCGGCGGTACGCCGTCCCTCATGCCTGCCGAGTATGTGAATAAACTGCTGCTCCTGATCCGGGATTGTTTCAACTATCCACCCGATATCGAAGTAACCATTGAAGCAAACCCGGGTGCAATCGACGCAGAAAGCCTCTCAGCATTTCATGAAGCAGGCATTAATCGTATTTCAATCGGAGCGCAGAGTTTAATCGAGAATGAACTCCGACAGTTGAGCCGCATTCATACCTCGAAAGATATTCATGCTGCAGTCCTCGCAGCCCGCCAGGCAGGCATCTATAACATTTCACTTGACCTGATGTACGGTTTTACGGGTCAGAGTGTAAACTCGTTCACCGAGAGCCTGAACCGAGCTTTGGAACTCGATATCAAACATTTGTCAACCTATGCGTTGTCTATCGAAGGAAGTACGGAGAAACTCAGTCCTCCCCAAAACAGCTCACAACCAACCCCAGATCCCGACCTTGCTGCCGATCAGTACGATGCGCTCTGCAGTATCATGAAGAAAGCCGGTTTCGATCATTACGAACTGACGAATTTCGCTCTGTCGGGATTCCAGTCACATCATAACTGGACCTACTGGCGAAGTATCCCCTACCTGGGACTCGGCGTCTCCGCTCACAGCTTTGACGGGAAAAATCGTTCTTGGAATATTCCTATCATCGATGAATATAACGAACGTCTTGAAAGAGATGCACTACCACAGGAAACAGTCGAGATACTGTCGATGGAAAATGTTCAGACAGAACAGGTGTACCTGGGATTGCGGACAAGCGATGGTTTGACGATGACAGAATTCGAGCATATCATCAACCCGCGAGAGCTGGCAGAAATGGTTGACAGTGGCTTTCTCATCGTCTCTGACGGCACAATTCTCGTACCGGAAGAACGTTGGCTGCTGCTGGATGATATCGTCCTTAAGTTATTGTCTAAATGTGATAAGATCGCTTGACTATCTCTGGCAAGAGACTTATATTTAACTTGTTGGATTGTTTATTATGAATCCTGGTTAGATCTTCATCGGGCGACGGAGGCACGGGTGCTAGCAATCCGTGTTTCAAATCGTTCACTTTACAGCGCTACTCCGGGATTATCCCCAAATCTGAACACATCTCAACAGTCACTTCAACCAATTATGGAGGCTCGAATAATGAGACCACATATCAGATTCTTTATTATCATCCTCTTGATAATTTTCATAGTCGAAAATCCTGTATTTGCAGGAAATTGTCTCAGCTTTGACAGGGGACAGCGTCAATGGGTCTCCATCGATGATTCCGAATCACTCGATATTGACGGACGGGAGATCACCATGGAAGCTTGGATTAATATCCCCAATCCGAATGAGGACTTGGAATTCACGATCTGGAATAAGGAAAATTCGTATGAGGCACACGTTCGAAACGGGTTATTCCAAGTCGCTATCTTTACTGACCGGTGGGCTTGGCAGGGTCAGAATACCCAGATCCGAGCCAATGAATGGACGCATGTCGCAGGAACTTATGACGGACAGTCGATTCGATTATATATAAACGGTAATTTGCGATCCACAATTGGAAAACAAGGAAACATACAGGATACCGACAGCCTGTTCTTCATAGGTACTCGACCTCTCAGTAACTTTATACATTGCTACGATGGAATGATCGATGAAGTGCGGATTTGGGAAATCATGCGCACTCAGCAAGAGATCGAAGATAACATGAACTGTCTGCTATCCGGCAACGAAGAGGGATTGGTCGGTTACTGGCGGATGGATGAAGGAGAAGGTCAAACCCTGCATGATATGACACCGAACGAAAACCACGGCATTCTCGGCACAGAGGAAGAAGAAGATGATCGGGACGCTGAATGGTGTGAATCGGAAGCACCGATAGATGGAGGTGAACTTACCCTGTCCCGTTATACAGTTCATTTTCAACCACAACCGGTAAATCAGAGCCATGATGAGATCATGGTGCTGACCAATCTGTCTGAAGGGGATGACGAAAACCTCGCCATCCGTTTTGAGTTCATCCATCTGGATGAACAACCGGATTGGCTGAACGTCAGCCCATTAGATGGAGCAATAAATCCCGGTAATGATACGGAAATCACATTTTCTGTCTCAACCGAAGGCATCGAACCGGGTGAGTACGATCATACTTTACTGTTCTCCAATAATGCTGTCAATTTATACTCTATAGAGATTCCGGTCAGCGTCATCGTCGTCGCAGGCGCGGGTCGATTATACGGCAGGGTCACCGACCCGGCAGAGAACAATCAGCCTATAGCAGGCGCTCTCGTACAGGTGGTGGCAGATTTCGAGATGCAGCAAATCACCGACGACGAGGGCAGATACGATTTCGGTGAAACACCCGTGTTCAACTATCACCTGCTCTGTACTCATGAAAATTATCTCCCCATGGAAGCGGAAAATGTCGAGGTAAACGCGAACGAGGAGACCGAACTGGACTTCGATCTGCTCTATGCTATGTTCGAACCCGATCCTGAGTGGATCGATCACGAACTGGAAGCCGAGGAATCTGTCGATCTGCCGCTCACCATCTCCAACAGCGGCAACGGACCCTTAGCCTGGTCTATGGAGAGACGGTTCCCGGAAGAGGTGCAGGCTGACCCATGGGACATCAGAGGCTCTGCAAACATCGAGGAGATGCTCAACGACAGCCGTCTCAACGGCGTGGTATTTGTCAACGGCTATTTCTACATCACCGGCGGGGACTACAACGGCGATGAGATTAACAAGGTGTACGTCCTGAACCATGACGGCGAGCTTGTCAGGGAGTTCGATCAGTTTCACGAGTCAAGGTACGGCATGAGAGACATCACCTGGGATGGACAACTGCTCTGGAGCGGCGACGATGACAACGACATCCTGTACGGTTTCACCACTGACGGCAATCTGATAACATCGATGGAGACCGACGCAGGGTCATATCGCAGTCTGGCATGGGATCCGCAGCATGATCGCTTCTGGACGGCAAATATCTCGACGAATATCATCGGCATTGACATCGACGGACAGATGCAGGCGCAGATTGCCCGCCCCCAGGGTATGTCGATCTACGGGCTTGCCTACTGGACTGATGACCCTGACGGATACAACCTGTACATCTTCTCACGCGGCGATGAGACCGATCTGGCGGTGTATAAGGCGAACATCGACGATGGAGACATAATTTTTGTCACAGAGATGAACTTCAATGGCGGTCGTTTTGGCGGAACATCGGTCACTAACTGTCTTGATCCGTACAGTTGGCTGCTGGTCTCGATGGTGCAGAATCCCGATCATCTGGTCGTCTGGCATCTGGCGTCGAGGACGGACTGGCTGCTGGTCAACTCGTTTGAGGGCGTCATCGATGCAGGTGACGGCACGGAACTGACGGTAACCTTGAGCAGTGAGGCGATGCCCGGCGGCACGGAACTCAGCGCCGATCTCTGTTTCACTCACGACGGGCGCGGCGGCAGCTTTGAGCTTCCGGTGACTCTTTCTGTCGCCGGTGGCGGCGGCGAACTTGAGCAGCGCACGTTGTCGCTTCATGATGGTTGGAATCTCATATCGGTCAACGTTGAACCGGAGAACGACGATGTGCGGGAACTGATGCGACCGCTGGTTGAGGAGGATCTTCTGTTGCTGGTCAAGGATCAGTACGGTCATTTCTACTATCCCCGGTTGGACTACTGTAACATCGACGGCTGGGTTAGTTTACAAGGATACCAGATGAAACTGGTGGCGGACTTCGAGCTGACCATCGAGGGTACACCGATAGCATGGGATACGCCGATAGCGTTGCGCGACGGCTGGAACATGGTATCCTATCTGCCTCGTGATCCTGTGGATGCGAGGGTGGCACTGCGGAACATCGCAGATGTGCTGTTACTTGCCAAGAACGGACAGGATCATTTCTACTATCCCCGATTAGACTTCAACAACATCGGCAACATGCTTCCGGGTCAGGGTTATCAGATGAAGATTGACGGCGATGTGCAACTGGTTTACAATCTTGACGAAGAGCAGCTGTTTCATCCGTCGGCTGACGGATCATATTTCACCGGTTTCAAGCCAAATTTTTTGACAACTGTTTCGAGCCCGCCACGGCGGATCGATCTCTCCCCTACCGGATGTTCGTACAGTCTGCTGCTGTTGACGGTGATGATCGAGCCTGGCATACTGATAGAGGCTTACACTGAATCGGGCATATTAGCCGGACGCGGGATAGTCGGCACGGACAACATGTGCGGAATGGCATTATGGGGCGACGATCCAACGACCGATGAGATCAACGGTTTCCTTGAAGGTGAGGCTGTGAGATTGACGATTTCCTCAAACGGGAGCACAAACCGTCCCATATCTGTGGAGTCAATACCTGTATGGACAGCAGACGGCTTTGGCGTGATCGATGTTTCTGTCGGAACTGTTCCGATTGAGTTCGGATTATGTTCAGTCTATCCCAATCCATTTAACGGGATGTTACGGATTGAGTTCGCGCTTGCTCAGTTGGGGCATGCGACTCTGAAGGCTTACGATCTGACCGGGCGCGAGGTGGCAACCATCGTAAACGCTCAGCACACAGCCGGTATACACACTACCACCTGGAACGCCGAAGGACTGCCGAGTGGAATATACATGTTAAGTCTAACTACTGCTGGAGATACTCAGATAAGGAAAATCCTATTGTTGAAATAAATTCCAAATTTCAGATAATTACTTCACGCTAAACTGATTCGGAGGCAAAATGAAATCGTTAATCCTGTTGTTAACCGTAATACTCCTGTGTATATCGGTTAATGCTCAATTAAGCTTCTGTTATTCCAATGATAACGAACCGGAAGCGCTTACCGTTGAGATTCTCAATGGTATCGAAAATCATACGGGGATAAACACAGAACTTACCGTTGCAAGGGCTTTCGAGCTCTCCCCAACACACTATGAATTCTGCTACAGAGAATTCATCTCTGTAAAGAAGGCGGAACTCCAGGGAATCGGTCCCGAAAGGAGATTACGTCATCGGAATGAAAGAAACACGCCTCGTCGTGATGAAGAGGTTTTCATCGATTTTGACGATCGCGATGTCGGTTCCAATTGGGGTGCAATTGAGGTTCTGCATGACTTTTATGAAGACCTCGGTGTGAATTTCCGCGGAAATAACGATGTGAACGGCGGTGGAGTTATTAACGAGGCGGGAAACTTCGGAGTTAACGGTCACAGTTCTCCTAATTTCCTTGCCTTTAATACAGGCGGTCGTTACCAGAATGGTGGGATAGCCTCCCCTCCTGAATACATCATCTTCGATGATCCTGTTGATCTGGTGACGATCCTCGCCGGTTCATCGAGAGGCGGACAAGTAACGATGACTGCGTACGATGCAGAAGACGAGGAGATCGCTGATACGGATCTGAACATGCAGGCGGGGATGCAGGAGATGACAATCGAGCAAAGCGGAATCGCCTATGTAGTGATTGAAACCGGAGTCGCCGTATTCGTACTCGACGATCTCTTTTTCGCAAATCTTGCCGAACTGGTCATTGCACCTGAAGATTTCGACCTGATCGTTCCCGTCGGCGATATCGTCATGGAGACAATTACTATCGGGAACATCGGTGAGGGCGACCTCGTTTTTGAAATCGACGACGAAGGTGACGACCCTGATTGGCTGTCGTTCGAGCCGGTTGAAGGATCGGTCGAACCGGAAGATGAAATGGAAATCGAAGTCATCATCTCAGCAGAAGATTTAGATCCACGGGGATACGACCGTACCATACTATTCCAATGCAACGATCCGGATCATCAATTGGTTGAGATTCCTGTGCACATCTTCGTCATCAGCGGTGAAGGCTGGTTGAATGGTACGGTAGTCGATGCCTCAGAAGACAATGATCCACTTGAAGGTGTACAGTTGTCGCTCCTCGGTTTTGACTATGAGGCATTCTCGGATGAAAATGGACGGTACGATTTCGGTGAAGTACCTGCCTGGACATATACTTTGAGAACGACTATCGAGGATTTCCTGCCCTATGTTAACGATGAAGTCGTTGTAGAGGACGGCGAAGAGACAACCCTAAACATTGATATCCTTCATTCAACGTTTGATCCTTTTAATCAAAACATTATTACCGGGCTTGAACCGGATAACAGCATGGAGATTGAGTTCGTTGTCCGAAATAATGGTAACGGTCCACTGACCTGGTCAGTCGAACGAGTACTGCCGGAAGGTCCCGAAGAGGAACCATGGGAATTACGGTTCATGAGTAATGCTGAGGAGATCGTCGAAGATGACATGCTGAACGGAGTCACCTTTGCAGATGAACACTTCTTCGTCTCGGGAGGCAACAGCGGCGACAATCCCAACATGATCTATGTCTTTGATACAGACGGCAATTACGTGCGCAATTTCGAGCAGGTGCATGAATCGCGCTATGGTATGAGAGACCTGACTTTCGACGGCGAGCTTATCTGGGGTTCCGACGAGAATGTTCTCTACGGCTACACAACGGAAGGTGAACATGCAGCAACCATTGAAGGCGATGCCGGTTCATACCGTTCTGTTACCTGGGACCCTGAAAACGGACTGTTCTGGTCGGCGGATATCACTTCAGATATTTACGCCACAGACCTGGACGGCAATCTGGTACGAACCGTCGATCGCCCCGGGGATCAACGAATATATGGACTCGCATACTGGTCGGAAGATCCCGATGGTTTTAATCTTTACGCCTTCAATCGCGGTGTGGAAACCGACATCCAGGTAGATAAGCTAAACCTTGATAATGGTGACATTATGATTGCCGCCGAATTTGATGCCAATGGAAGCAGACCCGGCGGGATTCATATCACCAACCTGCTTGATCCTTACAGTTGGGTTTTCCTCGGAATGCTTCAGAGTCCTGACCGCTTCGCAATATGGCAGCTTGAGACTAATTATGAATGGTTCCGCATCGATCCTGAAGCTGGTCAGATTGCCGCGGGCGAGAGCGAGAGTTTGAACCTGGTGCTCGATGCCACCGGAATTTCTGTTGAAAACCGTTTAGAGGGCGAACTGGTTTTCACGCATGACGGTATAGGCGGTCAGACAATAGTGACGGTCACCATGAACGTTGAAGAAGGAGAGGTTCGTACTTTCCGCGATCTTCACCTGCATGTCGGCTGGAACACTGTTTCTGTCAACATCCGTCCGGACAACAACGAGAACATTCGGGAACTGGTGGCGCCTTTAGTAGAAGAGGATCTGCTGGTATTTATGAAGAACGGCGACGGTGAGTTCTACTTCCCTGAGTACGACTTCAGCAACATCCCCGGTTGGTACGTGAACGAGGGTTATCAGCTCAAGATGAGCGGTGAAGCCGTCCTGCGAATTCACGGGATTTCGGTTTTTCGTGATGAACCGATTCAGTTACATGAGGGTTGGCAGTTGATCTCTTACTACCCCCGCTTTCCGATTGAAGCGACGGTTGCTCTGTCGGGAATAGAGGAAAATCTCATCATCGCCAAGGACGGATACGGCAATTTCTACATCCCCGACTGGGACTTCAGCAATATGGGTAATATGTGCGAAGGACAGGGCTACTATGTCAACGTCGATGCTGATGTGTGGCTCGTCTATCAACTGGAACGTCCCGATGAAGAGGGCGCATTTACGGGTGTTCGTCATTCGTCCATTTACGACGAACCGGGGCAGTTGCCCGTTCATGCGGTAACCGGTTCTAACATGAGTCTGCTGGTATTGGGCAATCCCCCCCTTCTATTGCAGGGGGGGTATGAAATAGGCGTCTATACTGACGGCAAGTTAGTCGGCAGTGGTGTCCCGCAGCTGCGGGACGGCGTCTGTGGCATAGCCATCTGGGGAGACGATCCTTCGACCGACGAAATCGACGGCGCTCTTGAGGGTCAGCCACTTGAGATCAGGCTACTTACCGGGGAGGGTGGACATTCCTGTCCGCCACCTTATAATTCTGAAAGCGCTGTGAACTATACGCTGCTGTCGGGTGAAGCTATATACCACACAGACGCCTTATCAGTGATCAGGCTTTCTTCATCAACGACTTTACCTGTCGAATTCGGCATCAGTTCCGCCTATCCCAATCCGTTCAATTCGGTTCTGCGGATCAATTACGGCTTGGTCAAAGCTGGCGACGTCAGTCTGAAAGTATATGATTTAACCGGTCGTCATGTCGCTGAGCTGGTGAAGGGGAATTTCAAAGCCGGGACGCACGTTGCAGTATTTGATGGCATCGACCTTTCGAGCGGCGTTTATTTGTTGAGGCTTGAGTCGGGAAGTGATGTCTCACAAATGAAGGTGGCGCTGGTTAAGTAGCCCGGCTTCTCCGAAGCCGGGGGAAAGCCCCCTCCTTTTAGTCCCCCCCTGAGTCCCCCCCCTGCTCTGCAGGGGGGGAGAGACAATCAAAACAGTTAGAAGGCGAGAAAGATGAAATTCGAGTTCAAATACTACAAGCATTGCTTACTGGCATTCGCATTCGTTTCTATGGCTGTGCAGGTCTGCTTTGCACAAAT
>JABMRV010000106.1 GCA_013202285.1 bacterium | reverse complement strand
CTATTTGCCAGTATCGAGAGTGAGTTTTTCACACTCGCAGTGTTGCTGTCCGCCAAACCGGGCAGGTTGAGCGATTACTTCGAAATATACGGTGAAATCAGATCACTTGTAAAAAACCAGTCCATCCGCTGGGACATGAACTCAAAGGCAGCGAGGGATTGCATTTACCGTATCCTTTACGGTGGTCGTACTGCTATAGAGGAAGTTATCATGCAATCGGCAGGAGAAGATTTTCCACAGGTTGTTGTAGAGAGCGATGAACCTTCCGCAACACCGTCTGCCAAGATCCTGGGTGTTGATATACACAGCGGCGACATTCTGGTTTCACGAGGTGGAGCTCCGACTTCGGCTCTGATTGCGCGTGGCAACGATTATTCCGGCAATTTCTCCCACTCTGCTCTGGCTTACGTCGATGAGAATACAGGCGAGCTGTTAATCATTGAATCACTTATCGAAACGGGTGTGATTATTACCGCCGCTGAGGATTATCTCAAAGATACAAAGTTGCGTGTGATGATCCTTCGCCTTCGTTCTGACCTACCATCGGTTCGCGCAGATCCTATGCTGCCTCATAAAGCCGCTGGTTACGTACTCAGGAGAGTGAACACTGAACACATTCCTTATGATTTCGCCATGGATGCACAGGATAATTCAAAGATATTTTGTTCTGAAGTGTTATTGGAAGCTTACCGCCACTTCGACATCGAATTATGGACTGCTCTTTCGTATATCTCAAGGGCGGGAGTCAGGTCCTGGCTGTCAGTATTTGGCGTAGAAAACTTCACCACCCAGGAACCGTCAGACTTGGAGTACGATCCAAAGCTCTGTGTTGTGGCGGAGTGGCGGGACTACGAGACGCTTTACAAGGATCGCCTCGACAACGCGGTGGTAGATGTAATGCTTGAAGGCGCCGATATGGGTGACAGGATCAACTATAATCTTTACTTATTACCGGTAGTGAGAATAGTCAAGGTTTACAGTTCCATCTTAAATCAGTTTGATGGTGTGGGAACAATACCTGAAGGTATGAGTGCGACTGCTGCTTTGCGGAATAAATGGTTTTCAGGAAAGCACCAAAAGATTAAAGAGAAACTAATGATTCTGACGCATCGGTTCGAGCAGGAAAATGGTTATTCTCCACCCTACTGGGAGATAATTAAGCTTGCCAGGCAGTCGTCATCAGATGGATGATAGATTGCTTGTGGCTGAAAACCGTGAAACCGCTCTTTGTTCATATCTTTAAACAATCCAAGGGATTCAGAAGAGGTGCAATTAACATAATGATTTTTATAATTTTACTATTTGTCGTTCTAATATTTCCTGTCAGCAGTTTTGCTGATCCACCGATTTACTCATGGCTTGCAGAATGGGATTCAACGCAGACCATAGCAGCCCGAATACCAACTCCTCAAGGTTATGGACGCACTGAAGTTGAACTTGGGAGTTTCGGTGAATGGCTGAGGTATTTACCTTTGAAGTCTCCGGGATCAAAGGTTCATCTTCATAACGGTGGATTAAAGGCTGATCAAACCGTCCATGTTGCCGTAATTGACATTGATGTGGGCAGGAGAAATTTGCAGCAATGTGCTGATGCTGTTATGCGCCTGAGGGCAGAGTACTTCTTTTCAATTGGCAGATATGATGTTATTCGGTTCAATTTCACAAGCGGCGATCTCTGTCCTTACGACTGGTGGCGTGTAGGGAAACGTCCCATCGTTGAAGGGAATAATGTTACCTGGAAACAGACCAAGCCGACTGATACAACTTACATGGAATTTCGTAGATACCTTGACATGGTCTTTATGTATGCCGGTACAGCATCCCTGTCTCGTGAAATGCTATCTGTCCGGGAGAACGATTCCCTTCAAATCGGTGATGTTTTCATAAAGGGAGGTGCACCGGGGCATGCTGTGATTGTGGTCGATCTGGCATATAATCCCGATACCGGTCACAAACTCTTTCTCCTCGCACAAAGCTATATGCCAGCCCAGGAAATGCACATTCTGAAGGATCCACATGCCCCTGATGACAGTCCATGGTACTTCAATGACTTGATTGATACACTATATACACCTGAATGGATATTCGAACGCAAGCACCTTAAGCGTTTAAGGTGAGGTTAGGCATAGTTAATCAGGCTCTTGCTGAATAGTGGCTAACCTGAGTATATACCAGATAGGCATTGATGGGCATGATAAGCATGTCCCTGCGAAAGCAGGGATCGGCTTCATTAATTTCCTTTTATGTCTGTTACCCTTCAAGAGAAGTTTCTGTATAAATGATCAGATTTAAAAGAATGCAAGTAAAGGCTTGACATCCGAGTGGTTTTTATTTAGTTTTATCATTCGTTAGCATTTATTAGCAAATGTTAGCAATCGTTGGTAAACGATTAGCAATCGTTTAGACTAATGTACCGTTGAGATTGAGAGGTAATTATGGTAACCGACAAATGGCTCACCATCGATGAATTAGCCAAGTATTTAAAGCTCGGTCAAACCAAGCTCTACCATCTGGCGCAGAATGGTGAGATTCCAGCGTCTAAGGTCGGATCGCAATGGCGTTTTGATCGAGAGGAGATTGATATCTGGGTCAAAAGCCAGAGAAATGATGGCAATATCAGCAGGCACAACAAAACAGGTAACGCTGGAGAGGAAAGTTAGAATGACAAGCAAGGATCGGTGTCCAAACTTCAACCATGGACGAACAAATGCACCAGTGCGATTCTGTCCAATGTGTGGTGGTGTTGTAAATGTGGAAATCGCCGGGAAAACATGCAGCGAAGAGAAACATGCTATAAAACGCCGCGAAAGAAACAAATACTGTGTGGATTGTGGGACTCAACTTATCCGGGGCGCATGACAAACACGCAGCTATATGTTAAAGGGTAGAACGGATATTAATCCTGACAAACAGGAGCATAAGTTGATAATTGGATTGAGCAGCGGATGGAATCCATCACAGTTAATTCCTGTTCAAACGATGAGTGTTTCTGAAAACACAATATCTTAAGGTTGGATATGACAAGTACTTCAAACGGACATAGTTTTTATATTCCCGTAATGGGAACCGGATTTACTATAGATACTCCTTTGATGGTGGCGAGATATGGCATCTCATCTGTCATCTCACTGGTCGATGACGTTCTAATTGAACAAATGCGGAAATTCCATACTGAAAGGATTGGTGAACTATATGAAGCTGTTACGGATAAGGATGAAGATAGCCGAGCCCACAGGATAACTCTCTATCTGAATCTTGTAAACCGACTTGTTCAGCGTCAGATGCAGGATTTGAAGGCTTCACCTTTCTCGTTAGACAGCGATATTGTGCGTTATTACGAATTACTGCCTGATGTAGCTCCCAAACGATTGTACAAGGAAATGCTCCTTGAGGATGACCAGGTAAAGAAATTAGGTATGCAGGACCGTTTGCGCTCTCTCGTTATGCCTGGCAGCATCAACGTCAACATTATGACAAAGCTCGATAAAGATAACTACAAAGGGCGTCAAAAGCTGGCTCCTGAATACGCAGACGCCCTATCGGCTTTACGTGGATATGCGCTAAGTGATTTACACTCATCCATTATATTTTCAGCTGGTATGAACCCGCGCCTCTTTACATATATCACACAGTTCGGGGATTTCTTTCCGAATAAAAACGGTGAATTGAAGAAGAAGGTAGTACTGAAGGTTAGTGATTTCCGCTCGGCAGAAATACAAGGCAAGTTCCTGGCAAAACGAGGTGTTTGGGTATCGGAATATCGCATAGAGTCGGGTCTGAACTGTGGCGGTCATTCATTCCCAACTGTGGGTTTCCTGTTAGGACCGGTTCTCGAGGAGTTCAAGCAGCGAAAGACGGAGCTGATTGAAAAGCTTTTCACCATTTGCAACAAGGCTCTGGATGCTGAAGGACGTATTGTCATGGGCGACCATCATACTGTGGAGATTACTGTACAAGGCGGTATCGGTACGTTCGATGAGGATGAACTACTGCGGGAATATTACAATGTGGACGGTACTGGTTGGGGAACGCCCTTTTTACTCGTCCCTGAAGTCACTAACGTGGATACAGTCCACCTCAATAAATTGATAGAATCAACGGAACAGGAAGTATATTTAAGCAACAGTTCGCCCTTAGGCATACCATTCTGGAACCTGCGAAACTCCGGCAGTGAACTGGAACGACAACGCCGTATCCATGATGGACGTTCTGGTAGTCCTTGCCCGAAGGGTCTATTAGTTTCAAATACTGAATTTACCAAAGTGCCAATCTGCCGTGCGTCTCGAGCTTATCAGAGCCGGAAGCTTAAAAGATTGACCGAAGAAGGTTACACACAGGAGCAGCTTTCTGTTGTACATGCGGAAATTTTATCTAAAAGTTGCATTTGTCATGACTTGGGTGGTACTGTTAAGGTACAGAATGGCATCGAACCGGATGCTTTTTCTGCATTATGTCCCGGACCGAATATTGCGAACTTTTCAAGAATCGCTACGTTGGAAGAGATGGTGAACCACATTTACGGACGTTTTAATCGACTGATACATCCGGATCGTCCGCACATGTTTATACAGGAGTTAATAGTCTATATTGACTACCTGCGCGAGGAAATAGAGAAGTTTTCAATTGGTTTGTCAGCTCGTAAACAAAAGTATTTGAATGATTTCAAGCAAAATCTTTGCGATGGTATAGAATACTACCAACGTCTTCCTGAAACGATTATGAAGGATAAATGGAAGCACTTCCTTATTGATCTAAAAACTCTTTACGATGATGTGGAGGGGCTTACCTTAGCGTAGTTTTCACTTTTATGTGATGTTCATGAATGCAAGATACCGGATTGAATCATCGAGCCTTTCGTAACGTGGATATGTCCGGCAAGAACCTACGACCTTGTTATTTGATTTCCAATCGGGAAGTATTACATTAACAAGTTTAACCCAATATCAATTAGAGGTAACAATGTCCACACAACCCATCAAAGACCTTAAATCCTGGCGCAAACAGCACGGACTATCCCAGAAGAAGCTGGCTGAGCTGGCAAAAGTGAGCCTTAATACAATCTGCAATGTGGAAGCTGGGAAAGGCAAGCCAATGAAGGGAACCGTTAAGAAGCTGGAAGAGGTTTTCAAGGCTGTTGAAAGTAAGCCATCTGCCAAAACGAAACTAACTGTCGAAGCGAAACCGGTTGTAAAGCGAAAAGAACCTATGATTGACCTTAAGTCCTTCCGCAAGAAACACGGACTATCACAAGCGAAACTTGCCAAGCTCGCCAAGGTCAGTCTTAATACAATCTGCAATGTGGAAGCCGGTAAAGGTACGCCAATGAAGGGAACCGTTAAGAAGCTGGAAGAGGCTTTCAAGGCAGTTGAAAGTATGCCGGGCAAAGCTGTCCCCAAGGCGAAGCTAACACGTATGGTTCGTGTTACCAAAGCAAAGCGTAAAGGTCATGACAAACCGCGAAAGACTATTGAGACCGGTCCTATCAAACTATCTAACATCGACCTTGAGTTATTCAACCGTGTTTTGAATATGAGCGAGGGAGAGAAGATTGAGTTGTTGAAGAAGATGATGTAGTAGATGGTGAATTCGTTGGGGATTAACCCATCGAATGATAATTTGTCTTATGCCTGTATTCGATATATCTTTCCTTATTCAGATCATAAAACTGACCAAATTGTTCTATGAACATACACTGATTTGACAATCAGAAGCGGTTGGTGTATATTAGCCAGGGGTGTCGCCATTTTGGAGCGCCACCCGCCGCACTTTTCGACCGCCGTTTACACTTTTCTTCAGACATCATCCTATATGTTACTTCCCCCATCTTTTCTCAAATAAACCATATAATACCGGCAGTAAATACATGGTCAAAATTGTGGACGTAAACAGACCACCGACCACTACTGTCGCCAAAGGACGTTGTACCTCTGCCCCAATCCCGGTCGAGAAGAGTAGGGGAACCAAACCGAGCATCGCTACCAGGGCTGTCATGGAAACCGGGCGCAATCTCAGCAGGGCTCCTTGCATTATAACTTCCTCCAAAGGCAGACCACGCTCCCTTAGGTTATTCAGATAACTCACCAGCACGACACCATTCAATACTGAAACTCCAAACAGAGCAATGAATCCAACTGATGCAGGAACCGAGAGATATTGCCCGGTAATGAACAGACCGACAATTCCACCGATCAGTGCAAATGGTATGTTGAGGTAGATCAGTATTGCATGTCTGAAGGTGTTGAAGGCTGAGAAAAGCAGTATAAAAATGAAGAACATCGTTATCGGGACGATGATCGCCAGTCTTGCCATTGCCCGACGTTGATTCTCAAACTGTCCGCCATATTCGATTAAGTATCCGGGAGCAAGTTCAATCTTCTCTTTAATGGATTTTTGAATATCTTCGACCACACTACCAAGATCTCGACCTTCAACATTTGCCTGAATCACGATCCGACGCTGATTTTTCTCGCGATTGATTTGAATGGGACCAATTACTTCACGGATATCAGCTACATCAGATAAGGGGATTAGCGCCCCTTTAGGTGTGCGTACCCGAAGATTGCCAATCGCTTCGATATCTTTGCGAAACTTTTCATCAAAGCGCACAAGGATGCCAAAACGACGTGTTTGCTGGAACACCTGCCCAACAACTTCTCCGCCAATTCCCAACTCGATGATCTCCAGAATGTCGTCCCCTCCGAGTCCATACCGGGATGCTTTGATTTCATCAATGTCGATCTGGACTTGAGGTTGTCCGAAAGATTGTTCCAGTGACAGATCGGCAATGCCCGGGACGGCTGCGATCACCTCCATGATCTCCTCACCCTTAGTTCGCAGTACTTCCAGATCTTCACCAAACAGTTTTATGGCGAGTTCAGCTTTAACGCCCGATAAAAGCTCATCAAACATATTTTGTATTGGCTGAGAAACAGTGATCTGAATACCCGGATAAGCTTCTAAGGTGCTGCGGATGTCATTGATAAGATCCTGCTTAGTCCGCCCGGAATCCCATTTATCAAACGGTTCTAATGCGATCTGAATATGAGCTGAGTTAACCGGATGAGGATGGGATCCTGCTTCAGGTCTGCCAATTAAGGTGACAACAGAGGTTACTTCCGCAAATTTCGCCAGTTTTTCCTGCTGGATATCGAGAATGCGTGTCATTTCCTCGAGGGAGGTCGAAGGTGCAGCAACTACTTGAACTGAAATGGAGCCTTCTTCCAGAGTCGGGATGAACTCTGTTCCTAAGAATGGAACCAATGCGAGGCTGGCGATTAGCGCCCCGGTCGCCGCTGTAATGACCAATCCGCGATGTTCTAATACCCATGACAAAGAGGGTTGATAAGCAGCTTTCAAACCTCGAACCAGAAAGCTGTCCTTCTCGGATACCTTACCCCTAAAAAGGATTGAGGCGAGGAAAGGTATCAGCGTGAAAGTGAAAAGCAACGACCCAATCAATCCGAAAGTGATAGTGAAAGCCATCGGACTGAACATTTTGCCTTCTATGCCTTCAAGTGTAAACAGCGGGAGAAGAACTATGATGATGATCATTAT
>JABMRV010000105.1 GCA_013202285.1 bacterium | reverse complement strand
GTTGTTGCCTATGATAGGGGATCATACAAACTGCTGATTGCCGGTGAATTTACTCATCCTAATGACAACGTTGAACAATACAATCTCGGTGTGGAGTTCACCTATATGCGGATGTTAAGTCTCAGAGTTGGAAAGCATGTGAATGGTTTTGTGCGTGATTCCTGGGCGGCATACAAGGAGGATACACAGAAGGATCCATTTGTTGAATATCCTCTCTTTGAGAAAGACGAAGATGATAACATCTCGCTGGTGCTTGACGGTTTTTCGTTCGGAGTCGGTCTGAGAATACCGGAAGCGGGTGTAAATTTCGATTATGCCTGGGCGAAGCTCGGCACCCTGGGCAATGTTCACAGGTTCACGATCGGTTATATGCTGAGCGGTCGGTTCTGAATAACGAATGATGAATGATGAACGTTGAGGAATTCATAATTCAATAAGTGAGGTTTAAAGGTGAAGAAGCCCTTTAATATGAAAACAATAAAACTTGGTGTCGCAACTGTTATAACTCTGGTTTTCGCCATGCAAGCGACTGCTCTGGAGGTCAGCGGCATCCTGTCCGATACAACGTGGACTGCAGCGGAAAGCCCCATCAGGGTGACCGGAGACCTCGTTCTGCCGGATGGAGCAGAGTTGGTGATTGAGCCCGGAGTACTCGTTGAGTTCACCGGTCCCTTCAGTTTCCTGATCGAGGGCAAACTCGTAGCTGTTGGAAACTCATCAAACCGCATCGTTTTCACCTCGGAAAATCCCGATTCGGTTGATCTTCTCTGGAAAGGGCTGCGTTTCGTGAACTCGGATCGTGGGTGCCAGCTGGTTTTCTGTGATATCGAATACGGATGGGCACGCGGAGTCTGGCCCAAAAACTGCGGTGGTGGAATCTATCTGGAAGGCAGTTCACCCGATATCCGGAGATGTAACATCAATTTCAACCGGGCGGACGGCGACGGTGGCGGTGTCTATGCCATATTCACAACTACAACATTCCGAAACAATCTGTTTGTAGAGAATTACTCCGGTAATTTCGGCGGGGGTATGTTCCTGGCATACGCTGTACCGATGATATTCAACTGCACTTTCGTGTTAAATACCGCTTTCGGATGGGGAGGTGGATTGTTTATTGGTTCCGATGGTGGTCCCGATATTGTCAACTGCATTATTGCTTATAACCTTCAGGATAAATTGGATGATGAGATTCCTTCAGGCGAAAAATTCTTTCCGAATCTTGCTCAAACTCGTTCCGCTGATCCACATGTGGCTTTCACTTGTATTGAACATCCCAGCGATCCATATACCGGTCCCGGTAACATCAATATCGAACCGCAGTTCATCTTGATCGATGATGATCCGTACGATCTCCATTTGAAATTATCTTCACCTTGCATCGATGCGGGCGATCCGGAGTGGAATCCCGGAGCCGAACCGGATGTGCTGATCAATAGAATAAACATGGGCGCTTATGGCGGCACCGAAGAAGCGGCGTTGTCTCTGCCGGTAATCGTTCTGCATGAATTTGGGCATGAAATGAATTTCGCAAGTATCCGTGTGAATTCGCAGACCTCACGCGAGATTACCATTAACAACCTCGGTCATTATCGGTTGTTCATATCTGATTTCAGTTTCTCATTGCCGGTCTTTTTTCCGGATTCAACATCCGTCGATGGCGAACTTAAGCCATCCTATCTCGCTGCTCCCATTGAACCGGGTGAGAGTGCGAAGTATTCGTTAAGTTTTCTGCCGACAGAACTTATAACCTATACCGACACGCTTTTTATTCCCTCGAATGACACCATCAATCCCGTACCTTTTCTACCGCTTACCGGAACAGGAATTGATCCGATTGCACAATGTCAGGATTCCCTGTTTTTCGGTGACGGGCAGATCGATGACGAACATGAAGAACGTATATATGTAAGGAATATCGGCAGCAGCGATCTGAGTATTTCATCCGTAATAGTTCAGGGTGACGCCTTCGATGCCTCAATCGAAGACGGAACAATCGTTCCGGGAACCTCAGGTGTGATCATTATTGATTTCTTGCCAACACATCCGGAGCAGTACGAAGGTTCGATAATAATAAGAACGAATGATAGAGATATTAATGTTGGGCTCACCGGTAAAGGCGTCGGGCCGAAGATGGTAATCGAGATCGATACTCTGTTCATGGGATATGTTTATGCCAATGCTGTTGACGGTGATACCGCTGTTTATCCGGTCTGGATTTTCAATCAGGGAAGTGAGACGTTAGAGATAGACCAGGACAGTCTGTCCGTTTCTGATCCGGCTTTCTCTTTTAATGTACCAACTGAGACAGTGGAAATCGCTCGGGATGACAGCGCTGAGATCAGCGTTTGTTTTCATCCGCCCCGACCGAATGAGGATTTCAGCGATGATCTTACCGTTAAAAGCAACTATCCGGTGCCGCATGTGATAGAACTAAGCGGTCGAGGTATGGCAGAACCGGGTGTTTATGTTTTCGGCGATGTTGGAGGACATGTATGGGAATGGGATGACGGGCATGAGGATTATATCATTCTCGATTCGGTTTCTGTGCCGCCTCACGAACTGCTGAAGATCATGCCGGGAGCGCGTATCCTGTTCGAACCGGGTGCAAAGATGCTGGTTGATGGTGAGCTGAGAGCTGTAGGTGTTCCCGATGACTCGATCCGTTTTCTGTCCAGAGATCAATCCGGTCAGAATACAACCAGGTGGGAAGGTATTTATCTCGACAATGAGGACGGTTCGAGAATGTCCTATTGCGTTATACGGGGCAGCAGGCGCGGGCTTCGAATACAAGAGGCTTCACCACTCATTCAGTTCTGTACCATTAACGATAATATTAATCTCGACGGAGAAGGTGGTGGAATTTATCTCAAAAATTCAGGCGCAAAGATTGTCGGCTGCATCATCGAGGAGAATGAGGCTGTTAAAGGCGGAGCAATATATGTTCGCAATTCAATACCGATCATAAACAACTGTATTATCAGGGGAAATTCAGCCTTGCAAGGTGGAGCGCTTTACATACACTTTCTGGCAAGTGCGCTTCTACAGAATAATCTCATATACGGCAACACTACCAGTGGAGAAGAATCCGGGGCTATTGCCATACTCGATCATACTGCACCGAGAATAGTCAACAATACTATCGTTGATAATACAGGAGGCGGATTCTCGGTCTCAATAAGAAGCGTTCCCGTTATCATAAACAGCATTCTTTGGAACAATGGCGGTAGTGAGATACAGATGGATGAGAGTTCAAATGCCCTCGTTTCATACTGTGATATTCAGGATATTGATCCCGCTTTCGAAGGCGGTACAAACTACAGTGTTGATCCTCTGTTTGACAGTGAAACCGGTGATTATCCGTATTTACTCTCAGCCGGTTCTCCCATGATTGATACGGGTAATCCTGAACGGATATATCGCGATCATTTTATTCCACCATCGCTTGGTACGAATAGATGTGATATAGGCGCCTACGGCGGACCGTTGAGCGGGAGTTGGACAGTTCCTGAGGTGTCAATCTCGCTGTTCCAGAACCCGGCGTTCCCTCACTGGATTGACATATTTGTAACCTCTCTTAATGCTTTCGAGACGCCGCCTGTCTGTTCGCTCGAAATAGGCGAGAGTATAAAAACCATCGTACCGTTGAATCCGAATCCTTCCGATCCTTATACATTTATGGGCGATTACGAGGTTGAGAGCAGCTGTCGGTTATTCATAACCGTCGATGCTGTACTTGTCGGTGGTTTTAAGCAGAGGGTCAGCCGTACGTATGAACTCGTTATTTTACAACCCGGTGGCGGAACAATCCAGATGGTTGGCGTGAATGGGGAGTTCATTCTTAAACCGGACAGTTATGACGATGTTCTCACGGTCTTATGCGGATTCGAAACAGAACCGCTGAAACCTGCCGACGGCAAGCTATTCCTCTCACCTTGTTTCTTCATCAGAGGACTGGATAATCCGCTGACTGAACCGGGCAGGATGGTTGTTGAATTCGATCCCGAGGCTTCGGGATGGCTGGATGTTGAACAGGAAGAACTTGGTATCTACCGGTTTGAAAGCGGTCGATGGTATCGCCTTAAAGGAGGATATGAGGAAGGTTTCATCGACGGACTAATCGACAGGGGCGGTGTTTTTGTCATCGCCTGGGATGAGTATTACACGCCGTCGATGGAAGATAATACTCCATATACAACCCAGTTAATTTCAGCCTATCCAAATCCGTTCAATCAGAAAGTAACTATTGAATTTGACCTTGACAAGATATCATTTATTCACTTGTCAGTTTATAACCTTTCTGGCAGAAAGGTTGCAGTGCTGAGGAACGAAACCCTCAGTCCCGGAACTTATTATGCGGTCTGGGATGGAGGCATGGAAGACGGCAGTCAACTGCCGAGCGGTATTTACTGGGCTCGACTCGAAGAGGAGGGGGGAGCCCGTTTAGTCAAGTTATTGCTTTTGAGGTAACCGGATGAGGATTGAGAAGAAAAGTATTAGCCTTCTGAAACAGTGCAGATCCACACTGACTGTTTACACGATTCTAGCGTTTTTTCTGATCGCATTTCTGGCTTTTACGCTGAATGGATGTGACGGTGAAGATGGACCATCAGGACCCGAACTTACTTCGGACGATTTAACAGAACTTGGCTGGGATTCTTTCGAGCAGTCCGATTACCGGTCCGCGCTGGACAATTTCAAAGCTGCCCTTGGGAAAAACCGTGATCACGCTGATGCAAATAATGGCGCAGGCTGGTCAGCCGGTAAACTTCACGGTCACCTAAGCGAAGCTCCGACTTACTTTGCAAAATGTCTCCAGATTGACGCTACGCTTTACGATGCCCTTGGCGGCTGGACATTTGTCGTTTTCCAAACCGGAGACTATGAAGCAGCTATCAATAAAGCCGATTCACTTCTGCGTCGTCATCCTATCTGGCAGTTTCACCATGAGCAGACACTGGATCATTTCGATATCCGGTTGGTTCTGGCGGTGTCGTATTTTAGGGTCGATGAATTTGAAGCAAGTTATGAAACGGTCCGTTTCTTGAACAGGAACTTTGAAACGGATATTTCAACACCTGCCGGTCGCCGGGAACTGCTCGAGGAAATTGAAAGACTGAGGTTGATTTATGGCGGATAAAATACAGATGAGAAACTGCAAAATAAACAAGGGTTCAGTGATGTTGCGCTTGATAAATGTTCTATTACTGACAACATTTCTGCTGATTGCGAGCGGATGTGATTCTTTCCCGGGCAATATTCAGGGAGATGTTAATCCTAACCAACAGCCTATCGTTGAGTTTACCAATGTTCCCGCTGAGGGAGATACATTCTCTTATGCACCGGTAATCTACTGGAAAGGACGCGACTCCGACGGCTTCGTCGAACGCTACCTTTACGCAGATATAATCGACTCATCAGCACTTATCGATCCCGAGTACTACATTGACTTCATTCCTGATGAAGCCTGGGTGACAACAGAAGCTACTTCAGATACGGTTTATCTGGTCACAGAGACTGGTGAGATCACAGAACATGTTTTTTATCTTAAGTGTGTTGACGATAAAGATATCGAGTCGAATGTCATCTATCGTGTATTTTACCGATCCAACAACCCTCCGAATGTTCCCTTAATGAAATGGTTGGGCAATCCCGATCGGGATTTCCGTCACGATACCATTATATTAGATACTTTATACTGTCTGGATGATATTACTGAAACATGGCTTGGGCTGGGTTTCAACTGGAAATCATCCGATCCTGATGATCGAGATTTATATACCATTCCACTTCAATATCGGTATTATATGGAAAAAGTACCGCACGACACTGTCTGGGAATGGACAGCTCGAGAATGGTCGAACATACAGGAACTCCAATTTTCCGGACTGGAAACCGGACATTACATCTTAACCGTTTGGGCGCGGGATGACGGCTTTGAGAAATCCGTCCGACCGGCATCTGCTACGTTCGATGTCTATAAACCGAGCTTTGAACAGGATCTGCTTCTGCTCAATGTTACCAGAGAAGATGCGGGAGCGCCGGAGGGTCGAGGTAATATTGTGTCCGGGAGGCAAGTCGGTGAGTTATATACAGATCTCTGTCTGAGTAGTGGCTATACACCGGATTATATCCATTTACCCGATGAAAATGAAACGCAAGGCTATAAGTCGTTTCTCGGTCGGTATCGTTTAATTATCTTCTTTTCAGAAAATTGGTTGGGCCCCGATCTTAGTCCTGAATATCTTGAGGCTCTGAGTTCCAGCCTGATCGATTATGTCAAGATTGGCGGTCGCCTATGGGTAATAGGAGGTTGGATGGTCAAAAATGATGTTGCTGGAGACATTGTTGACCGTAGAGTTCTCACGAGGACTGATACGCTTCCAGACGGAAGAATCCAAGAGTATTTTCGGTGGGAGGGATCCGGCTTGACTAAATCACGATTTTTAGATCCGTCAGCAGTCCCGATTATGCGTCAACCTGAATTTACCGGTGCCATGTCGGGTGTGTATGACCTGCCCGTGCTTGAAATTGATACTATGAAGATCGTCGAGGTTTACTCCGACTATTTGAGATCGTGGGACTGGGTATATCTTCCCGGAGTGGATATTCTGGCTACCGAAAGCGCAGTCGCCGACGAAGCTGAGGCAGTATATTACTATGAATCCTACACTGCTGATCTTGATGGTAATATAGTTGGTGATGTAGCTGAGGTGAAGGTTTACGCAGGGACCATCTATTACCCACCGACACCGGTGGATTGTATAATCAAGATGCCGAGGAATCGGATTCTTGAAATTAGTAGAGTAGAGAATATATCTCGCGGTGTTATCGGTGAGGTGCAGAGTTGGACTAATAATGCCTGGCGCTCGGGAAGTGAAGTCCTGGCGATTGCAAAAATCAGTTATCCTTTTAGTGATCCCTGGTCTGTTGAGGATACAATCCTTGTTGACTACAAGTATCAACCGACCTCCGAGAGGCATTTAAGACCTTGTGCGATAAGATATGAGAAATTGTCCAGACTTTCCTCTGGTGTTGATATTTTCTACCTGCGTTATCGCATAGCTGTATTTACCTTTCCACTCTATTTCCTCGATAACAGTCAGGGTAACGTTACGTGGATGTTCCATAACATGTTGAACTGGTTCTACCAGCCAACTGCACATTAAGAGTCAAGTGTTTCCTGTTTCCTTCAAAAGTCTGATACCCGAAGTTAATTCTGTACGTCGCAAGGAAGCACGGATTGTAATTGCGCTTATCGTTCTGTACCTGGCGATCTGGATCATGTTGCCGAAACCGTCATTTTGGGGTCTCGATAACGGATTCAAGTTTCAGGGTGCAGTCGCATTTGCCAATACCGGGCAGTTAAAAGTACCATATTCGGGTGCGGATTTTGATCCCGGAGGCGGGTTCAGACCGATGCCTCCTCCCTTTGGAGAATTTGACGGGGCAGCGCAGATTCCTGTGTTCCCCGTTTTGTTTATGATTCTGAGTGGTGTCTTTTACAAGATATTCGGCACAGCAGGACCATATCTCCTGCCGTTACTCGGCGGCTGGTTGTGTATTCTGTCCGGGTGGTTCATGTGGATACGCTTCAGACCCGATTATGACGGCAGTGCTTACCTGATAATACTCGCGCTGGGTTCACCATTGCTTTTCTACAGCATGACCCTGTGGGAACATTCCATAGCCACAGCGTTAGTAACACTTTCTTTCGCTTTTCTTATACAGAATCAGCAGCTTCAGGAAGATAGCAATCCGCGAGTGCGGGAAGTAACCGTTGCCGGATTCCTTATTGCACTGGCAACAGCTTTTCGTACAGAAGCCATTTTCTGGGTTGCAGTTCCGCTTTTCTTCTGGAGATCGACTGAACGCAACTATCAGGACATCGGTAGATACATGATCGGGCTTGCAGCCGGATTAGTTGGTCTTATGCTGTTGAACCACGTGATGACCGGTAAGATCTATCCTCTGCACATACTCAGCAACATCGATCAGAATCCCTTCTTCAGTTACAAACATATTTTCTATACCCGGCTTTACAATCTCCATATACTTTTGACCGCGGGTTTCAAAGACGTATGGTTCAAATCGTTAATCCTGCTCCTGCCGTTACTGGTCACAGTGATGTGGAGAGGCTGGCGCCGCGAGAGAGACTGGGGATATTATCTCGCTGGCTTCATCTTCATCCTCTGGGTCTTCTATTTCTATTCGATGATTAAGAATTTGAACCTGTCGATTTATCCTGTTAAGACTGGTATGATGAACACTGGTGGATTACTCTGGATAGTGCCGTTCGCGGTTCTAAGTTTATTGCCTATCAAGAGTAAGAGATTGCCGCGTTATTGGCGTATTTTCTGGCTCAGTCCGATTATTTACATTATAATCATCGCTGCTTTCACGCCGACTGTTTGGGGAGTACACTGGGGTCCCCGGTTTATTGTAACAGCCCTGCCGATACTATTGATTGTCGGGTCCGTACGCGCTCAGCGGTGGTGGCATCGTTATTCAATTACAAAGATTATCGTAATTGTGCTGGTTGTGATTTCGATAATCAACCAGTTTTACTCTTACGGCGTACTTATGAAGATCCGCAACAACAATGTTGTTCTTAATCGCTGGGTTGCCAGAACAGGTTCCGAGCCGTCAATTGTACACGGGAGAATGATGTGGTATATGCCGGGAGACCTGTCACTTTTGTCGGATCATCTCCCGTGGTATATAATCTGGAAGGACAGTCGGTTCGGTCTCGTGATCGATGCGTTGCGAAAGCGGGGAACAAAATCGTTCGACTTCTACGAAAAACCGCCATATAAGGACAGTGAATTCTGGTGGAAGGTCGGCGCTGAGCCGATGGAAACGGAGTACTTTCTCGATGGCGATCCAACCCTCAGGAGGGTTCGCCTGAAAATACATCGATAATTGGTTACTTAGGGCAAGTTTTTGAGTAGATCCAATGCGGGTTTATAACTTGGATCCTGTTCGAGCGCTTTGTCCAAATATCTCCGCGCTGAACCAAAGTCACCCTTTGCGATGTAAACCAGAGCAAGCTTATAAAACGGGTGCGGATCATCCCTGAGGAGTTCGAAGGCTTCCTGATAATGACCCTTAGCAGTTGTAAAATCCCCTTCAAGCATGTAGTTATCACCTATAATCATTGAAATCCTTCCCAGGTTTATCCAGGCATCATCCAGATAACGGTTTAGTTCAAATGCGCGTTGATAGTGCTGATGTGCACGTTTGAATTGACCGCGCATTTCATCGATCACACCTGAATTATTCTCCGCTTTTGCGCATCCGGGATTAATCCTCAACTCCTGCTGGAACTCCTTCTCGGCGGATAGAGTATCACCGGTTGCGAGGAGAGCAACACCGATGTTAAGATGCAATTCAGGATAGAGAGGGTTCTCATCCAGCGTCCGGTGAAATTTTTCCAAGGCTTTTCTATGATCACCTGTCCTCAGGAGAGCATTTCCCTCGATGAAATAAGCCTGTGCGGGATTTCCAAAATCAGAACCGATCCAGCCGGGCAGGGATAAAACAGCGCTTCCTGTCAAAAGTAATAACGTCCTTACCCTTATTCTTTTCTTCACAGATTCTTCCCATAACTGTTTTATTCCCAGCCCGGCAAGAACAGCTATCGCCGGGAATAAGGGCATTCGGTAACGTGCATTGATGAAAAACAGGAGAAGTGAAGCCCCGAGAAGTGCGATGAAAAGCAGGATAATTCTAACACTGCCATCCTTGAGATTTGAAACAATACCAACCACTGCAAACGGCAGCAGCGATCCTATTGAGATCAGGAACAGGATATTCATCATTGGGGAGGTTGCTTTAGGCAGACTGAGAGGACGATTGTTACCTGCTTCTCTCACATTGAACAGCATAAGGCACTTTTTCAGAAAAAGCCTCATCCATTCAGCAGGTTGGGATTTGATCTCCCGCCAGCTCATCTGCCAGAAACGGTTGGATACTTCGATGGATGTCAGGGATTTTCCGGCATCGTTCTCAGCAAGTCTTATCGCGTCGCTGTCGTCCCAGTTGGCTCCTATGCCCGGCAGTTCCGAACTCCAGCCGGTTGCACCGCTTGCATTGCCGATGTAAAAGTTCACGCCACCCTGGCTGGAAACAGGTATAATCCTGTGTGAAACACTCCAGTTGCTTATTATTACCGGTGAGAGCAGGATGAGAACCGTGAGGAAATGAGCGATGGGTGTGATCAGATATTTCTTAGTACCGGGGAAGGTTCTGATTGCTCCCGCAAAGATGACAGCAGTTGTGAAAGGCAATAGTATAAGTGCATTGGGGCGAAAAAGCGACAGGACTGCCAACAATGCTCCAGATCCGATTGCCCAGGAAATAGCCGGTTTTTTCCAGCACAATGTCAGACAATAGATCAGTCCTGCAGCGGCGGCAGTGCTGAGTGAGGTCATCAGTATTTCGCCCGAGAAATATACCCCTGCGCCGGATATGGCGAACAGTCCGGCAGAGAACGCTGCTATCTTCCTATTAAGCGTTATCTTTTGCGTAAATTTGAATATTATAGTAACAGTAACGACGTCTGCCACGAGGTTCAGCAGCCTTGGTACGAGCCACACCGAACCGAAGATGCCTTGGATGAAAGCTAATATGTAGGGATACAACGGCGCTCGCGGAAACGGGAGGTAGCTGCCACCTTTACCTGTCAGGATATCAGCAGCCCATGTACTGTAGAAAGCGGGATCCATGCCGGGAGCAATAAACCATGCTTCATCAACTGCCTGGAGCCAGTATATTATCCGAACAGAAATCGCCAGCAGAACAATCGGCAACAGGTAGATAACCGGTACTTTCCCCTTTTTTTCTTCCTCAGACATTCAATCAGTATTGTTTGTATGTTTTTCAAGCGCTTGACTGTACAATATAACAACTATATATTATTAAACTTGGTTCTTTGCTATATTGAATGGGGAGCGCCGACATTCCTGTCGGCGAATCCGTCAACTGACGGATTGTGATAGGATTGTATTCTCCACCACCGGCTTACGCCGGTGGCTATTCACGGATTAATCCCTACGGGATTTATATGGATACAATAACCCACACGAGGAGCAAAGAACCTATAAACAGAATATCATTAAGTTATACAGATGAATAAAGATAATCTACTTGAAACAGCAAGGAAACTCCTTTCGCACGAGAGCGAAGCGATTACTGCAGCCGCGGATCGCCTGGGTGAGCCTTTTCATAGGGCGCTGGAATTTCTGAATGACTGTCGCGGGAAAGTTATCGTAACTGGTCTGGGGAAATCGGGGATAGCCGCCAAAAAGATAGCAGCCACCCTTGCTTCAACCGGCGCTCCGGCGCTTTTCCTTCATTCAGCCGAGGCAATTCATGGCGACATGGGGGTGGTTTCAGCGGGAGATGTGGCAATCTGTCTATCATACTCCGGTGAAACGAAAGAACTTATCGAACTCCTCCCTCGTTTCAAGCGGTTGGGAGTGCCGATAATTGCCATGACCGGAAATGAAACCTCCTCTTTGGCAAGACTGGCGGATTGTGTGCTGGATGTTTCAGTACCGTCGTATTCCTGGCCCTATGGTTTGCTGCCGACAGCCTCCAGCGCCGCAACTGTCGCTGTCGGTGATGCTCTTGCAGTAGCGTTGCTCGTGTCACGCGGTGTCAATGAGGAGAACTTCGCCATGCTGCATCCGGGTGGTCTTCTCGGGCATAAAATGCTGGTCATGGTCAGGGACTTGATGCACACGGGCGAAGCGCTTCCACTTGTCAAGCGGGAGACCGGCATGCGGCAGGTGTTAATGAAAATGACCGCCAAACGACTTGGAGTAACCTGCATCATCGACGATAATAGACGGCTGGAAGGAGTTATAACTGACGGTGACTTGCGCAGATTGCTTGAACAAAGTACTAATCCTCTCGATCTCACTGCTGAGGAAGCAATGACTGCCAATCCTAAAACGATTGAACCGGAAGCGCTCTGTGCTCGAGCGCTGCGAATTATGGAAACTAAGAAAATAACATCCCTGCCGGTGATCGACAAAACAGGCGCACTGACAGGGCTGATACACATGCATGACATTTTAAGGATGGAGACGGGCAAATGATCCCTGTTGCACTGACGGAACAGATGCGTGAATGTGACCGGGTAACCATTAAGGATCTCGGTCTGCAGGGTATCGTTCTGATGGAGAATGCTTCCCGAGCCGCTGCTGCCGAAGCAAGTCGGATGCTGGATGATAATCCCGCCGGAAAGAAAGTAATGATTTTCTGCGGAAAGGGAAATAACGGCGGTGACGGTTTTGCAATAGCGCGATACCTGCGTAATGCCGGCGCTGAAATTGAGCTATTTCTGCTCGGTTCCGTCAAAGAACTGAAGGGAGATGCGCTTCTCAACTGCGAGCTTTACAAGAAACTCTCCGGTCAGGTGAACGAAGTCAAACCGGATGGTGGATTTGATGATGCTACTGATCGACCCGATCTGATTATCGATGCTATTCTGGGCACCGGGTTTGAGGGGAAGGCGCACGGTCTGTATGCAAAGGCAATTGAACGGATAAATTCATCCAGCGCCCCTGTACTGGCGGTTGACATCCCATCCGGAGTCGAAGGTGATACGGGTTCAGCAACTGGTTTTGCGGTCAAAGCCGACAGTACGGTTACTTTCGGTCTGCCTAAAGCCGGGCTTCTACTGCCCCCCGGACGCGATCTAAGCGGTGAAGTTATGATCGCCGATATCGGTATCCCTCCGCAGGTCGTCATCGACCGACACATAAAACAGCATGTTATCGACCGCACCGATGTCAGTCGGTATCTTCCACGCAGACAGCCCGCAGATCATAAGGGTGATGCCGGTCATGTGTTCATATTCGCAGGTTCCCCGGGAATGACCGGTGCTGCGACGCTTGCGGCTGAAGCTGCAATGCGAACAGGTGCAGGTTTGACGGTTGCCGGTATTCCGCGATCCCTTAATGCAGTGCTTGAGATGAAACTTACCGAATGTATGACTTTTCCTCTGTCGGAAACTCCGGATGGCTGCCTCAGTGAAACTGCATATTCGGAGAGCAGGGAGAAGATCGACTGGGCGGACGTGTTGGTTTTCGGTCCCGGAGTCGGTCGCAATCCGGAAACGGCAAAATTATTAAGGAAGTTGTTGAAAAATAGTGATAAACCTCTAATCATTGACGCTGATGGATTGAATCTGCTCGCTGATGATCCCGAATTAATCGAGATGCTGCCGAATGATTGCGTTCTCACTCCTCATCCCGGCGAGTTTTCCCGGTTGACCGGACTCTCAACATCAGAGATTGCGTCGGATCGGATCAGCCATTCCCGCTCTTGGGCTGTCAAACGGGGAGTGACACTCGTGTTGAAAGGTTCACCCTCTATCATAGCCATACCGGACGGGAATGTTATTATCAATTCTACGGGCAATGCCGGAATGGCGTCCGGTGGAAGCGGCGATGTTCTGACTGGTATAATTGCCTCTCTCCTTGCCCAGGGACTGAATATGGACAGAGCGTCCTGGATGGGGTGCTGGCTGCATGGAGCCGCCGGTGATATGGCAGCGGACGAGTTGGGTCAGCATGGGATGATTGCCGGAGATATTATTGATTTCCTGCCCGCAGTGATTAAAGAGATATGATGAAGAAAATATTTACACCTGTTACATGGAAGTTATTGATAATTCTTTACATCGCTGCAACATTTGCAGTTTCATCTTTCCGTGGTAATGCTCTTATACCATTAGGGTGGATTTTTGGTAAGGATCTGACACTTCATGCGATTGAATTCGGAATTCTCGCCTGGTTTCTGCTCAATTACCTTCGCTCGACAGGAAAACTCCTGCCCTGGTGGAGATCAGCTCTATTGACAATTATATTTTGTGCGGTAGTGGGTGGTCTCAATGAATTATGGCAGTATTTCATTCCGGGTAGATTTCCCAGTCCAAGCGATGCTGTGGCAAATGTTGTCGGTGCAGTCCTGATAGTTGCCGTTTTCCGCTTTATGAATCGGGGATATGGAACCGGCAGAGATGATGTAACCATTGAATCCTGAGATGAGAACAGATGTCGGGGCTCCCAGATTTAGATAAGGTGGCGGACAGGAATGTCAGCCCTCCCCGATGAAGACCAGATGATATTCACAGATTGTTTACTTAACAGAAATAAATAGAGATAGGAGATCAAATGGCACGTGGGGTAAACAAGGTTATCCTGATAGGTAACCTGGGCAAAGATCCCGAACTAACGTACACTCCCAGCGGACTAGCTGTGGCGAGATTCACTATCGCCACCTCGGAAAAGCGTAAGAACTCCGATGGTGAATGGGTGGATTCAACCGAATGGCACCGAATCGTTCTGTTCGGTAAAACCGCTGAAGCCGCCGGGCAGTATCTGTCAAAGGGGCAAAGTGTCTATATCGAGGGGAAAATCAGCTATGGTTCCTACGAGAAGGACGGCGTCAAGCGTTATACGACGGATATCATCGGTAAACAGATGAATATGCTGAGCCGTAAGGACGATACCGGCGGTAAGCAGTCCGATTCCGGTCCGTCACCGCAACCGTCAGAGAATGCCCCTGAAGAGGATATTGAGGACGATCTGCCGTTCTGATTAATGGTGCTTAACAGGTATTTCTTAGTTCTGACTCTTCTCTGGGTTCTCGGTTCAGTTGCAGCTGCAGAGGAGGGGGATATTATCGTCCTCGTCTCAGGTGCGTATCGAGCCAGAGTCAACGGTTGCGACTGCCCGGGCGGGATGACGGGTGGACTTGCTACCCGCTTCAAACTTGTGAGTGAACTTTTCCCTAAGAGGATTCCTACAGGAATGGATTGCGGTGGAATCCTTGATTTAGACCCTGAGGGAGGCAAATTAGCCAGCCGCTGTGCATTCTTCGGGCTCGCCAGGCAGGGACTGAGGGTTCTCGGAGTTACTCCGCGCGATCTGTTCTACGGTATTAATTTCCTGAAATCGATTGCCGATTCAGCCGGAATTCAGCTTATTTCAGCAAACCTGATCGTTCCCGAATCAGGAAGACGAATATTCAAACCTTGGATAACAATTGAGATCGATGGTGTTCGACTGGCAGTTACATCGCTGGTGAATTATCAAGCTGGTCGCAGGTTCACTGCACCGATAGGTTGGACGAGGATTGCTCCCGAAACGGTTCTTGAAGAGATCCTTGATAATATCCCTGTCAGTTCGGATTATATAATTCTCCTGACAGATATGAGTGAGGATGACCTGCGTAAACTATTGCCGCAATACCCTCAGTTTGATCTGGCGCTAACTTCCAGCAGGAAGTTCAAGAGCGGTTCATCGTTCACACTGGGTAAAACCCTGGTGGCTCACCCGAGAATGGACGGTCAGAGTCTTGACTGGATTGTTTTTCATCCCGATTCACCAGCAGAATTCAACTTCCGACCTCTTCCTGTGAAAGCAGGTGAGGAGCCCGAAACAGCTCGTTGGTTGAAGGATTGCCTCGGTAGATGAGGTTACTGAAAGGGATGTTCTGCAGAAGTGGTTCATATTGAAACACAATAGATAGCAACGATTCAAGCGTGTATCATAATGGAACACTTATAAGTGGCGAATAAACAATAATATCGTATTTTATGAATCAGTGATGTTCGTAATTGCAGTATATACATATAATTATAGTGATTTGTGATTTTTCTGGCACGCCTCTTGCCGCTGTTTGACACAGGAAGCGAAACAAATTTCATTTAATTATAACTAAGGAGATCAAAATGTTAGCAAGAACTTTCCGCAGAGATGAGGGTTTTACTCTTATCGAATTGATCATGGTTATCGTGATCATAGGAATTCTGGCTGCGATTGCCGTGCCGAAATTCATCAGTCTGACGGACGCTGCAAATCAGGCGAAATGTGAATCCAACCAAGGCGCTATTAATTCAGCTATTGCCATGCAGTATGCCGACCAGTTGGTAAATTCTGCAACACCGGATGCTGATTGGATCACCAACCTGGCTTGGGCTGACGTGTTGGATACCTGGTTTGCCACCGGCGCTGTTCCAGTATGTTCTGCAGGCGGTAACTATAGTCTGGATGCGAATGGTATGGTTGCCTGTGACGTTCATTAATACTTAGGTAACTCAACAACTAATTTGAGACCGGGCTTTGCTAAGTCCGGTCTCTTTTAGCTTTACAAGGATCGACAAGATTCGGATTCTCGAATGTTTCTACGTATTATTTATAAAGGGAGGAGTCAGATTCAGGGATGATAGGCTACCTGCTGCAGGATGACTCTTTCAGGAGCCTGAAGTCTAAACCGATAATTTCGGGATGTATAGAGCATTCGGTTCGATCCAGTGATATGTCTATTTATTAAGGATATTCCGATATGGAGCACAAGCGGTCGAGAAGAGATATTAATGCCGACAGAGAGACGGGTTTTACAGTTATAGAATTAATAGTTATTATAACTATTGTCGGTATTCTTGCCGTGGTGGCGATTGTGAAATTCTCCGATACCTCGGCAGAGAAGATCCAAGCTACTGCTCAGCGGATTATCAGCGATATAGGGTATGCTCAGCATGTTGCACGGACTGGTACCCAGGGCACGAAGATGAATTTCTACAGCACTGGTGAGGGAGGAGGCGGAGGAGGCGAGGGTTGTTTCGTTGCCACAGTCTGTTACGGACAGAATTCTCCACATGTCTCTGCATTGCGCGGATATAGGGATCGGATTCTGCGAAAATCCCGTCCGGGACGTGCTTTCGTTCGCTGGTATTATCGTGAAGGACCAGCAATTGCCAAAGAGGTTAAACAGAATCCGGTACTGACCGGTGGAGTTCGTGCTCTACTGCTGCCTGTGGCGCTCCTGGCAGCTCCTTTTGCAGGTGAAGCTTACGCTTTCGGCGGTGGCGGCGACGACGGGGGGGGTGTTACGCCCGGTGACCCTAATACTTACAGCATTCGCTATATCGATAATTCAGATGTTGCCAAACCACAGGGGGGAAATCAATTTGTGGTTGATCCGGGAGAAGTTGTCACAATTACATCCCCTGACAGTGAGTTGCATTTCGATACATCCGGTAAGATGAGTGTTGTCAGTTATAGCTGGGGATCATCTCAGACGAATATGATAGCTTGTACGCTGAATGACGCTGTTAATATCAGGGTTGCCCGCTTTACCGGCAAGGCATGGGTTGATTGATGAATCTTGATTGGTCGAAAATGCAGGCAAAGCTCAGATCGCCCCTTAGAGATTCGACGAAGGTCGATGGCTACAGCATGGTTGAGCTGGTAGTTACCATAATTCTTCTATCGGTTGCCATTCCAGCTATAGCAAGTATGTATGCGACAACTTTTGCCCACTCACAAACCGCGGAAATCATTACCACTGCCGAACTGCTTGCCATTGAACAGATGGAGATCATCCTCGCTCACAAAGCCGGTAGTGGTGGAGGTTTCGGTTACAGTTCAATCACTGCCGGACGATACTCCTCTGTCAATCCGAGCGCACCTTTCAGTGCATTTACCCGCACGGTGAATGTACAGACAGTCGATACTGGCGCTCAGTATGAGTACAAGAGGATAACGGTGACAGTGGATCACGGTCTCACATCACCGATAGTACTCACGACCATCGTGATGGATCATTCCGCATTGCCATAATCGAAGTAGCAAAAACATATTGAAATGATGGAAAAGATTCGAGAAAAAACAATAATAAAATTAAGAAATCTAAAGGATGAGACTGGGACAACTCTGATCGAAATTATAGTAGTTATAGTTATTACATCATTACTCGCAGGTGTTTTCGCAGAGACACTCGTTTCGTCGATACAGATTTACCATGATCATAACGTGCGAAGTACTCTTCATGAGGATTTTCGCCGCGCGTTCGAGATGACCTCTCATGATTTACGTGAAATTGACTCGACATACATTGCCATCAGTAGTTCGCAACTTCTATTCAGGAAATTCGGGCGTATTGAACGCACCTCTTGGCCCTACGGAGTGTATTTTGACAATCATCTGATCGGTTATGTCTTCGATGGCGATAGTTTTGATTACCGAAATTCTGCGAGTGGTAATTGGGGCACTCAATACCCCCTGGTCAATCAGGGCATCGATAACGGTTCTTCAGAGTTCACTGCCACGACTGAAGGAGGTATAGTACGTTTTTCGATTTATGCCCGAGCTGTGCTTAATGGAAAAACGATGAAGATGCGGACGACTGTCTTTCCGCGGATGCAGGGTAGAAAATGAAACCGGTCTGGCTGAAAAAGATTCTGAGGCACGATAACAGCTATGGAAATATGCTGCTTGTCGGTGTAATGGTGGTGACTCTGCTTTCGATGTTTGGGGTGACTTTAGTCTCGCGCATGGTGACAGATGCTCATGCGGCGGGACGGAAAGTTACCATCTCCAGGGCGTTCTACCTTGCAGATGCCGGTATTCAATACGGCAGGCGATATCTCGCGCTCGGAAACACTGCCGCAACAACGATAGGACCAATTAATCTGGCTGGTGGTGCATTTACAATTGATATCGAGGAGACGCGGGAAAGAATCGGATCGTATTGGAACAACGAATATGTTTACAAGATTACATCGACCGCAACAGTCGGTCCTTCAACTCAGGAGATAGTTGAACTTCGCCACAGGAATCCTCCCGGGGGGGGAGTGGAAAAGGAGTTTCGAGTCTGGTGGCAGTCAGTAGGTGATGAGTTTTAGAGGATTACTTTGGACACACTGAATTTTACTATTCTACTCTTGTTTCTTGCCGGTCTGTTCATATTTATAGTCGGTGCGATATTATTCTTTCGTCCCAGACTGCTGGTTAGATGGAACGCGCTGGGTAACACCTGGTTTGGCGCCACGGAGAGAATAAAGAGACACTCAAGTTTTACCCGGTGGTTTTTCTCGGTCAACTATACAGTTTTCACAAAACACAGAATGACCGGTAGTCTGCTGATGGGATTATCACTTTTCTTCATTGTGGTTTATGTGATTTATCGTTAAACCGTGAAGTGTTTTAGCAATATCTTCAGGATGTACCGATGGTACATCCTTTTTTATTGCCTTTTCGTATCGGATTTGAGATATTGCTTATTGTAATTATTTCCTGTTGAAAAATCATTGCCTAATAGTGCAAGCAGCTGTCAACCCGCCGCAGTTGACAGCAAACATTATACGCCTGAATATGTGGTCAGGTGCGGCGACCTGACCGCGGGGGACCTTGTTTTCTATGGAGCCGCACTATACTCAACCAAGTCAAAGAATTCTGGCATGAACACGGTGAGAGGTGCAATTGATCCGTGAATCGGTCGAAAACTATAATCTGGATAAGATAGCAGGCAAGTTCTACGGTGCAGGCACTCCACCGATACTGATGCTGCATGGCTGGGGTGGTGATCTGCATTCCATGGATGTCCTCGGCAAACCGTTATCGCAGCATCGGCAGATAATCTCCATATCGTTACCCGGATTTGGTGATTCGCCCGAGCCGTCCGAATCCTGGGATACTGAGGATTATGTGACGATCCTGAAGGGATGGCTGGCTATGAACGGTTTGAGCGGTCTGGACATCATCGCTCACAGTTTCGGCGGTAGAGTTGCTATCATGCTATCGTCGCAGCATCCGGAACTGGTGAATAGTCTTGTTCTGATAGCCAGCGCGGGACTGCGAACACGATGGAGCCTGAAGATCCGTCTTAAGATCCTCACCGCAAAGAGCCTGTCAAGGGGAGCGAGAATCCTGAAGGGCAGACTTGCTGCTTATATGGAGAAACAGCGTGAACAACTCGGGTCTCAGGACTGGAAACTGGCGTCGCCCGTTATGCGCGGCATACTGGTCAAGGTTCTGAAGGAGGATTTAAGCGCTGAGTTGAGAGGAATTGAGGCTCCAACCGCTCTGATCTGGGGGGAGAAGGATACAGCAACGCCTGTGTACATGGCAGAAGAGATGAGCGAGCTGATTCCGGATTCACATTTGATTGTCATCAGCAGCGCCGGGCATTTCTGTTACCTGGAGCAAAAAGGTGAGGTGTTGTCAGAGATATGGAAGCATCTTGAGCTTCCTGCCGCGTGGTGAAGTAATCCAAAATCAAAAATCCAACATATACAAATATAACGGGAGAGTAAATGAAGAAGTTAACAAGATTTGTCGTTGCATTATGCCTGTTCCCGCTGATGCATATCTCCGTGCTTTCAGCAGGTGAGACCGTTGACATCCTCGATGTGATGAAAGAGGAGTTGAACCGGTCGATGAAGAATCTGGCAGATGCGTCCGAAGTTCCGATGTACTACCTGCAATATTCCGTCACCGAAGTACGTGAATACAGTGCAAGCGTTACCAACGGTGGTCTGGAAGCGCCGAGTTCTTCACACATGCGATACCTGGATGTCGATGTACGCGTAAGCAGTATGGAACTGGACAACACCCACGAAATACGTGGCGGTGGTTGGAGGGAAAACTATTCACCCAGGCGTGTTATAGAGTTCCCGATGGAAGCTGATGCCAAAGCAATAAAAGCGGCGCTGTGGAACGAGACCGAATACCAGTACAGCAAGGCACAGGAGCGATACACCAAAGTCCTCACTAACCGGCAGGTGAAGGTGGAAGAAGAAGATCTGTCGAACGATTTCTCGCCTGCACAACCCCAACAGTTCACAGAACCGCTGTCATTCACCCAGCTTGACATTGAAAAATGGACAGGGATACTGAAAAAAGTAGGCAGCTACTTCAACGATTTTCCCTTCGTTCAGGAATCGAGCGTCAGAGTAGCGACGACCGACAAGACAACTTACATGGTTAACAATGAAGGCAGCCGACTCCAGCATTCCAACCATTATCTCCGTGCCGGCATCAGTGTATCCGGCATGGCGGAGGACGGGATGAAGCTCGACCGGTATGAATCCTACACTGCGGCGTCAGCAGAAAACCTGCCCGATGAAGCGACTCTGATGAAGGATGCTGAACGGCTTGTCAAAGAACTGGAAGCGTTGATCGACGCACCAGTGGTCGAGCCATTTATCGGTCCGGCAATTCTGCGCCATCGCGCCAGCGGTGTATTCTTCCATGAGATCTTCGGACATCGCATTGAAGGGCACCGGCAAAAGGGTTCAGAGGAAGGTCAGACATTCACAAAAAAGGTCGGTGAACTTATCCTCCCTGAATTCCTGAGCATTTATGACGATCCCACCATTGCTCAATTCAACGGGATCGATCTAAGGGGTTATTACAAGTTCGATGACGAGGGAACCCCGGCACAACGGGTGACGGTGGTTGAAAAGGGTATTCTAAGAAATTTCCTCACTACCCGTTCACCTATTGAAAACTTCCCTGAGAGCAACGGACATTCCCGCCGGGAATACGGTCGTGATGTGGTCGCTCGCCAGGGTAATCTGATTATCCATTCCGATAAGGCTGTCTCTTTTGAAAAACTGCGGGAGAAGCTGAAAGAAGAATGCAAAAAGCAGGGAAAGCCTTACGGTTTGATCTTCGACGATATTGCCGGTGGATTTACGATGACCCGCCGCTGGATGCCGCAGGCTTTCAAAGTGATTCCCCTGCTGGTTTACAGGGTCTATGCCGATAACCGTCCGGATGAGGTTGTGCGTGGCGTGGACATAGTAGGCACACCATTGACCTGCTTCAGTAAGATCATTTTGACCGCAGACGATGACACTCCTTTCAACGGCACATGCGGAGCCGAATCAGGATCGGTGCCGGTATCTGCTGTTTCACCCAGCATACTTGTATCAGAAATTGAAATTGAAAAACGTTTCAAGAAACAGGAGAAACCACCGATACTGCCCCCACCACGGCATGATAAGTAAGTTGGCAAGCGGTTCTTAGCTGTATTGAATGAATGGCACGAGCTATTTGTAACTTGCTACTTGCTACTTTTAAATAAAACCAACGGAGCTAAAAAATGAAAGCCACGATAAAACTTCTTCTCATAAATCTGATCATTCTGACGACCGCAAACATTTCATCCGGCGCCGAGATCGACAGTCCGGTTTTTAGAGCCATGATCGACGAGCTGGATCGTTCGATGAGCCGGTTGGCGATTGAGGATATGCCTAAACCCTATTTCGTGAGCTACCGGATTCAAGATAACGAGTCGATAAGCATTTCGGCGCGCTACGGAGCCTTGATCCAGTCTCAGCGTGAAGTTCATCGTTTCCTGTACATCGAACTGCGCGTAGGTGATCCTTCTCAGGACAACAGCAACTTTATCGGGACCTGGCGTGACATGTACAATATGCCCAAGGGTTTGGTTGAGGAAGACGAATACAACAGCCTGCGACATCAGATCTGGCTCAATACCGACAAAGCTTACAAGAACGCACTGGAGAACCTGGCGCGAAAAAAGTCGTATTTCCAGGCTCATCCGACAACCACTGAGGTTCCTGATTTTTCCACAGCGGAAAGCTTTGTGCATCTAAGTGAACCGATCATCCTTGAAACCGATGCGAAAACATGGGAAACCGAGGTCAGGCAGGCAGCAGAAGCTCTCGATGAATTCTCCAGCCTGCAGGATTGGAATGTCTCATATAATGCTATGGCGATAAACAAGCGATATATCAATTCGGAAGGCAGCCAGCATCTGAAGGGAGCGGTTTACCATGCTCTGACGATCTCCGCAACCGCACAGGCGGAAGACGGTCAACGTTTGACAGGTTATTTGCAGTATCTCTCTCGTGATGATGAGGAACCGCCTCAGAACGACGAGCTTATCGGGGAGATAAAACGGATGGCAGCCGATCTGGAGGCTGTCGCGGCAGCGCCAAAGTTGGACGAGTATGCAGGTCCGGTGTTGTTTTCCGACTATGCTTCCATGCAGCTTATCTCACAGCTTTTCGTCAGGCAGTTATCACCGGTGCGGAAACCTCTTGCATCCGATGAATGGATCAGCCAGGAGCTAAAGACCGGGAAGCTTGCCGGTCGGGTAAATCGCAGGGTATTACCCGGGTTTGTGACTATAACAGATGAACCGGACAGGAAGAGTTATCTGGGACACAAGCTGGCAGGTTACCAGGTGGTTGATGACGAGGGTGTAAAGTGCCGCAATCTGACACTCGTCGAAGAGGGACGTCTGATTACGGTTCCCATAGGGCGGCTGCCTGTCAAGAAAATACCGATTTCAAACGGTCATGCCCGCACCTTGTACAACCAGTGGAACGTACCGGGCATAACGAACCTGTTTGTCAAGCCGGACAAACCGAAGACGATGAAGAAGTTAGTTAAGGAACTGAGGAGTTTATGCCGGGATTTTGGGAATGAATACGGTTTACTGGTTAAGCTATTGGAAAACCCGGAGCTATCGTCTGAGTACATGTGGACAGACATGGACCTTGACGAGCAGCCCATGTTGACGGCTCCGGTGATTATGTACAGGGTATATGCGGATGACGGCAGGATGGAGCCGGTGCGCGGACTGGTCTTCGACGAGGCGACGATCCGCAACCTGAGGGACATAGTAGCGATGGGCAATGACGAGCAGGTTTACAATCTCAGGCAGCCGATCGCGCTCAAACAATTCAAATATCCGGCTGCCATCATAACCCCGTCGATTCTGACAGAAGAGATGGAACTGAAAGGTGGCGGTGTTCGCGAGCCGCTGCCGTTGAGCGTTAATCCCTTTACACTTGAGAGATGACCGAGTTGGATCTGGGTGATACGGGCGATAAAACACTTCTAAAGATTTCTCATTAGGAGGTATAATGTATCGAACTTCTACCGGATTGTTTTTATTATTGCTCCTGTTGTTCATCGTACAAGGCTGCGCCACATTCAGGACGGAGTTGGGCGGCAGATTTACTCAACCGACAGAGTTGAACTACGGAGCCGAGAAGGTAAGCGTCTTGTTTGTCTTCAGCCACTTAAGGCAGACAACAGGATATGACGCTATCCCGAAGCTTGACAGCAAGAGGCGTGTTGTCTCAGGTTTTTACGACATCTTTAACGATGCCCTCAGTGAGTTAAACAACATTGAGAGTTATGCCACTTTCACCAATTATGCTTCTGATGTCAACGAACCTGAGAGGCGTGCGTTAAGGGATAGCTTGGTGGATGTTCATGACTTTGTCATGGAGATCGAGTTCAGGAGAACCAAATCATTTGCCAAACATTTTCTGGGCAGTCTATTCTCAACGCTATTGGTGACCATCCTGCCGATCCCATATACCGAATCATACTCAGTGACTCTTGATGTTTACGGTTCGGAAGGTCATCTCATCAAGCGGTATAACCGGGATGCTTCGACGAGGAAGTGGGTGCAGGCACTACTGATCTTCGTCTATCCGTTCCATCCGGAAAAGAGAAAAATGGAAGAAATCTACGTGGACTTCCTCCATGATATCTTCAGGCAGATTGAGACTGAGAAAGTATTGGCGTTGAATTGATCTGATGAACGGAAGTATCAACGGTTTAGAAATCCGTATCTACTCGGAAACGGATGAGAGTGCGGTCGTTGAACTCTGGAGGTTGGTTTTCCCGAATAATCCCGTCTGGAATCATCCGGAATCGGATGTTCGCCGCAAGCTTACCGTTCAGCGCGAGCTGTTTCTTGTAGCCACCGTTGAATCCGTGCTTATTGGAACGGCAATGGCGGGGTATGACGGTCATCGAGGCTGGGTTTATTATCTCGCTGTTCATCCTGATTTTCGCCGACGTGGTATAGGAGAAGCCCTGATGAGACGCATCGAGGATGATCTGACCGAAATGGGCTGTCATAAACTTAACCTGCAGGTACGGGCTGGCAATAGTGAAGTAGTTGAATTTTACAAAAAACTCGGATATCGTGTTGAAGATCATACCAGCATGGGAAAGCTGCTCAGCGATGGTACTAACTATCAGTCGGTTAAGTAATCAGGCTGGGTGGCATGGGCTACTTGTTTGCCCATGTTTCATTCGCAACACGAAGTGTCTCTCATCCCGCAAGTGCGGGATAAGCTATTTACGGGTAAGTCCTAATTAATCCCATTAATAAAACCGAAATTGACTCCACCAGAACACATACATCAACGGAGGTGCTATTGATCCCTTCTTTAACTTCCATCCTGTTAATCATACTGATAGCGCTGCTACCGGTAACCGGTCTTGTAGCGCAGGAGAGCGAATTACCTCCCGGCGATAAACCGCCACAGACGGTTTTCGACCGGATTGCCTCAGCCGGTGATGCCGAAACCCACGATGACGCCGACCATGTTATTGTTTATGACCTAACCGTTAACCGGGTCAAATAGAGCGGTGTCACCGAGGTCGATGATTACAAGCTTTACAAGATCCTAACTGATGTCGGATGCAGGAATTTATCAGTCCTGACATGGGGATACGACCCACGGAGCAGCTACGTGAAAATCGAGGAAGTTAATATCGTCCGCGATGATGAGAAGATCCCTGTCGATGTGGATGACGTTCTGGATCTTCCTGCCCCGCAGAGCGCCATATACTGGGGAAATCGGATCAAGTCGCTACAGTTGCCCCGGCTGAAAGTCGGGGACGGTATCGAGGTGATAGGTTTCCGCAAGGGTTTTACATACGCTCTGCTCACCGATGAGCCTCCACCGGATGAAAACTATATCCCGCCCATGCCCGGCGAATATTTCGATATAGTTCGTTTTGAAGCGAATGTGCCCATCGTTGAGAAGCGATATGAACTGACGTTTCCCAAAGGTAAACGACTGCATTCACAGGTATATAACGGGACGCTGTACAGTCGAACCAGTTATTCTGCCGACAGCACGATTTATGCCTGGTGGGCGTTGGACGTTCCTGCAAGAAGATATGAACGATACCGTCCGGGAGCGAATGATATAGTGACCAAGGTCGTTATGAGCAGCGCTGAGGACTGGGAAGCGAAGAGCCGCTGGTTCTTCCAGATCAATGAGAACCAGTTTACGGTCACACCCGAAATACAGGCGAAGGTCGATGAGATACTGAAGGAGGCAGGTGTTGCCAAGGGAAGCGAGGATGAGAAGGCTGCTGTACTGCTTCACTGGGTCGCACAGAACATACGCTACAGCGGTCAGACGATGGGCAAGGGTGAGGGTTATACTCTGCATTCAGGTGAGATGATATTTCAGCAGCGCAGCGGGGTCTGCAAGGACATAGCCTCGATGCTGGTTGTCATGATGCGCGCCGCGGGAATGGATTCGTATGCCGCCATGACAATGGCTGGCAGCAGGGTGGAAGACATGCCTGCCGATCAGTTCAACCACAGCGTCGTCGCTCTGAGGAAGGACAACGGCAGCTTCGTCATGTATGACCCGACCTGGGCGCCGTTTTACAAAGACATCTGGTCGAAACTTGAGACCGAACAGCACTTCGTGATCGGCACTCGCAGGGGGGAAGATCTCAGTAGTATTCCCTACAGTCCACCTGAAGAGTCACCGTTGTACGTTGTTAGTGAAGTAGAGATCGACAATCATGGCAATCTTGAGGGAACACTGGAACTGCGAGGAGACGGAGCAATGGATTCGCGGCTCCGCCGGATAGTGTCCGGTCACAGACGTTCTGAGCTGAAAGCATTCATTGCCGGTCTCCTCCAGCCAGTTAGCGACCGGATAGAAGGGATTACCGTCAAGCATGGTGAACTACTCGATTTCAGCCGCGGGATGTGGATAAAGATACAATATCGCATTTCCGAATACGCCATGCCGGTCGATACCGGACTCGAATTCCGCAGCCCCATGATGCAGGTTACGGTCAACAACCGTTATCTGTTGCGTCCGGGTGATTACGAGTGGGAGGATGAGAGGAGCAAAGATGTTTTTCTCTACTATACCCAGCTATTGAGCGGAGAGGAGCGGATCGGTCTTCCGGGAGGCTACACACTGGTCGAACCCCCAAAGGCGGAAGAGATCGATGAGACTTATGCATATTTCAATGCCGGTAGCGAGATGAAGGGAAATACACTGAAAATCGAACAAACTATTGAGATCAGGCGGCGTCAGATCCCGCCGGATGGCTACGAGGGTTTCCGCGACGCCGTTAACGGAGCCGGGAATTACGCCAAAACCCTGTTTCGGGTTGAGAAGGGAGGCGACCGATGAGGATCAGTAAGACAGGTCTCTGTGCCTGTCATCAGCACGACAGGTCTCTGTCAGTGTCAGTGAAGCAAACCGTTTTTGCTCTTTTTCTGATCACCGGTTTTCTCAGTGCTCCACTCGCTGTGGCTCAAATGGATATAACAGGCAAGCATGATATATCTGAACTTATGAGAACCGCCCGAAAGAGCTTTGACCTTGATAAAGTTGACGCTGTAATCCTGCTCGACGATTGCCGAATACACTGGCAGGCGGATGGTCGCATGACGACTATCGTGCATCGAATTATCTGGATCAACAATGCTGTAGTAGTAAGAGAATATGGCGACATTCGTGTGCCCTATAACGAAACTCATCAGACATTCCATCTCGAAGCTCTACGCACCTGGCGCGACAATAAATGGTGTGAGAGCGGTGCGACGGCGGTTGTCGAAACGACACCCTCAGCGCTCCGCACTGCTTATGATTACAACAACAGGCGCGAGATAGTGCTGCTGCATGACGGTATCGAACTGCCGTGCATCGTCGAATCAGCGTACAGCTTGGAGGACAAGATATCCTACCGTAAAGGAGCGGACGAACTATGGCTGTTCGCCCGGCGTGATCCGGTATTGTTATCGCAGTTCAGTATCGGACTTGCCCCTGGTAAAGAGCCTAATGTCTTTGTTACACCGGATGTTAACGTCTTACAGCGAGAATACGACGGTGAACTGGATCAGTACATTTACTCTTATCGGATAGAGGAGGTTGCTCCTTTTCTGTCTTCAGAGACAGACGATCCGGCAGCCTTCCTGCCTCACGTTTTATGGACGACTTGGGAAGATTGGGATGATTACGGAAAGGACCTGAAACGCAGTTTTGAGAAGAGTTTGAAGATCAACGATGCACTGAAAGACAGCGTTGACAATCTGCTGACTGATGCCCGTACAATGACCGACAAGGCTCACCGGATAGCCAAATTAGTCAAGCGATCCACCCGCCTGGTGCATTATCCTGAAGACTACTGGCTCTGGGCGACGCGCCCTGCACAACGGACTTTTGAAACAGCTTACGGTCACCGGCTCGATCGTGCCATTCTCGCCGGTGCGCTCTTCAGAGAAGCAGGTTTTGAGGTTTTTCCGGTCTTCCGGGGAATGAGTTACGGAGATATTACCGAAGACGTACCTTCCATCAGCCGGATGGACGGAATCGCTGTATGGGTCAGCGGTGGAGATGATGTCGAGGCGTATTACGATCCTGTCAGCAGCGAATTGCACAATGGATTGGCGCCTATATATAACCGCACCGTCTGGATTCCCGGCAGCGGTGATGATCCGGAAGTGACCTGGAAAGGTGACAGAACCAGGAGTCTGCTTGAAGTAAGGATTAATCTCAATTACGACGAAGATAAAGAGCGCTGGCAGGGCGACGGCTACTATCATGCAACGCACGGTCTAAATCCGTTTGATCAGATGGAAGGATTGGCAAACGAGGCACGGGATCACCTTGAGGCGGTTGTATCGGGAATAATCGATGGTGCCGAGATAACGAACTTCAATCCCGCGACCTTCAACCGTTTTGTAATAACCGCTGGATTTCAATTCACCGCTCCGGTCGGCGAGGAGGATCATTACGGACGTGTCAATCTAATGATTGGAGAACCTGCGGGAGGTTCATTCGAATGTTTGCCGTCCGGTGTTGACATGCATATTGAGAAGCGCGACTCGCCTGTAAGACTGCCCGGATTGATGGATCAGATTGTTCAATTGAATATCGACATGACCGGTTGGGAACCGATTCATATCCCCGATGGAATCGATATTGAGAATGAAATCGGCAGCTTCAGGTTAAGCTCGGAAGAGAAAGATGATCGTTTGATTGTTACCCGGCAGTTGAGTTTCGACAGTGTGGATTGTTCGACTGATGACTGGGAGAAGCTGCGCACTCTGCTGCTGGCGGAGAAAAATGAGCGAAACAGGACGGTTATGCTGAGCAAGAGCGACTGAAATCGGTTTAATTAGTGTTTGTTGACAAAGTTCTTTCTGTGTCATTCCCGCGCAGGCGGGAATCCAGTCAAGCCATTGTTATTTCATGCATTTAGTGTTGCTGTCGGGTTTCAAGGGCGTCAGCCCGTAACCTGACAGCCCGTCCCCGCCAGGTTACGCT
>JABMRV010000104.1 GCA_013202285.1 bacterium | reverse complement strand
AGTGTGCCCAGCGCCAATGGACCGAGTTGGGTTGTGGGCGTGGCCCGACTCGGAGCTTGTCCATGGGCGCTCCGCAACCGCCTGCCTACGGACAAGCTCCTGAGTTCATAACGAGGCTGACTCCATCCTGTACAGATACATTCCCGCAGCCAGATCCTCAGCGTTAAGGATAAATTCATGCGTGCCTGCTGAGAAGTCTCCCGAAACCAGTTCGGCAACCTTGCGTCCGCTGAGGTCGAACAGTGCAATCTCAACAGTAGCTTTGTAAGGCAGACTGAACGGTATTACTGCTGTTGCGTTGAACGGGTTGGGATATGCTTCACACAGGCTGAACTCCACAGGCTGAGATGTATAATTCTCGGAAACGTCTGCAGTCGAACGACCGCGAAAGCGAACAAACGGAGGAGTTTCATCATCGCAGTCTAAAATTATATGAGCGCTGAATACCTCTTCTTCCAGCGGTGCAAAACTGATCTGGAATACCGCTCTTTCACCGATGTTCAGCACAATCGGGAATTCACCCTCATAAGCCACCGTGAACAAATCATTGTCAGTTTCAACGTCTTGGATGGTAACAGGTGTAGTAGCGCCTCCGAACATTGTCAGATTGAGGGTCTTAACATCATCGACCTCCACCATTTCAAAGTCTATCTCGGCACACCCGGCAATCAAATCCATCTCTTCGGGAGCATCGGCGGCGGTAATGAAAGCACGCATCTGGAATTCAAAGTCTGCTTCCTGTACATTATTACCATTGGAGGCGAAATAGTGTCCTTCACCCCAGTTGGGATAATCTCCGCCGTCAGTACGTCTGCCAAGTATCTTCGGAAAGTTATTGTCTTCAACCATGCCGTTGATATTGAAATAAACCCAGAAGTCGTCATCGAGGTTCTTCAATTCTCCCACATCACTCAGATTGATACGGCAAACGTTCGGATAGAGTTGATCAGGACCGACCGTTATATCACGCGAATAGAGTTCCTGTCCGAGCTGAACGCGGTTGTCATCGTAAATATGCATGGTAGTTGTGAATTCGCCTTCCTGCTCTTCACTATCCCAAAGCACTTCAATAGCCTGCAGGTCTATGTTGCCCCTTACTTCGTCATCGACCGGTGTAAACAGGACGGCAGGACCGTTATTGACGTTGGTGAAATTAACACCAAATTCCCAGCGGCGATCATCATAACCAAGCATGTGCATATCTTCAGGGTATATCACAATTTCTGTCTCGATGAGATCATTACCCGGTTCTTCATCGCCACCCAGCGCTGTATAAACATACAGTGTTGCCGCACCGGAATACGGCAGTCGCTGCAGAAGAAAATTACGGGTATCGGTCGAGTCCGGTCCCAGTTCCCCTGCAAAAGGTATTATGGGTGTTTGACGTTCATCATCTACACGCCAGTATTTCCTGATATCGTTCTGAGTTAGCATGCCGTAGTTCTTAACCATCAGCTGGCATTCGGTAACGCTTCCCATAGTGATTGGATAACCGATATGCAGCCATTCGAGACCGACATCGCTCTCACGCCGGGCTGTGGTCAACAACCTGAAATCATCGATCCATAAACCCGTGCCCTGATCGCCCTCCTCGACACTGTCCGCCATCATCACCCAGCGCAGCTTGATGGTCTCACCGGCAAACTGAGTCATATTCAGTTTCCGTCTCCATTCAGCGTATTGATCACCATACCACGTATCCGGTCCGTAATATGCCCAGTCCTCATACCAGTCCGGACGTTGATCGGGATGTCCGTAATCCCAGATCAGATCCTGCCAGGTTAAACCATCATCGTCACTGACCTCCATCCGGAAGTAATCATCCAGGTTGGTATCTTCGTCGGGATTTGAATTGGAGTGAATCGTATTGCAGATCAGCCAGAAATCGAAATAGGTATAGAATCCTTCTTCAGGGATTTCGAGCGGCGGTGTGACCAGAGCGTTCAGCATTCCCATCTCAATCGAGCAGTGAGCGCTATGTTGGCTCTCATGTCCTTCATCATCGGCGATTTCCCAGTAATCACCAACTGTTTCTCCCATGGACTGCACTTGCATGTCACCTACTTCGGCGCCGTCATTTTCCCAGATGGGATCATCACCGGCAAGTATCCGCATTTCATCGACCAGCATACCGATAGCTTCCCGGTTATTATCAGGTGCGTCACCAGTCGCCCATGCCGGATCACTGCAGAACGCCCATCTGATTATAACTTCTTCCTCGGTATATTCGCTCAGGTCAAATTCTGCATCAAACCATTCGGTTTCGAAGCCAGCCCAACCGGGAATGCCAGTTCCCATACCCCACTCATGACCGAAACTAAACAGGCTCTCATAATCGTATTCCGGAGTAATCGGTGTTAGCACTTCCCATTCATCACCACCGTTGGTTGAAATCCAAACATTGCATCCATCCCAACCGTCGTAACCGGGCCAGTCTTCAGGATCCGGCGGATCCATATCCTCATGATCGGGGTCCTCACAGTTGTAATAGAGTTTGAACTCAAGCACGAGATTCTCAAGATCTCTCAGGTCGAGAACGGGTGTTTCCAGATACTGTAACCAGTGATTATCGTACCCACCGATATCTTCATTCCCACACCACCAACTGGAACCCTCATTATAAGCGTGTTCCTCGGAGATGTGCCACATTGTACCGACATCGGTGAGATCCATATGTGTCCAGCCTGCCCAGCCTTCTTCAAATCCATAGGAGTAAACAACGCTGTCATCATCTGCTTCGTCACGCTCCGGGGACGTGGTCACATGAATCAACTGATATTCACCTGTTGTTAGTGCAGTTGACGGCGGTTGAACTGCAAACGATGTAAGGGGTAGCAAAAGAGCAACCCACAATAGAATAAACTTGACGTAACACTTCATTGAAGAACCTCCTGAGTATTGTTATCATGTCCCCGTGTTACTAAACCAATACGAGTACATGGGAATTCACTATTTCTTAGCTTTCTAAAGTTAAACTGAACAGTATCCAGTGTCAAGCTAAATATCGCATTCCGTATCATTATTCAAATGTACCGGAAAAGAAATAATCTGTAAAAAAGACTTGCTTGACACTTAAATCATCTTATATTACCCTGTTACCAGTCACTTAATACTACCTTATTGTGACTGAGAATCAACATTGGACTGGAAGACATAAGTTTCCGCAGTAGAAGGATTTACCACCAGAATACTTATTGCTACTCAAAAGATCCGGGATGCATTGAGACCTTTGTCATCCATCTAATTCTGTAATAATCTCCATTTTCTGGAGGAAATTGTGAGTAGTAAGGTCTTACACTATCTACCGTCCGATATCAGTGCGCTGATTGTTGAACTCATCGATCAATATACAGCGGGAACTGTGGATTTATCACCTGAGGAGCTTCTCACACGCATTGAAGAATTGCTGCCGTTGGAAAAGATGAAAAGAGAAACAACTCTGCGCAGGATAGAAGGTTATTCATTTGCAACCGATACGCTCTGGGATAAAACACTTGAAATTGGGCATCTTGACCGTAAACAGATCCTTGCGAGAGCAAAACTTAGACCGATGAGCTACTACCATTACATGACCGGCTCAAACGTTCCTGCTGATTATGCAAGCACACGGGCAGATCTCCTCAACGATCCCGCCACAGCGCGAGTGAAGTTACGGGATGACATCATGAAGTTAGCCGGACTGCTGGTTGAACTCAGGTCTGAGACTGCTCCCGCTTGATAAATTACCATCGTATTTGATCTACGTCGTCCAATCATACAAGCTTTAGAAATAGAAGCATAGCGGTATGCTTGATTCTGAACATTAGATCGAGTGTACCGCATTTTGTTCAATCATATTTGGTGAGAAACAGGGTCTTTGTTGATAAATTCACAAATTGTTCGTATTACATGAAGACTTCGGTCTGTTCGATTATGCCGATATCATCAACAGACACATCATAATATATTGCTAATTCGTAAGTTACTCTTATCAGGGATTTAAAACACGGGTAGCAAGCAACCCGTGCCATCCGACAACAATAAATAACAAGTAGAACAAAACCAACTGACTGAATGAGCAAAATCACCCAAAAACCAAACATTCGCACTAACCAGTCGCTCGAACGTTATCTACAGGAGATCGGTGAGGTTGAACTGTTAAAACCTGACGAGGAGATACGTCTCGCAGGAACAATCAACTACAAACCGGAAGAGGATACCGACGTTCAAAACGGCAAAACTCCAAAATTCAGTTTCAGGGACAGGCAAATAGCGCTGGAGAAACTTGTCAAAGCAAATCTCAGGTTCGTTGTCTCTGTCGCCAAACAGTATCAGAACCAGGGATTGTCTTTAGGCGATCTTATCAACGAGGGAAACCTGGGGCTGATCAAGGCAGCACAGAGATTTGACGAGACGCGCGGTTTCAAGTTCATCTCTTATGCGGTATGGTGGATTCGGCAGTCGATACTGCAGGCTCTCGCCGAGCAGTCCCGCGTCGTCCGGTTGCCGTTAAACCGGGTTGGAGCGCTTAACAAGATCGGCAAGGTGTTCAATGTACTCGAACAGTCATTCGAGCGTGAACCCTCTCCTGAGGAGATTGCCGATGAATTGAAGATGAACATCATCGAGGTGACCGATACTTTGAAGATGGCAGGTCGTCATCTCTCGATGGATGCTCCATTCGCACATGGCGAGGATAATCGTCTGCTCGATATCCTCCGCAACGATCTTCAACCATCACCGGATTCACATCTCATGGATGAATCGCTTAAACTCGAGGTCAGACGAGCACTTTCCACACTCACCAAACGTGAGGCAGAGGTTATCAGATATTACTTCGGAATCGGGAGAGACCAGAAGACACTCGAAGAAATAGGCGTTGAATTCAAACTCACCCGTGAACGGGTGCGCCAGATCAAGGAGAAAGCTCTCCGCAAGCTGAATCATCCCACGAGATCCAAATCGCTTCGAGCTTACTTAGGGTGAATGTTAACTATCATTTCACGAACAAGCGGGATCGACTCTTTGGTCGATCCCGCTTTTTTTGTTATATTATGAAACCTTAATCCAACTGTAAGATCAGCACGTGTGCAGCGGGGTGTCCCCACCCCGCTGCTTAATACACAATTTTACAACCGCAGGGTGAGGACGAGTCCTTTGAAATATTCGGAAAATTGTGTTTGTCATTCCCGCGTAGGAGTGTGTCTGAGAATACCAAATTCCCGCTGGCAGACGCCCCCGTCTGCCAGTTAAGTTATTGTTTTTCCGTCAGACGAGGGCGTCTGACGGCGGGCAGAAATCCATTCTCGGACAGACTGGTAGGCGGGAATCCAGGCAAGTAAGTAACTATTTGTCAAACTTATCTGGATCCCGGATCAAGTCCGGGATGACGAGAAAGTGACGAACGTGATGCTCTTCCTGAATAAATCAAAGAACTCGAGGACACCCTGCGGTACGAGAATTTTATTAAAATTTATATTCAAGAGGATTATTTTGCTGAAAATCGGTTTGGTCGGATGCGGTTACTTGGGCAGCAGACATCTCAAGCACCTATGTGGTATCGACGACGTGGAACTGTCAGGTATCTGGGACAGCGATCCCTCGACACTGGCAAAATCATCATCGGAGTTCAACGTTCCCGCGATGAGGAGTCTCGACGATCTTATCGGCAGGTCGGACGCTATCGATATTGTTACTCCAACCACAACCCATTGTGAAATCGCACTTAAGGCTGTTGAAGCCGGACTTCATCTCTTCGTGGAAAAACCTGTCTGCGCTACATACTCTGAAGGTTTGGAACTGTTGGAGAAAGCCGATGCCGCCGGTGTGACCATTCAGGTTGGTCACATCGAAAGGTTCAATCGAGCGTTTCGTGCACTTGGCGATCTGAGTATTAAACCCGATTTTATTGAGGTTCATCGTCTCGCTCTCTGGAATCCTCGCGGGATCGATGTAGCTGTTGTTCACGACTTAATGATACATGATCTCGATCTGATACTGGCGCTGGCGCAGGAGTTCCCTGCGGATATTTACGCCAGCGGCGTCAGCGTGGTTTCCAAATCAATCGACATCGCTAACGCCCGACTGGAATTCGCGAGCGGACTGGTCGCCAACGTAACCGCCAGCAGAATATCTCTCAAGAAAATGCGCAAGTTCAGGATGTTCGGAAATAACGAGTATATCGCCCTCGATCTGGATAAGGGAACCTGCGAGCATGTCGGCTTTGTCGATGATGAAGATGACACACCGCCTGGAGCAGAGGTGATCGGCGAACTTGTGACGGACGATAAGCCACGCATACTATATCTCCGTCCGACAATTGCAGAGGAGGGTGATTCCCTTAAGCTGCAACTCGAAGCCTTCAGGGATGCGATAACCGGAGGAACTGCACCACCTGTCACCGGCAGGGATGGGCTGATGGCGCTCAAACTTGCGGAGTTGATTGTAGAAAAGATCAGAGAACGTTGAATGTCATTGTCTGAACTGTTGTTTCGGATACGGGGATTCACACCTCTCCCGTTCATTGCTGCTGCGCTGATCTGGGCTGAATTCCATCCGATCGGCATAGTTGTCGGCGTAATCATCGCGGTTGCAGGCGAAATGCTGCGCATCAGATCATTACGTTTCATTGGAGGCGCTTCCCGGACACGAGAAGTAGGAGCACCCTCACTCGTTGACACAGGTCCCTACGCCCATGTGCGGAATCCTCTCTATTTCGGAAACATGATGATCTACACCGGATTCGCCGTGGGATCAGGCAGTCTTTTCCCGTACCTGCCGATTATTACTTTCCTGTATTTTGGCTTTCAATACGGTATGATAATACGGTTCGAAGAGATAACTCTCGTCGAACTTTTCGGTGAGAAATATGAAGAATATCGCCGGAAAGTACCGAGATTGATACCGAAACTTACAGCCACCGGTTCTCACGGTAAACCAAACTTGGAACTACATGAAGCATTACGACAGGAAAAATCCACTCTGACCGGTTTCACGTTGGTCTGGGTTGTGCTGATACTGCGCCTCTTCCTCATTCCCCAATAGTGGGTTCTTTGCTGAATCCGTCAGCTGACGGATTCCTCGCAATAACAGATTGACTTTATCACCGCTTCGTCTTTCCCGCTGGAACGGCGTTCACTGCGAGTCTATCTGCACGTTCATTCCACTTGTCACCCGAATGTCCTCGTACCCAATGCCAGCGGATATGGTGATTATCACACAATTCTGATAATTTCTGCCATAAAGAGCTGTTCTCCAACTTGCCTGAGGCTCGTTTCCACCCCCGTCGCTTCCAGTTAGGCAGCCATTCGGTCATGCCGCGTACCACGTAACTTGAATCTGAATATACATCCACTTCAGAGGGCTGCTTCAGTGCTTCAAGCGCTCTGATGACAGCGGTGAGTTCCATACGGTTGTTGGTGGTTTCGTTTTCGCCTCCGGACAACTCCCTGACACGACTCTTCCATAAGAGAACCGCCCCCCAGCCTCCCGGTCCGGGATTTCCTCGACAGGCGCCATCCGTATATATCTTCACTCCCTTAACTGCGGGCATAAAAACTCCTTTTGTGTTCCTCACTGAATCCGTCATCAGATGGATTCGCCGATCCGCCGCGGTGGATCGGCGCTCCCCATTGGATTGGTTTTAATATAACATCTGTTTATCGTGTGAACAAAGATTATTTTCGAGGCGGATCCGTTGTTATTCAATCGCTTGACTATGATGTACGCTTTTGCTATATTGCAAGCCGTTTTACAAACGGATCCACTCTTTGAGTCAAACCAGAAATCAATACTGCAAATGACAACGCAAAATTCCGAAGAAATAACCTCAGAAGACCGTGAATATCCAGCCCTTGTCGTCACCAAGTACATGGGTTCAAAGAAAGCCATTTTATCATTTGTGGCTTCCGAACTCGAACGGTTGACACAGCCGGGAGATATCATCGTGGATCTCATGGCAGGCACTCACACCATCGGTTATGCGTTGAAACATCGCTGCCGGATGGTTGCCAACGATATCCAGCAATATTCACTCGTTATCGGTAACATGCTTCTTAACTACGTTCCTCAGCCGCGTTTTGAAGGAGCCGCCAGTACTGCTTTTAAGCGGTTCTTTAATGTGAATATGCGACATCTCGAAGAACTTTTTGCCACCGGTCTTAGAGCTGAGCGACAACTTTTCAGCAGTGAGCCTGGAAAACAACCTTCATGGGAAACTTACAGTGAATTCTGCGAGAACTATCCACATTTCATGCGCCCCGAAGAACCGGAAGGCTGGCATGAAGAGTACCTGCTTTTATATTCAACTAAGCGGGTTGAAGCTTACCGAACGCTCAATAAGCTTGAACCCTATAGCCTGTTCTCGCTCTACTATCCTTGTACCTATCTCGGTGTCAGGCAGTGCGCCGAGGTCGACTCACTGCGCTATGCCATCGACAAGCTGTGTGATGAATGGATCCCAGATAACGAGCATGAAGAATTTGAAAGCTTCGGGTTGCGCTGCCTTTTACTCTCCTCCCTGATATCCGTATTAAGCCGCATCAATCCCGGTCCGGGACACTGGGCGGCATTTCCACGGGTAAGTGAGAAAAATCCACGGTATCTTATCACACAGAGGAAAATACCGCTGCTGGATCTCTTTCTCCGCAAGGTTTCACTATTTGAGAACACGCTATCCATGCAGACCTCTCCTTATCCTCCGCATATCGTCTCCAACGATGATTATGTTGCCTTTATGGAAGAGGTGCATGAATATATTCGAAAAGCGAAGGTTATTTATCTCGATCCACCCTACTCACAGGGTCACTACTCGCGGTTCTACCACCTGATTGAGACACTCATTCTTTATGACTATCCTGAAATCAGCCATATGGGAAGATACCGAACCGATCGTCATCAATCGCCATTCGCCCACAAAGAGAAAGTGGCGGAAGCAATCGGACGAGTCTGTGAAAAAGCACGTGCAGCAGGGACAATTCTGGTTATCAGTTACTCCAGAAATGGAATTGTACCTGACCATGAAACCTTTATGAAGATTCTAAAGAAATACTATCCAAAGAAAAAAATAGAACTTAAACGCCTCTCCTCAGAGCATTCAAAACTCGGGCAGGCTCAGAGAATGAAAACCGAGGAATACCTTTTTACCTGCATGCCCTGATTTCTATTGACTTTCAAACTGAGGATTTTAATAATAGGAAGTTCGCGGCTGTGACGCAATAGGTAGCGTACCAGCTTCCCAAGCTGGAAGTTGCGGGTTCGAAGCCCGTCAGCCGCTCTATTGAGGATGAGGTTGAATCGAAGTATTAACCTCATCCTTATCCTTTTTTGTGACTAATCACCGTTTTCTTCGCAAAAACCATAGATAATTAATGCCTCTACCGATCATAGCTATCGTGGGACGTCCCAATGTGGGCAAATCCACGCTATTCAACCGGATAATCCGCAGCAGGCGGGCAGTTGTCGATCCGATGCCCGGTGTGACACGAGACCGCCATTATTCCGAAGCCGAATGGAGTGGTGTTCACTTCACCCTGGTTGATACGGGAGGCTATTTGCCCGCTGGCGAGGGAGACGAACTCTCGGAATCGGTCACCGAGCAGGCAATGATCGCCGCCAATGAATCCGATATGGTGCTATTCGTCGCCGATGCTGAAACCGGGTTCACCGATATCGATCTCGATCTGGCGCGACTGATCCTGCGGCAGAAGGTCCCTGCTCTGTTTATCGCCAACAAGGTGGATGATCCGTCTCGGATCGGCACCGCCTGGGATCTCCAACGAATCGGAATGGGAGACCCGTTTGCCGTTTCTGCTAAAACCGGATATCAGGTCGGCGATATGCTCGATGAACTGATCGCTCGATTGCAACGCCTGAAACCGGCTTTTCCTGAGACACCCCCTGCAGAAGAATTATCCCTGGCGATAATCGGCGCTCCCAACAGTGGAAAATCATCGCTTGTCAACCGTCTGGCAGGTACGGAGAGAATGGTTGTTTCCGAAATACCCGGTACTACACGGGATGCAGTCGATACGATTATCAGTTATCATGGCAGGCGGGTCAGGCTCATCGATACAGCCGGTTTGCGACGGAAGCGATTCAGACAGCAGGGGCTGGAGTTCTACTGTACTCTCCGGGCTCTACGCGCTCTGGAACGCTGTGACGTGGCGGTAATAATGCTGGATGCTGTTGTCGGTTTAACCCAGGGAGATATCAGGTTGCTCAATCAAGCAGCTAACAATGGTGTCGGTGTAATCCTGGCGGTTAATAAGTGGGATGCGGTTGAGAAGGACGAGAAGAGCGCAGACATCTGGCTGTCCGAATGGCGAAACAGGGCGCCTTCACTGTCCTGGATTCCGGTTCTGTTTATCTCCGCCTTGACAGGTCAACGGTCTATAAAAGTGATCGAGGAAGCTTTTTCAATCAAGACCGAACGCGAGAAACGTATCTCCACTTCAAAGATTAATGACGACATAGGTTCTTTGATGATGAGAACTCCGCCTCCTGCGGTCAAGGGGAAGCACATCAGGATAAAATACGGTACTCAGGTGGAGAGCCTGCCACCACAGTTCGTGTTCTTTGCCAGACATGCAGGATTAATCAGGGAACCGTATAGGCGATTCATTGAGAAGGCGATCAGAGATATGTATGGTTTTCGCGGTGTGCCGGTGAAAGTAGTGTTTAGAGAGAAGTAACTGCAAACAAAAAACCGATCAGTCGGTTGACTGACCGAATTAAAGTGTCAGAGAGAGAGATTTATACAATTCCGGAGACAGATAACCACGTCCAACTTAAGCTGATCCGCCAGAATTGACTTCAGTTCCATCAGACGAAAGGGTTTGATGAGGAGCGCTGCGGCTTTATACTTCTCAGAGAATTCTCTCGCTTCATCCGGATCGAATCCAGTCATGAGAATAACTGGAATATCCTTGCCGTTATCTCTGATTCTCTTCAGAAGCTCAAGTCCGTTGATCTCCGGCATGTGGATATCGGTCAGGATAAGATCGATATCTTTCTCGTCAACGATATCGAGAGCCTTCCGACCATTCTCCGCCGGAACGGCATCATAGCCAAGAGTATCCAGTACTTCTACGACCAGATTCCTCTCTATTTCTTCGTCCTCTACGACCAGTATCAGCTTTCTGCTCATTTGCTCTCCGACAAACCTGAGTAAATTTAACAGGCAGAACGGATTGAAAGCCTGAATATAAACTTAGTTTCCACCGATTTCAAGTGTAAAATTAATCATCTGCAATCAGGTTGAAAATTATATCTCACGAACGCAAAAAGCAAGTGATTTCTTGACTTTAACCCTTCACCGTTCCCATTGGTTTCAATCGGGCAACTTTCCGGGAAATTCCGGCGCCCTGAACGGCTTCCACAACCTCGCCGACATCCTTGTATGCTTCCGGAATCTCTTCGTTCAACGTCCATCGTCCCCGTGATCTCACGATTATACCGCGATCCGACAGCATCCGGTTTATATTCTCGTTCCTGGTTGCTCTAACGGCAGCCTTGCGTGACATAATCCTTCCCGCTCCATGACATGTACTGCTGAAACTGATTTCGGAAGCTTTGGCGGTTCCAGCAAGAACATACGAAGCGCGTCCCATATCGCCGGGGATCAGAACCGGCTGTCCAACGGATCGATAATCCTGAGGTATTGCCGATGCACCGGGACCAAGCGCCTGAGTCGCCCCTTTGCGATGAACGCATAGTTTCCGCGGTTTACCGCCTTTCTTTTTCCCTTCAGAGAGTGAAAACTCCTCGACCCTGGCGATGTTATGACACACATCCCACACCATTGAAAGTCCGATATCTTTGGCTGACCTGCCGAAGTAACCGCTGAGTGCTTTTCTGACAAGTGAAACCATTGCCAAACGATTTGCCCAGGCATAGTTGGCTGCGCACTTCATGACTGAGAAGTAAGCCTGACCCTCATTGGAACGAAACGGCGCACAGGCAAGCTGTCGATCCGGAAGATCAAGCTGATATTTACGCACTGCATTCTGCATTATACGCAGGCTGTCCTCGCATATCTGATGACCAAATCCGCGTGAACCGCTGTGGATCATGATCACAACCTGCCCCTTATACAGTCCGAATACGGCAGCGGTCTCAGGGTCGAAAATCTCCACAACTTCCTGAATCTCAAGGAAGTGATTGCCCGAACCCAATGTGCCGAGCTGTTTTTTCGCCCGCTCCTGCGCCCTGGGGGAGACTTGCGATGGATCCCCGCCTTTCATTGCTCCCCTCTCTTCCATGTGATCGAGGTCTTCCTTATTTGCCAAGCCCTGTTCGACCACCCAACCGGCGCCATTGGTAAGAACGTTATTGAAATCCTTCCCTGAAAGTCTGATCTTCCCCTCCGAACCGACGCCGCACGGCACCTGTTCGAACAGCGCATCGACAAGCTTCGGGATGTCCGACTTGATCTCACGAGCGAAAAGATTACTGCGCAACAGGCTGACACCGCAGTTGATGTCATAACCCACACCGCCGGGTGAAATAATCCCATCATCAAGGTCGAACGCTGCAACACCGCCGATGGGGAAACCGTACCCCCAGTGAATATCCGGCATAGCCATCGATGCTCCCACTATGCCGGGGAGAGTCGCCACGTTGGCAACCTGTTTCGGTGTGTTATCCGAAATAATCCGCTCAATCATCTCCGGTGAGGCGATGATCTCTCCCGGTACACGCATTCCGGGCATGAAATCCTGAGATAATCGCCAGCGGTAGGGAGCTATCTGTTCGAGTTGAGGTATTTGTTTGTGCATGTTTTCAGTCATATACACATTCACTTATGGAAAATGTTGTTGTCTTTGTGATACGAAAGAAGAGTGAGCAAGTAAGCAAGTAAGAATAGGAAAATCAGTCTGACTGACCACACGCTGTTTGTTTGTAATGAAACATGGGCAAACAAGTAGCCCATGCCACCCACCCTATTTACGCAACCTGATGTACGTGAAAAATTTAAACTTGTGTTTTATTATTGCTAAGTTAAGGATTTTTTGTTAATATAATATACACACGGCTTCTTACAAGCTATTATGACGTCGGTTGTGTTAAACAAGTGAGATTATCTGCCGGAATCTCACACACATGACTCACAACGCTGCTGACCGATACTTAAGACAGCCCTTCGAGAAGGAGAATTATCATGTTGAAGCAATTTGTCTTCCGCAGTTTTCTTCTGCTTTTCATCAGCTTCACAGCCTCATCCGCCGCTGAATTCACATCCACCTATCTCACCAATGAAAATGCCCGTCTGGAAACATCACCCAACGGTCTGAGGCTCTGTACAGAACTGAATAACCTTGAGATCGACGAAATACAAATAGAGGGTGAAACCTTCCAGACCGTTGTCATACCGGGTGAGGGTTCCATCTGCCAGTCCGGTCTGCCAATGCTTCCGGCTATCACCAGGTTCGTCGTCGTTCCACCACAGGCGGGATTGGATCTGATCGTTAAGACCGTTGAACCGCGCCGTATGAAGTCTGAATACCAACTGGTTGTGTTTACCGATGATCTAATGTACTCCCTTCAGGGAGGGAGTAATGGAACTAATAGCTCGAAACAGGGAAATCAAACAGAAACCACTCCTGAAGATGGATTGTTTCCGCCGGTTATCGCCCAGATGTCGGATCCCATCGTCATCCGCGGCGTCAGACTGGTTAAGGTTACCACTTACCCGGTACAATATAATCTCTCAACCGGCGAGTACATATACCACGATCATATCGAAGCTGAGATAATACTCACCGAGGAAGAACCTGTCAATCCGGTCAGACATCTCGACCGCGCCAATCGCAGCCAAACCTTCCTGAGATTCATCGAGGGGCTGGCGATTAATGGCGATGTCGTCCGCCGCGATCAACCCGACGACGCCATTCCCGAGTACGTCGGGCACTACCTGATCGTCACCCACGAGAACTGCCTCGAATATGCCGCACCGTTTATCGAGTGGCGGCGTAAGAGTGGGTATAAGGTTGATATTCTGAGTCTCCCTAACGAATTCGCTCAAAGTGAAAACTTTGTATTGGATAGAATTCAGGATTTGTATGATGCATATCTCGATGAAGGCATCGACCCCTTTGATTATATACTGCTTATAGGGGATCGGAATAGTTATTCCTATACTGCTGGGCCTCAATGGATGCTGAATGCCTATAGCGGTGAAACCATTTGGGGTGGCGCTGGCCATGCTGACTACAAATACGCATGTCTTGAGGGTAATGACAACATTCCGGATGTGGGTTTCTCCCGCTGGCCCACCGGAAACCAGGATCTTATGGAACTGGTGGTCGGAAAAACTCTCGCCTATGAAACCAACCCGCCCATCGATGAACCGGAATGGTTTAATAAAGCCGGAGTATATTCCCAGCATTGGGGCAATCAGCCGACAACCGAATGGCATATCTCCATACAGTTAACTGCTCGCTGGGGATTTGAGGTGTTGGAATCTCTCGGATTTGAAGATATTTCAACCTACGAGGAGTTCGATTGGGATCCACAGGGGCAAAGGATCGGTCCCTGGCTCAGGGATATGTACAACGATGGCGTAAATGTCCTGATCGGTCGGGCGCAGAATTACTACTGGCGTCAAAACTTCAACGGTGTGAACGACAACTACGCATTTCCAATCGATCTCATGATCGGCGGTCACAGCTTTACCGCGGAAAGTATGTTTCGGAACGGCAGCGGCGACGATCTGAAGGGTCCGGTTGCAGTGACTTGTTGTTGGGGTTATCCCTCCAGAGCATCCATGAACGCAGTCTGGCTGGAACTGGTCAGCGGTGTATTGATTAAGGACCTGCCACTCGGTTGGGGAAGGCTCATGGGAGTGACAGCTTTTGAGAAATATTTTCCCGATATACGGGTGCGTAATCAACCGGTTTATCTTCATGCTAAAACGGATGTGGACTGCTATGGCGATCCGGGTATCCAGCCTTGGATCGGCGTGCCGACCGTTGTAGATGCTGATTTTTCCGATATACTGCATCCTGAGACCCGAGTTTTGAACGTCCGTGTATCCGAACATGAGAACAACGATCTGACCGTCGAGGGCGCTCAGGTAACCATCTACCATCCCGTTGATATGCCCGAACCGAATTCCGATGAGTACGCCGAATACGACGGTATGTTCATGATGACAACTACTTCGGATGAAGAGGGTATGGCGAGGTTTATACTGCCCGAAGAGATGGATCTCGAACCGGGCATTATGTACCTCACCGTTACCGGAAGGGATATACTGCCCTGCTTCAATGAGATAGAGGTTGGTCAGCCTGACGATCTCGTCGAATTGGGAGAATATGATCTATTCGAGATCGAGGGCAATAATGACGGGAATATCAACCCTGGAGAACAGTTTGTCCTGCTGATGGAGGCTGTTAACCTGAGCGAGGACAATGTCGCTCATGATGTGACCGCTGTGCTGAGTTGCCCCTCCCCGTGGGTTGAACTGCAGGGCGAAGGGATCAATTTCGGCGACCTGGATCCCGGGGAAACTCTGATGGGCGACGAAGGAACTATCTTGAACGTCTCTTCCTCCTGTCCCGACGGCGCTTCGCGACCGTCAACCAGACCGGTTATTGAGATAGAGTTCTCCAGCGGGGAAAACCGGTGGGATTCAATAATCGAACTCGAACCTGTTGCACCGAATCTGATTGTGAGGCAGGTTGTCGATGGAGATATTATTCAGGCAGGAATGAACGAGATCGATATCGAATTGGAGAACATCGGCTCGCTCGACATGCCGCCGTTCAGTGCGGAATTGTTACCGCTCGGATACGGTGTATCGATTATTAATAACGCACGTTATCGTGGAATCGACAGCGGTGAATACAGCCGCCAGGAGGGCGATCCGATTGTTGTCTCAGGTAATGCTCTGGCGATACCCGGTTCAAAGTGTGAAATGCTTATTATCCTACGCAGCGAGGATGACTTCGTCGATTCGGCATATTTTGAACTGCAGGTCGGCGAACCGAGAGAAAACGTACCTACGGGTCCGGATGACTACGGATATATCTGTTTTGACAACACTGACGAAGATTGGGAACAGGCGCCCGAATATGACTGGATTGAGATCAGCCCTGAAGAGGAGGAACGTGATTTTGACGGCATTCTGCTGCATCTCGACCCGAATCAAGAGTTTGATATAGGCGACGCTGTGGTCATCGATCTCAGTTTCACCACGCAGTTCTACGGAGAGGAATATGACCAGATAACCGTCGGCAGCAACGGTTTTATCTGCATGGGAGCGCAGGAGGGGATAGTGAGCTTCGCCAATTGGCCCATGGACAGAGCCATCGGCGGAGGGATGGGGATGATCGCTCCCTTCTGGGATGATCTGCGGTTGAGGAACGACTACGGTGTTTACTATTACTACGACGAAGAGGAGGCACGGTTCATCGTCGAGTGGTACAAGATGAGAACCGCTGCCGACTACAACGCTGAACTGACTTTCCAGGTTGTTCTATATGATTCCCGGTCTTATCCGTCTTTCACCGGCGATTCACAGATCCTGATCCAGTACCGGAACATCGAGAATGAAGAGAATATCCGGGGGGGAGATCAAGCTTGGGATGATGATACACCGTACGCATCCGTCGGCATCTCAAGTCCTGACGGCAGTACCGGCATCAGTTATACCTGGAATAACGAGTATCCGATCAGCGCCGCGCCGCTCGAAGCGGGACGCGCTCTACTATTTACTACTACCATTCTCGATTTAAGCCACGGTCTGGTTTACGGCAGAGTCACCGATGCAGAGACCGGGGAACCGCTGGAGGGTGTACATGTCATGACTGGTTTCGGTCAGTCAGCACTTTCTGACGAAGCGGGTGAATACCGGATTGAACATGCGTTAACCGGCTACATTTTCGACCTGTGGTTTTCCAAACAGGGCTGGAATGATTCACTGGTGGTCGATCTCATGTGTGATGATAATGACAGTCTTGAGGTCGATATTGCTCTGCTTCACCCGGAGATCAGATCAAGCGTCGAAGAGATTACTGCAAGTATGAACCCCGATCAGCAGTATGAAACCAATTTCGCCATCTGGAACGATGGCAACGGAACGCTGGAATGGAGTGTCGAGAAACGTCTGCCGGACAACGCTCAGTTCGACCCGTGGGAACTGAGACGGTCATATTCTGCGAGTGATACCGTACACGACATCCGCATAGAGGGAGTTGTCTTCGTTGACGATCACTTCTACGTCTCAGGCGCCAACATCTGGGATCGTCAAGACGGTGAGAACATGATTTACGTTCTCAACCGCGAAGGTGAACTGATCGATGAGTTCGTACAACCCGGCGATTCGAGGTACGGCATGCGCGGTCTCGCCTGGGACGGGGAATTACT
>JABMRV010000103.1 GCA_013202285.1 bacterium | reverse complement strand
GTGTACGGGCATCGGTCAATTCCATTAAAATTGGAAAACTTGTCCTGCCAGCAGCGAAAACCAACGATGCTGTTGACAGCAACAATATCACCGTTGCTGTAAGCCGCCGAGAATCAAAACGGAATATTCGGTTCGTTGTTGTCATCCTGATCACCCTCTTCTTCACTAAGTTTCCTGAATTGATAACGACGGCGAATGAACGCTGTCATCATCGCCGCCATGCCTAACATAAGAATAAGTATCCAGATCAAATTATTGACATCGAGCAGCACAGCATAGCTGTACTTTTTCCTGGCATATTCGATCCACTCAACCTGCCAGTACTCGTACTCGACCTCGAATACTTCAAGAAATATCGTTTCAAACTCTCTGCCTTTTCCAACCTCTGTCAGCAGACGAGTAATTGAAATCCATCCGTACTGATCTATCAGTTTCGCCGCTGCTGAACGGGATTCAGCATAGGCAAGATTGGCTCTGGGTTCTGAAAAGCTCAACACATCATCAACGCGGGGAAGCCCCATCAGTCGATCGGAAAACGCTGCACGACCCAACCTGGCAAGTGATCCGGTACGACTCTCACCGGATATCACCTGACACAAACCTTCTTCAAGCCAGCGCGGGAGATAGTTATCTCCTACAATCCCATGGATGACAATGTGTGTCAACTCATGTGCTGCCAGAACCTCCAGCGGAACACCCTGACCGAAGAAAAACGGCATCTTGAGTACAACTGTGTGACGCCTCGGAAAGGCTACACCACCTGCCCATTTGGGAATTCTCCCTCTTGTCATCTGCTGGAAGTCTTCCAGCGTCATGGTTAAATATATATGAACAGAACTCTCAAGGTTATAATTTAAGCATGATTCGATGTTTTCCAGCTTCTTTCTTAACCTTTCATCAAGCCTGTCGATTAATTTCTCATCTTTTCCGTAATATCGATAGTAAAAGGGGTGACGATTATACAACTTTGCTATAACAATATTGTTCCAGATGAGAATCAATGCAATGCTCGTGGTCACAAATCGAAATAATTTGAGAAATTGCATGATTTATCAGATTCTAAATATCAACTGGATCAACATCTACTGTAATAATAACACCTGCAGCCCTGTTTTGCAATTTTTGTTCAGTCAAGATCTCCCTTAAAACCGTTTTTATGCGCTGTGCGACAGTCCGGTTGTGGCGCGGGATCTTGATCAGCAGTTTCCGCCGGAACACATTCTCGACTCTCTCAACGGGAGGTGGAGCAGGACCGAGGAGAATGCATTCAGGGAGCATTTTTATGAACTTTTCCTTAAAATCAGAAGCAGCTCTCTCGGACAGATCCCTTTCCCTGGCGCGCAGCGTGATACTGATCAGGCTGCCATACGGTGGATAACTCAGCTCTTCACGGGATTTAATCTCCTCATCAAAGAGCCTTCTGTAATCATGCTCCTGAACCCAGCGCAGCATCGGATAGGTCGGATCCCATGCTTGGATAACAACCTCCCCGGCGCCGGCTCTACCTGTTCTTCCCGATGCTTGTGACAGCAGCCGGTACGCCTTTTCCAGGGCTCTAAAATCCGGTCGCATCCACTCAGGGTCTGCCGAAAGAATCCCAACCAGTGTCACCGCGGGAAAATCATGCCCCTTGGCGACCATCTGGGTACCGATCAATACATCAAATTCCTGCCTGGCAAAGCGGGATAGTATCTCCTGATGAGCGCCGACTCGCCTGGTGGTATCGCTGTCCATCCTCTCGATGCGCGCATCCGGAAACAGCATTTCAAGTTCGCGCTGCGCCTTCTGAGTCCCAACGCCCCCAAAGAACAGTCTCCTTCCCTGGCAATTCGGACAGATATCGATTACACGCTGTTCATGCCCGCAGTAATGACATTTCAGTTTCTGACCTGAGCGATGATAGCGGAGTGAGATGTCACAGTTGGGACAGGTGGCTACTTCCCCACAGTCTGGACATTTGATTATAGTTGAAAAACCGCGGCGGTTGACCAGGATTATCGCTTGCTCGTTCTTTTCAAGTCTGCTGCGAAGCTTGTTCTGCAGGTTCGGGCTGATACATTCACCCTTTGAACCCGTACCGAATTTAACAACCCAGATATCGGGCATGTCGCCGCCGCCGAACCGTTCCTTTAGCTCGAAGAGATGGGATTTACCTTCTCTGGCATTAAGGTAACTGTTAAGATCCGGAGTAGCCGAGCCGAGAAGAACTACTGCATTCGTCTTAAAACCCCGGTACAGTGCAACGTCACGACCATGATATCGGGGCGAAGGATCCGATTGTTTATAGCTGTCGTCATGCTCTTCATCGACAATGATCAGACCGATATCCTTAACAGGAGCAAAAACCGCAGAACGCGGACCGATTACCACGCAAGACCTGCCCGACCTGATAGTTCCCCATGCATCACAACGTTCTCTATCCGACAAACCGCTGTGAGTCACCATGATCCTGTCGCCGAAGCGACGATGTATCCTGCCTGTGAGTTGCGGCGTCAGGGAGATTTCAGGCACCATCACAATGACACCCTTGCCAAGCGCCAAAGCTTCCTCTATCAACTCCAGATATACGAGGGTTTTGCCGCTGCCTGTTACGCCATGCAACAGAAACGATCTGAATTTGCCGGATCTCAGCGCCGTCTGAACCTGTTCGACAATGTTCTCCTGATCCGGCGTCAGTTCAGGTCTCCCGCGGGCTGTCTCTTCCATACCAGCCTGCAGATTGCTCATTCGGTCGATGGGAACCTGTTCCTGTGAAACCCAGCCTTTCTTAACGAGACGGCGCATAACTTCACTCATTCCCGTCTCTTTCTCTTTGAGTTTCCTCTGGGTAACAGATCCGGCGTGCTGATCCAGAATCTCCACCGCCCTGCGCAGTCGCCATGCACGCTCAGGCAGTGTTTCCAGTGCTTCTGCAGGACTGATCTCCCCTGTCCATCTATATTTGAATGTCATCGTGGGGGCGAAACCGTGGACATCCACAGTAATCATATCAACCCAGCCCGACTTGCGGAACTTGTCGAGCAGTCTTGCACCGTTGGGGAATCTATTGCGGATCTGACCTGCAGTCAACGGTTTCTTGCGCAACTCTCGCCAGAGATCGCCTGCCGGACCTGACTCCTCAGCTATCAACGGTTCTGCAAGTCCAGCCTCAGACAGCTTATACTTCACCCTGCCGGTCGGTTTCAATCCCCGCGGAACCGCCGCTGCGAGCGCCTCACCCCAGTCACAGATGTAATAATCAGCCACCCAGCGCGTTAATTCCAGTATATCGCCCGGGATCGGCGGAGTCAGGTCGATTGGCTCAAGTATATCACGAAGCTGTGAATTGTCTTCACCGCTGAAGATACTGGTGAGGAAACCGGTTCTTCGCTGACTGCCGAAAGGAACAAATACTCTCATGCCGGCACTGTAGTCCACACCATCATCCGGAATTCGATAACTGAAACCACCGGCAGGAGGATCGGTAAATCGAACTTCAGCGAGCTTTATCTGTGCCGATTTGGACACCTGTTTATCCGGTCAATTATTCAATCTTTGGTATTTATAGCCTTAACTCGTCGCCTCGGCGAAGGCGGAAACCACTAAATAACAATAACTTGCATGGATCCCCACCTACTGACTGTCCGAGAATAGCGATTTATGCCTCACTGCCTGCTTGCAGACGCTCCCGTATGTCAGAAATAACAACAACTTGGCTGGAAGACGAGGGCGTCTTCCAGCGGACAGATGATATTCTCAGAC
>JABMRV010000102.1 GCA_013202285.1 bacterium | reverse complement strand
TTACAACGCACTTTCACATGAGGATCGAGTGCGTATGGCTGGTCAGGTGATGAGCCTCATTGACCGCTCAGCTTTAGACTTCCTTGTGAACTATGATCTGCAACTCTTGGGAAATGTCACACGCGAGTTAGCGGACAACATCAAGCAGCAGATAGCGGTTGGGATCGTAACTGGGGATTCGATTGCGAAAATCGGTGAGAAAATCGGTGGAGTGATTACCGATCCAGGCGAGTTCAGACGAGCAGGCAAGACAGTGTTTAGGACGGCACAGAATAGAATCGAGGTTATCACGAGAACAGAAACGCTGCGGGCGTATGGACAGGGACGGAGCAAATTCTATAACCAGGTGGGTGTGCGCAAGGTGGTCTGGGTGACCGCTGGTGACGAACGTACCTGTCCGGAGTGCGGTCCGCTCGACGGCAAGGAGTTCCCGATAGATCAGATACCGCCTTTTCCCCACCCTCAGTGCAGATGTTCGTTCTTTGCTGCCCGGGCAAAGGTCTGCAGGGCAGGTAAACCGGTGCATTGATGATGAGAACTTCAACGAGACACATCTACACCTGGGCATTGGCAATTCAGACAGCTTCCAAGCAATCGAATTATGATTGCATCCTCGTGCCGTCCGAGATCGCTGATATGGCTGCGAAGAAGCATGGCGAAGCGGTTAAGATCGGGACAGCTGTTTCTCAAGGCGCATTTAATAAACTGACTATGAAACAGTTGCAGAAGCTCGCCCAAGCCAACAGCATCTCCATCGCCCGCACCAAGAAGGATTTTATCAAGCTGCTGAAGCCATTAGAGCCGGACGTCGATCTGGAATCTCTGAAGGGAACTCAGCTCAAGGCACTAATTAAGAAGCACCAGATCGGGGCGTTGCGCTCGAAGGAAGAGCTGATCGCACTGCTGAAGAACAAGCTGGTTGAAAAAGCCAAACAGGAGGTGGGTAAAGAGCTGGCGGAAAAGCAGGTCAAGGTTCTGAAGCGTAAAATTTCCGTTAGCTTGAATCAATTGCAGGGAATTAAACCTCAGGATTTTAAGCAAGCCCTTCAGTATTTTGACGAGCTCTCTCACGCCCTCTCTGACGCCAAATCCCTGCTGCCCGAAGCTGAATGGTCGGCATTGAAGCAGCAGTATGAATATGCCCGCAATTCATTCGTTCAGTCGTTGAAGTCGCTGTCGGGCAAGGATTTGAAGAACATCGCTAAGCAGGCGAAACTGAAACATTACCAGTGGGCGACTAAGGACGATCTCGTTGTACTGATGACCTCGGACGATGCGGTTGCGATTAAGTTTGCGAAGGACAACATCGAGTCGAAGTGGGCGAAATGGGCAGAGAAACATGGTAAGAAGGTTAAGACAGCAAAACCGGTCACGAAGCCCGCAGTACCGAAACCTGTTAAGCCTGCATCACATCCGTCAACGTTCACCAAAGTGGATGATGCTTGGGATAGATATTCAAAAAGCAATCCCTTCACTTACCAAGGACGTGCTGACATCGAGGGCGCTCATACGAAGTATTTCTTCACCGACAAGCGAGGTGATAAATGGTTGTTCAAGCCAGTTTCTGAAGAGTTCCGTGGGCATGGCGATGAGGCGGCTTACCGGATCGGCAGGCTGATCGATCCTGACACCATAGAGGTGCGCTACGTTGAGCTCGATGTTCCGAGACGAGGCAAGTTGAAGGGCTCGATTCAGAAATGGCGCAACGACCTGAAGAAGGAATTCGATTTCCGTGATGCAGTAGTAGAAAAATTGACCGCCTCAGAACTCGAAGGATTACAGCGCGAACATGTGATTGATTGGTTGATATCAAACCATGATGCCCACGGAAAACAGTTCCTGCGGTTGAAAAACGGTCGAGTGGTAGGAATAGATAAAGGACAATTATTTAAATATTTAGGTGAAGATAAACTGTCAATCACATATCATCCTAATCGAGTCTGGGGTGAGAAAGAACCGTTCTACAATGCGGTGATGCGCGCTTGGCGGGATGGAACGATCAACCTCGACCTGCAGGCGACATACAGATACATCCGTCGCGTCGAAACGATCACCGACGATGCTTACCTCGAGCTCCTGAAGCCTTATGCAAAACACCGCTTTCGAGGGCAACCACTGAAGTTAAAACAGTTCTATGAGACCGCTTTGGCTCGTAAGAACAACCTACGGGGTGATTTTGAGGAGTTTTATACCGGTCTTCTTCGTCAACGAACTGGTGACCGCAAGGTGGTGTTTAGTTTCGATGTGGACGTGAAAGAATTGCCTGCTGATAAAGCCGCCAGGAAGTGGCAGCATATTCCCGAGGAGGCGGAAGCCCTGATCGAAGATGCCCGTGAATCCGGCTGGCAGGGGAAGTCCCTCCCTGTGGACATTGATGACATCGAGGATCAGAATGTGCTGCTCTACACCGAGAAGGTCAAGGGCAAAACCCGCACGATAATGCGTATGAAAATCAGACCGGATTCTGAGAAGAAACTGCTGGCACATCTTTCCACAGGTCCTGGTGACACAATTGGTCAAGCTGCAGGTGAGGCATTGGCTGATGATCTATTCTACGATGATATTCTGGCAGCGGTCAAGTCCATCAATTACCACATAAAGCAAGGTGACTTCAACTTCAATAAATCGAAAATTGACCAGGCACTGTCGCATCGTGCTGCTTTAACCAAGTTGGCAGGCAAGCGAGATAGAGATATGAAATCGATGGCACGTTCTTACCTGAAAGCTCTGGACGAAATCGATGACTCGGTTTCAGGAAATGGTCAAATCAAGATAAGAGCTTTCAATCAGTACCTGAAGAAAGAGAAACCAGTTAAACCGTCCGGAGATAAAATCCCGACAGTCAAGAGAACGACGGTGTATGGAGATCGCAAGGTTGTTCACAAAGGAAAGATCGATGTCACGCATGAGAAAGTAACGCTTAGAGATCTGCATTCCAGTTTTACATCCAAGGGTTTGGAATACAAGATCGATTTGGGTGAAGGCGTTGAGGGAATTTACCGCCCGTGGATTAAAGAGAATTACTACTCACACCAGGGACAGCTTGAGCTTCGAATTCTCTCTGATTGCACACCTGAGTCCGCAGAACGGTTGCTTGCTGGTCTTGAAAGGCTTGGAATCGAAGCATCTTTCGCTTCACCTGCCGATGCAGAGTTCCTCTATCTCTCCAAACAAGCCTATATCCTGAAAGAGGATACAACACCAGCATGGAAGAAGATGTTGCGGAATCTGGATACCAGCAAGGCGTCTAAAGCCGAGAGAGTGAAAGCACTCCGGCAATTCTGGTCGGATCGGTTGGGTGTGGAGGATGTTACGAAGATTCCGGGATATGATCCGCAGGGGCGGTATTCGATAATGTCATCGGCATGGAAGAAGAAAAAGGAAGCTGGTTATCGCCATCAGTTGCGGTTTGACTTAACCGACGATCAGATCAAGCGCGAGCTGAAGGATTATGGTTTGTATCATAGCCTAACTGATGGAACCGATGTGGTGACGGTGCTCGACACGATACTGGATCATAACGGGGCGATGATATCGACGGTTGAGAAGATGCGGATTGGTGTTCCGGTCGGCGGGATGAGCCCCGGCGCGGACATGGAATCGGGTGGAGCGAGCTATTTTTTTACACGCATCCGCAAGCTCCCCGGCAAGGGCGGAGGTCACAAGCAATCTGGTTTCTATCTCAAGCCGGAGTTGCTGCGTCGGATGGATTCCATCACCTATGAAAACGACAAATACGGGCGTGTGACCGGCAATCACGTCCGTCAGTATCGCAGGACATCCATTCAGGATTTCAAGCGAATCGAAGCGCGACGAAGTCCGGACGAGACGATCTTCAAAAACGAGGTCACGCTTCTGGACAATATTCAGGCCGTCTCGGTGAGAAATGAAACCGAACGCAAGCGTGTGCTGGAGGTATTCCGCAAACATGGTGTGACACGACTGCCGGATGGTCGTCGCGTGCAGGACATAGTTACAACGGCAATGTAGGCTATGAAGAAGGATATCGAACAAGCGCAGGGTGAGTTTCAGGACATGTTAGACTCGTTGTTGCAAGACGGAGCTGGATGCATGGTTATGGATGGCGATGAAATCGTGACCTCGTTTTACCTGGTATCATTCGAGGTGCTCAAGGCGGTGCCGTTCTTCTCTCGTTCGACGGGTAAGGTGTTGCGGTTCACTTTCTGGTGCTGGTTTCAGGAGGTGCACTTCGAGGTGGGGATGCAGCGTTTGCACCTGATTCACGCGAAACAGGTTGAATGGTTGAATGATCGCAATCTGCATCTGAAAACCGATGATTACACCTTCTTGATCAGCGCCCTTGATCCACCGGAGGTTGATCAGATCGGGAATGATGTTTACAACGAGTGGCTCGCATTTCAAAGAGTCAATCCCTGGCTCGATAAGGTTACAGTGGAACAGCGAGAGGAGTTCTTGGATATGGTGAGGCGGGTGACATCATGAGACTACGATACTTCTTCGACTATCGTTACGACGATAAGACGGGGCGTTTCCTGCCGATCGGCATCTGGATACAGGACATGGACGATCTGGGGATTGATATGTATTATCCGGACGAGGATTCCGACGAGTATTGGGACGCTATGTGGGTGATGAACCGACTGGTTGAAGCGGATTTGAACGCTCCGCCGGATTTCCTGGAGTTCCATCAAGCGAGGGCTGGTTATCGTGGAATGAGGAGCACAATATTCGAAGTCGAGACTGAATTGGGATATGACGAGTTCATGAAGCAGACATTGCACGAATTCATCGAGAGAGAGAAGGATGCATCAAGGCGTTGAACGAGACACTTTAATCAACAGGTCGCAGATGCTTGCCATTGCGCGGGATTATAATTTGGTCGTATCCAAATCGACAATCCATCGCTGGTCGAACGAGCCGGACTTTCCCTATCCTGTGGGTCAAAACGGTCAGAATCTGCTGTATTCACGTCAGGCATTCATCGCATACCTTATGCGCAGATTGGAAAAGATTCAACTGGAACATTAAACCATTCCAACTTCACCAATC
>JABMRV010000101.1 GCA_013202285.1 bacterium | reverse complement strand
TGTGTCATTCCCGCGCAGGCGGGAATCCAGACATGTCATTGTTATTACGTGGATTCCGGCTTTCCAGACTATCCGAGAATAGTGTCTATGCGAGGAACGATAACTCTGTCTTTGCGAGGAACGAAGTGACGAAGCAATCTCGAACAGTATATTGTCAATGAGATTGCTTCGCTACGCTCGCAATGACAATACGATATTTCATATTAACATACTGGTTGAAGTTTAGTGGCACGCGTCATTGTTATTGCCAATCAAAAGGGAGGTGTAGGCAAAACCACAACAGCGGTGAACCTGTCCGCTGCTCTTGCTATTGCAGAGAAAAAAACCCTGCTGGTCGATATTGACCCACAGGCAAACTCGAGTTCTTCCCTTTCCAGTAGACTTGAAGAGGATACTCCCTGTATCTATGATGTACTGATCAATTCTGTTCCAGCCGAAGAGGTCATTGTAGATACGGGTTACAGTTCACTTGAGTTGTTACCATCTCACATCAAACTTGTCGGAGCAGAAATTGAACTTGTCGGGTTTGAAGAGCGTGAGCGGGTACTGGCAGAGGCTGTCGAACCGTTGCGAAGTAGATATGAGTTCATTCTGATCGATTGCCCGCCATCGCTGGGACTTCTGACCCTTAACGGCTTGACAGCCGCAGACAGCCTGATAATACCGATTCAAGCGGAATATTTTGCTCTTGAAGGATTGACACAACTTTTGCGGACGATGAAACTAATACAACGACGGCTCAATCCCCGTCTTCGATTGGAAGGAATCGTTCTGACTATGTATGACGGTCGTCTGAATCTGGCTAAACAAGTTCAAGCGGAGATTCGGAAGTATTTTCCGGATTCTACATTCGATACAGTAATACGCAGGAATGTCAGGCTCGCCGAGGCGCCCAGTTTTGGAAAGCCGGTGATGCACTTTGCCGTAAGTTCTCTGGGCGCTGGAGATTACCTGGCTCTCGCTGAAGAACTGCTCATCAGGCGCAGGGGACATTCCATATCGATCCCGGAAGCTCGATCCGTTGGTGAGCAAGGTTAAACACAAGGACAGTAATGTCGGATCAGCTATCTGAAAAGAGTGTTTCACAGATCTGGTACCGTTTCTTCAGGTTCATCACAGGCTTATTATTGATGGGGCTGGGGATATGGCTGTTTATCCAGCATTTTGTAAAACAACCCGACCGAGGATGGTCAGTTCTGGCATACATTCTACTGGTGTTTATCGGTGTATTTATCGCCATCTCAGCTCGTCTGAAGAAAGAAAAACCGTACGGTGAATCCTGAACTGTACATTCCGCATAATCCTTCTATCAGCAATCCGAAACTACCTTGACATTTCTTTACAGCATATTCCTCGCTGCATTAGCTGCAGCATCTATTCCCATCCTGCTGCATATCCTCAACCGATACAGACTGCCGCTGGTGGAGTTCAGCAGTCTCCAGTTTCTGCAGAAACTCCAGAAGCGTAAAGCTCGCCGGGTCAAACTCAGGCAGATTATCCTACTGTTGATTCGCACACTTGCCCTGATCGCCCTGGTATTGGTTTTTGCCAGACCGGCTCTTCAAAGTGGTGAAGCCACCGGTTCAGCCGCATCGGTTGAAATGGTCATCGTCCTCGATGAAGGCATTACCTCATCGGCGGAATCAAAGGACGGTCAACTGTTGAAACTGTCGGTTCAAACCTGCCTGGATCTTGTCGATCTTGCCGGAAGGGGAGATAGGATAACCCTCATACCGGCATCATCGCCTCAGAGGGCAATCACTGTCCCGACTGCTCAGCGCGAACTTATCGTACAACGCCTGGAGGAGACCGTACCGAGATTTGTCGTCCCGGATATCGACCTCTCACTGGCGATGGCTGATTCAATACTCGATAACTCCGATCTGTTCAACCGGGAGCTGTATCTCGTCAGCCCGTTCTACGGCTCTGCCTGGGACACGCTTAACCGGAGTGCTTCCGGTGAGATGACCAGGTGTTTTATCCTGCCCACAGGACCGAAAAAGCTGGAGAATCTGGTTGTCACAGATGTGAAGCTCAAGAGCAGTATCCTTCAGAAGGGGGAACCGATTGAACTGGAAGCTCTGTTCAGGAATTATTCCGAACGACCGGTCCAGGATGCGCTTATCAGTGTTTATCTGGAGGAGGACAGGGTCGCTCAGGCATCGATCGATCTTCCTGCAGAAGGAACAGTCTCACACTCGTTCTCGATCATCCCTGAACGCTCAGGACTACTTGCGGGTAAGATAAAGTGTGAGGATATCGATCCGTTGGTTTCGGATTCGCGGCGATATTTCATCCTGAACATTCCGGACAGTATCCGCGTTCTGTGCATTGCACCTGATCCGGTTGACAGCCTGGTTCTAAACGCAGCGCTGACGAGTGACAGGACAGGTCTGGTTGATATGCGCTGGGGAGATCCTGCGAGATGGGAGACCTCCTTGCTGGCAGGCTATGACGTACTGATACTGGCTGGAGTGGAATCGGTTACTCAGGGTGCGGCTGAACGAATCGGTGAATTCAGTGAGCAGGGTGGAGGGGTGATTATTTTCCAGGGAATTGATTCAGATCTGGCGGGTTTAAGTCGTGGTCTATGGCGTAGGCTCGGTTTTTCCGGCGCACGTGAGACAATAGGCAGCGGAAATATCGTTTGGGGAAAAATCGATCTTGAGCATCCGATCTTCAGCGGCATGTTCGATAAAAAAGGTTCTCCACGTTCCCCCGCCTTCAGGTTTGCAATCGACCTTGCTACCGGAAAAGGCGACAGAGTGATCGTACCTCTCGCCAACGGAAGACCATTCCTGTTGGAACGACAGGTCGGTCATGGAAAGGCACTGATGTTTGCTGTTACTCTGAATCCTGAAAGCAGTGATTTTATCTATACCGGGATTATTGCACCGCTCATCTTCAGAGCTGTCGGATACGTGATTTCAGTCGGAGACGATAATTCCCGCGAGTGGACAACCGGATATGGTTCGCACTGGGTACTTCCACTGTCCCGTGCTGAAACCGCTCAACTCGAGACACCCGACGGTAATTCAGTCGATCTTTCGCCTCGACCGGTGGTTGGGGGCGTGGAGTATGCAATATCGCTGATCGAACAGCCTGGTGTATATAATATGAGAATCAGGGAGCGGATCCTGTCCCGTTTCGCGGCTAATGTTTCGACGACTCAATCAAATCTTTACCGAATAGATCTCAGTGATCTAACAGATCGATTAGATGGAGCAATCGTACTCAGGTCAGAGAATGAAGCTCTGACTGAAGAGATTAATGCCATTCGTTTCGGCAGAGAGCTGTGGCGACCGATTACCGCTCTGTTCCTGATACTGCTGGTGTCCGAATCATTGATCGGCAGAGCATGGCGGAGAAGAAAAGATTAAGAATCGTTATAAAACCCGGAGGCTAATTTGAAACCGGATTTGCTGCTGAGGATGTACCAGATAAACTTCAATGCCCTCAAGATGAATCTTGACGGCGTAACTGATGAGGACAGCTTAACGCGACCCCAACCGGCGGGAAACAGCATTAACTGGGTGGTTGGTCATATCCTCTTTTCACGCAACCAGATACTCGAACCGCTCGGTGAGGAAGCGGTTGTCGAGAAATCCGAGTTCTCGGCTTACGCAAGGGATTCTGAACCCGGTCAGCATGATGACATGATACCACTTAGCCGGCTTATAGACGATCTTACCAGGTCGCAGAATATATTGGAAACGGCTTTAGGAAGGTTGACAGAGGAAGAATTAAATAGCCCTGTTTCAAATGATAACAACGGCGACAGTAAAGTTCTGCTTGTGGATCAATTACTGTTTCTGCAGTTCCATGAGGCGTACCATGTGGGTCAAACGGGGCTGCTCAGACGGATGACAGGCAGGGATTGTGCAATTCCATAAAAGCTAAAAACTTTAATTCAGAATGATCTCCTGTGAGTCGATATTTACAGACTACGGGTAATTCTCCAGTAATCATCAAGTCATAGATCTCAGTTTATTCTATCCTGAAAAACAATTACTCGAATTCGTGCCGTTCGCTGTGGTTCTGGCTGTACAGTGTAAAGTATCCCTCAAACCCCGCACCGCGTCCCGTGAAGTATATTCGTGCAGCAGGTTCACTGAATAGATTTATTTCTCCATAACCATGACCATCAGCCTCAACAACGATCTCACCTGAGACATGATCATCTCGAGAATCACCTATTTCATCGAAATGAGGGAAAGTGCCTTCAATTACCAGGCGTGCGCTGTGATCCAACTCATCCACGCTGAAATAGTCTATATATATCACCCATTCAGGATACATCCAATAAGTATATGAGTAACTCCCGAATTCGCCTAAATCTATCTCTTCCTCAAAGGCAACAGCCCGTTTTATTGTGAACCAGCCTGTTACATTGTGGGGATCCTGTCTTTCATCAGCATACTTAATTCTAAGCCCAAGTGATTCGTAAATATCCGTATAATACTCAAATGTCACACCGTTGAGGAAGTTACGGTAATCAAGATATATGTAACCCACATCTGAAGGTTGCCGGACGGCTCCCGGCATGGGATCAAGATCGAATACAAGCTGCTGGATTGTCTGATCAAGATAGTTTCGTGAGAATATCTGTAGTGTATTACCCGTAATCGGATCTACAATAGTTGTATCTTTCCACTCGCCCGGGAAAATAGATTTGTAATTCTGTGTATGAGATGCATCTTCTAAGAGACTGACTACCAGATCCATATGATCGAAAAGTGAACTCGTTATATCCTCTGTTGTTCTTGCAAGGCTTACCGCATCTCGCTGGATAGGGCGGTAAACGTATCCTACTGGCTGTTCAGAACAACCGAACAGTAATAACGCCAGAAAAGGGAGTAGAAGAACCAGCCGTCGTGGATTAAATGTCGTTTTAAGATTTAGCATCATTCTTTCCGCGAGTATTGTTGATAAAAAAGAATTTGTAACTCTTAATATTACAAAAATCCGTTCCCGTTGTCAAGAGTTCCGATGAGAAACAGGTTGTTTCATGAGTGGATATCTATTTACTGCGGTATTGGTGACGATAACCGATTGCCGGGTCGATGCCTTGACTTGAGCAGTCTTGAGACAGTAACTTTATTGTTCCTCATCGAATCGTGTGGGTAAAGATTCTGATCAATGAGTAACGCAGGCATCCCGCCTGCCATTAGATTAGATAGACATTCCTGTCGCCCGGTGTGCAGTGATATAACGACGACACGAATGTCGTCACTCCCCGAAAAAATAAAGAACAGACTTGGAACAGCTCCAGATACATGAAGAAAACAAAGCAGACGATCAAGCCTTCGACGAAAAGTAACCATATCATCATTCGCGGTGCACGGGAACACAACCTGAAGAATCTCAATATCAATATCCCGCGCGATAAGATGGTGGTTGTTACCGGCATATCCGGTTCCGGTAAATCATCCCTTGTCTTCGATACGTTATATGCAGAGGGGCAGCGGCGTTATGTAGAATCGCTCTCGGCATACGCCAGGCAATTCCTTGGTTTAATGGAAAAACCTGACGTCGATCAGATCGACGGGCTTTCCCCGGCGATATCAATCGAGCAGAAATCCGGAGTCCGTAATCCCCGCTCGACTGTCGGTACGGTGACCGAGATATACGATTATCTTCGTCTGCTATATGCCCGCATCGGGATACCGCACTGTCCTTCGTGCGGAAAAATAATCGAACGCCAGTCCGCCCAGGAAATTGTCGATAGACTTGCCGAGCTGCCGGAAGGATCCAGGCTCACGATATTTGCACCGGTCGTTCGCGGAAGAAAGGGCGAATTCCAGGATCTCTTCAAAACACTCAGCCGGGACGGTTTCATCAAGGTCGGAGTCGATGGCGAGATTCACTCACTCGAAAGCAAAATCTCCATTGATCGTAAAAGGAAGCACACCATCGACGTGGTTGTTGATCGTCTCAAGATACAACCGGAAATCCGGGAGCGACTGACAGATTCGGTCGAACTGGCATTGAACCAGGCTGCAGGGTTGGTCATCGCAGCGCCCGATAATCGTTCGGAGGAGCTTTTCAGCGAGCATTTTGCCTGCCCGGACTGCGGTATCAGTTTTGAAGAACTCAGCCCGAGGATGTTTTCATTCAACTCACCCTATGGAGCTTGCCAGTCGTGCACAGGTCTGGGATTCAAGATGGAGATCGATGAGAGACTGCTCGTTCCCGATACTTCCATATCGATTATCCGTGGCGCCATTGTCGCCTTTCCCAAAGATCAGGAGAGCTGGAATATGCGAAAGCTCACCCAGGTCGGTAAAGCATTCGGATTCAAGCTCAACACACCGTACGGAAAGCTGAAGCCTGAACACAGGAAACTGGTGATGTACGGTTCAGGTGATGAGAATGTGAAATTCACTTATAAGAGTGACGATGGCAAAACGTTATGGGAACATAAAAGCGCCTGGGAGGGAATCATTCCCAACCTTTCGCGTCGTTACAGCCAAACCAACTCACAGATGATAAAGGAATGGATCGAAGGGTTCATGGATCAGATATCCTGCCCGGAGTGCCAGGGAGAGAGGCTGCGAGCCGAAGCGCGTGCGGTTACTGTCGGCGGGAGAGGAATCGTTCCTTTGACCGATCTTTCCATCGATGCGGCAGGCAAGTTCTTCCATGATCTCAAGCTCAACGACTTGGAGATGAAAATCGCCCGACAGATTATCAGTGAGGTTTCGGCGAGACTGGAGTTTCTAAATAGGGTGGGGTTGGGTTACCTGACGCTCTCCAGACCCGCCGGCAGTCTGGCTGGTGGTGAGGCGCAGCGTATTCGGCTGGCGACTCAGATAGGCAGCGGTCTGGTCGGTGTGATGTACATTCTCGATGAACCTTCCATTGGACTGCACCAGCGGGACAACATTCGCTTGATAGAAACTCTAAAAAGACTGCGTGACTTGGGTAACACTGTCATCGTGGTCGAACATGACCGCGAGACTATTGAATCCGCTGACTGGGTGTTGGATCTCGGTCCCGGCGCGGGATTATCGGGTGGTTGTGTTGTCGCCTCCGGGTCTCCGGAGCAGATAAGAGGAAATGGCGATTCTCTTACAGGACGCTATCTCAAGCGAATCGAACAGATTCCGGTTCCAAAACAGGTGCGCAAACCAAGACGCGATAACTACCTCAAGATATTCGGCGCCACAGGCAACAACCTCAAGAAGATTAACGTTCAGATACCACTCGGCACATTCACGGTGGTGACCGGCGTCTCCGGATCCGGCAAATCGACCCTCACACTCGAAACCCTCTATCCCGCTCTGGCTCGTGCAATCTATAGGAGCCGTACCCGTCCGCTGCCACATGATCGCATTGAAGGACTGAGATTGATTGACAAGGTCGTTGACATAGACCAGTCTCCCATCGGACGTACTCCGCGATCAAACCCAGCCACATATACGGGTCTCTTCAATCATATCCGTGAGTTGTTCTCGCAGCTTCCCGAGGCTAAGTTACGCGGCTATAAGCCTGGTCGTTTCAGTTTCAATGTCAGGGGCGGTCGCTGCGAAGCCTGCCAGGGCGGAGGAATCATAAAAATCGAGATGCACTTTCTTCCCGATGTCTATATAACATGCGAAGTCTGCAAGGGTAAACGTTATAACAGGGAGACACTCGAAGTACGCTACCGTGGAAAGAGCATCTGTGAAGTGCTGGACATGTCCGTCGAGGAAGCGCTCGGCTTTTTCAGGGACATACCGTCGATCCGTCGAAAGTTGGATGTCCTTGTCGGTGTTGGTCTCGGCTATATCAAGCTTGGTCAGCAAGCTACCACCCTTTCCGGCGGTGAGGCTCAACGGATAAAGCTATCCACCGAACTCTCCAAGGTGGCCACAGGCAGGACGCTCTACATCCTTGACGAACCGACCACCGGTCTGCATTTCGCAGACGTCAGGATGCTCCTGAGCGTCCTGCAGAAGTTAGTTGACAAGGGCAACAGTGTGTTGGTCATCGAGCATAACATGGATGTCATCAAGTGTGCCGACTGGATAATCGACCTGGGACCTGAGGGCGGCGACGAGGGGGGCTATGTAGTGGCTGCAGGACCGCCGGAGAAGATAATGAAAGAAGCGAAGTCTTATACGGGTAAGTTCCTGGCGAGGGAATTGAAGATAGAGCAATAACGCTGTCAATCCTCTGCGGTTGACAGCAAACCTTGACTTGAGTGGGGTGGAGGTTGTAACTTCTAACTATAGGCTATAGTATCAGGTGAGGTTTAAGACGCTTTGAATAATTATCCAGAGAACCCTTAATGCAAGGCAAAAAAACCGGTTTATATGAACACCACATCGCTCTCGGTGCCAAAATGGTGCCATTTGCCGGCTATATAATGCCCGTTCAATACAGTGGAATCATCGATGAACATTTGGCAGTCAGAAAGAGCGTCGGGGTATTCGACGTTTCCCACATGGGCGAGTTTGAAGTCAGGGGCAGTGATGCGGAGAGGTTTCTCAACCGGATGACAACCAACAACGTCGCCAGGCTTGAGACCGGTGGCATTCAATATACAACGATGCTTTACGACGATGGCGGTATAGTGGATGATCTGCTGGTCTATTGCCTCGGAAAACATTACATGATGGTCGTCAATGCCTCAAATATCGACAAGGACTATAAGTGGCTTGAGAGCCATCTGGGAGGCGACGTCGAATTAAAGGACATTTCAGATCAGATTACACTTTTTGCTGTCCAGGGTCCGCATGCCGTCGATCTCATTGAGAAGATCAGCGATGAACCGCTTGACGAGATCAAGTATTACAATTTCAAGATGGGCAGGATTGGTGGTGTGGATGTTTTAATATCACGCACCGGCTACACTGGTGAAGAAGGCTTCGAACTTTACGTCAACCGATCAGCGTCAGGCAAATTATGGGATGCTATTTTCATTTATGAACAGAAATTCGGGCTAAAACCGGTTGGACTGGGAGCGAGAGATTCGCTGCGCCTCGAAGTAGGTTACTGTCTCTACGGCAATGACATCGATCAGACGACCAACCCGATAGAAGCGGGACTCGGCTGGATCGTGAAGTCCAAGAAAATTGGCGGCTTCATCGGTAAAGATGCAGTTATGAAAGCCAAGATGGGAACGGCACGCAAACTGGTTGGCTTTGTCGTCAACGATAAAGGGATCGCTCGTCAAAAAGCAGATGTCTATTTTGATGGGGAGAAAGTTGGTCACGTCACGTCCGGGGGCTTCTCACCGATGCTGAAAAAGGCAATCGGGCTTGCCTATATCGATAAACCGCATACAGATGTTGGAACCGCCATCGAAATCGACCTGCGGGGACGACGAATGAAGGCAGAAATTGTACAAACTCCATTCTACCAGCGATGATGAATAACACCGATACAGCGCTCCTTTCGGAGAATCAGGAATCACGAATCAGGAATCACGAATCAGGAATCCAGCTTTACTTCACCATCGTCGGAGTTCCTGAGGAGGTTTTGAAGGTCTGCCGGGTGGTTGTGATCGACGTTCTCCGGACGGCAACATCAATCGTGCAGGCTTTGAACAACGGGGCTCAGTACGTGATCCCGGCTCCGACCGTTGCCGCGGCAAGCGATCTCGCCAGCCAGTTACCGCGTGATGACGTCCTGCTCTGTGGCGAACGTGATGCTCAGTTGATCGACGGCTTCAATCTCGGAAATTCACCGGCTGAATATACTCGTGAGCGCGTCCGGGGAAGGCGGTTGATCTTCGCCAGCAGTAACGGCTCGCCCGCTCTGGTGAAGGCATCGAGTGCGAAATCCGTCTATCTTTGCGGCTTCATCAATCTGAACGCTGTAATAGATACCATCCTGCGTTTGGACGATCCCTTTCCACTGATACTGCTCTGTTCAGGCAATCACAATATGTTTTCATTGGAAGATTCGGTCTGCGGAGGAATACTCATTCAACGCTTGCTGAAACGAATCGATTCAGAACCGCACATGAACGACGGCGCTCACGCAGCCAAACTGCTTGCCGGTGAGTTCGGAGGCAATCTCCTCAAACTGCTGCATGATAGCGATCATGGACGTTACCTGAAAAAACTCGGCATGGAGAGCGATCTTACCGAATGCGCCGAAGACAGTGTTCACCGGGTAGTGCCCGTCTTGCAGGATGGCAGACTGATTATCCTGTCAGATGATGTTTAGGTTCATGTGAGTCGAATTTATAATTCAAAGTCCAAAATCCAGAATTTCCGTGAATACCCATCCAAAGACTCTCCGTTTTTTCTACAGAGCAAGGGTGAAATTTGCATCTTCGAAATTCCTGTTGCTTACCACACTATAAATATCTATATTATATAGTGCAGAATAATATCACAATAATGTACAATCAATTCTTTCTCGGATTCTGAAAACGGAGGTTACCGATGTTGAGCCGTCTTCTAAGCATTGCAGCTGCACTCCTTCTCACCCCTGTGTTATTGCTCTCAGCAGTGAATCACAGTACACAAATTGAGTCATCCGACGCGGTTATACTTACCGTCGAACGCGACGATCAAACAGCAACTGAAATTGTCCTGGAAGTTTCCTCTCTCGAATTTCAAACATTCGAGTTTAACGGTGAGCGCTGCGTTCGAGCCGACATTGGTCTTGAACCGGCTACAGTCCTCGAGGGTTGGCCTGAGCTGCCGATGATAACCAGAGCAGTACTCGTTCCGCCCACAGCAGGCGTTAGACTGGTGGTGAACGAGATTAACTCACGGATCGAGAAGGACTTTTCTCCCTTCATTGTGCCTCTTCAGGATGGAACGGCAGACGTCGATCTGCCAGGAGTTCCAACCGAGGAGTACCTGTCATACGATGGATTTTGGCCCCCCCGACCGATCACGATCAGTCAACCGGCTATCCTGCGCGGTCACAGGATCGTCCAGGTTACTATCTATCCGGTGCAGTACAACCCTGCCACCGGTGAGGCAAGATTCAATGACCGAGTCGATTTTGAACTGGTCTATGAGGGCGAGGGAGTAAATCCGGTACTGAATCCAGACCGCCCCAGACCCTCGCGCTATATCAGGCGCATCCTGGAGCAGCTCGTTGTGAATCCACCGGCGCCGAGTCGTGATGATGCACTCAGCGGTTCATACCTTTATATAATTCCCGAGGTCGATGACATAGAGGAAGCGATGGAACCGCTGTTAGAATGGCGTAACCGTCAGGGACACAAGGTCATCGTTGAATATGTGGACAATCGTGCAAGCATTAACGTGATCAGCAATATAATAGATGCCGCATACGACGACTGGGACCCCGCGGTTGAATTTGTGGCTCTCGTCGGTGATGCGGACGGGTCTATAGCCCTCTCAGCGTTTTCAGGCAATCCCTCTTCCGATTTTGGATACACACAGTTAGAAGGCAACGATTACCTGCCGGATGTTGCACTCGGAAGGATTTCAGTCAGCAGCATGAGCGAACTAAATCGCGTGGTGAACAAACTGGTTACCTACGAGGCAGATCCCTGGCTTGACGAACCGGAGTGGTTTCTGCAGGGCGCAGTGGTTGCCGGGCACATCGGCAACGGTCTGAGTACTGTTCTGGTAGCCAAGTACGTCCGCAAAGAACTGCTTAACCTCGGCTTCGATGAAGTAAGGCACTGGTATCATACTGAGGACCACGAAATCGGAGGTAACCAGCCGTTCGTTACCCAATCATTCGAGTGGGGCATCTCGATATTCCATTATCGCGCCTACCAGCGCATGAACCAACTCCCTGTAAACGTAATCCAGAATCTCCCTAACACTGACGGTCCCTGGCCTCCTTTTCTCGGGATTTCCTGTAATACGGGCGATTTCGTTGGACAAACGGGACACAGCGAGTACTTTTTCCGCTCCCGAGGCGGTAGTGTCGGGTCTATCGGCACTTCCACACCAGGAACAAGTCCACCGTTCAACAATATAATGGCAGGCGGCGTTTGGAAAGGCATTTACAAGGACAAACTCTATGCATTCGGCTGGGGCCTCAATATGGGTAGATATGAGCTGTGGAAGGCATATTACAATCTCGACGGCCGCTACGAGAACTTTATAATCTGGAACAACCTGATGGGTGATCCGGGGACGCATATCTGGACGGGACTTCCTGATGCGATCGATGTGACTCACAAAGCGAGTATCTCCCTCGGTGAAAGCCGTTTCAGCGTTACCGTTCAATATGAGGATGAGGATACTGCGGTGATAGATGCCTTGGTCTGTCTCTATAAAAAGGACGAACTACATCTCACAGCATTCACCGATGAAGAGGGCGTTGCCGAGTTTCTTATCCCGACGGATGCACTCGAAGAGGGCAACCTCATGCTGACGGTAACCAAGCATAACCACGAGCCTTACCTTGTCGACGTGGATGTTATAGAGAAGGAATTCTACATCGGTGTGTCTGACTGGTCTGTTGAAGACGATGAGGATGCCATTCCCAATCCCGGCGAGAATATTGAACTCACACTGTTTATGACAAATTTCGGAACCAGCACGCCGGATGGTCCGATAACCATTGTCGCAGAATCACTCTCACCCTGGGCTGAAGTAACCGACGAGTGGGTGGAGGTCGAAGATGTACCCGAACCAGGTGAATCGATTGATATTTTAGTGACTGTTGAGATTGATGATTCCGCTCCCGACGAGGAGATTGTTCTTCTCGCAGTGAACACTTCCTACGACGAAACAACCTGGTATTCCGTCGCGGCATTGGAAATAGAAGCTCCCAGATTGATTGTAGGCGAGGTTGAGATAGCTGAACAGGATTTCGGTCCGGGTGATCATTCCGATATATATATCTGGATCGGGAATGCAGGCAGAAAGGCTATCGCAGGTTTCTCAGCAACCCTGTTTTGTGAGACGGATATTATCAGGATCGACAACGATGAGGCACGCTATGAAGGAATCGATCCGGATGACTCCAGGCTGGCTGCTGACGGAATGCTTGCGATCACCGCTCATCCGTTTTCAATTCCCGGAATGGAAGTTGAAGCCTGGCTCGCAATTGAATCAGAGGAAGGGTTCATAGACAGCATTTCGTTTAGAATCCCTATCGGTGAAGCCCACATAACAGCTCCTTTCGGTCCTGACGATTACGGTTATGTCTGCTTCGATTCAGGCGATGAGGGCTGGGAGATGACTCCAGTTTATGACTGGATCGAGATAGATCCCGACATCGATGAAAACGACTTCGAGGGCGAGAACACCGGACTTCGTGACGGTGGTGACAACCAGGATCAGAGCATGGTCGTCGATCTGCCGTTCGAATTCAAATACTACGGTGAGGTTTTCAATGAACTGACCATCTGCACCAATGGCTGGGCGGCATTCGGTAATCAGCGTGAACTGGCTGATTTCCGCAACCGCCGTATCGCTCAGGCTCTCGGTCCAAACGCACAGCTATGTGTCTTCTGGGACAATCTGGTGCTGGCAAATGACAGTAAAATCCTGACTTACTACGATGAAGAAGAGGGACAATTCATCATCGAATGGAGTAAGGTGCACCGTTTGCATGGACGTGTCAACTTCGGCGAGGAGGAAACCTTCCAGATCATTCTGTATGATGTAAGATTACATCCGACTTACAGTGGTGACGGCATAATCGTTTTCCAGTATAAGGACGTAACCAACGGAGCAACTCCGGCGCACAACGATACTCCTTATGCAACCATCGGCATCAGCAATCTCGACGACAGCGACGGGCTGGAATATACTTACTGGAACAGGTTTCACCCCGGCGCTAAACGCCCCCTCGAGGACGAACTGGCTCTCAAGTTTTCCAACGCCACGCACCTTATAACAGGTATCCTTTCCGGCAGAATAACGGACGCCTTTGACGGATTTCCAATTCCTGGCGCCCAGATAACCACCTCACGCGGCTTCTGGAATGTCAGCAATGAGAATGGGGAATATATCATTGAAGACATCCTCATAGGTGACGGCTACACTGTCACCATCACTGCTCAGGGATACAACGATTCAACCAGGTCGGGTGAAGACGGCGAAGGCTATACAATAATCGAAGATGAAATCACAACGGCTAACTTTGCGCTTTTGCATCCGGAATTCAATTCCACCCAAAACAGTTTTGAATTTTTAATGCTGCCTGATACCACAACCGAGTCAGGATTCGAGGTTTCAAACAACGGCAATGGCAGCCTGGTCTTCGACAGCAGATTTGTTTATATCTTCGATGAGGATGAACAAACCCGTGACGAGCCGGACGAAGCATGGGAGATGATGCTCTCATGGAATGTAACCGATTCGGTTGCTAACCAGGATCAGGATCCTGATTATCGCATCCAAGGAGTGGTCTATGC
>JABMRV010000100.1 GCA_013202285.1 bacterium | reverse complement strand
GGTCGGCGCCATCAGCGCTAATAACGACGAAACCGTCGGCAGGCTCATTGCCGAAGCGATGGAGAAGGTCGGCAAAGACGGCGTAATCACAGTCGAAGAAGCCAAGGGAACCGAAACGACAGTTGAACTGGTTGAAGGTATGCAGTTCGACCGCGGTTATCTCTCACCCTATTTCATCACCGACCCTGACAACATGGAAGCGGCACTTGAAGAACCGATGATCCTTATCCATGACAAGAAGATCTCAATTATGAAAGACCTGCTGCCGGTACTGGAGAAGGTCGCCCAGATGGGTAAAGGACTGATCGTTATCGCCGAGGATATCGATGGTGAAGCGCTGGCGACGCTGGTCGTTAATAAACTGCGCGGCACACTCAAGGTCTGTGCCGTCAAGGCTCCCGGTTTCGGTGACCGCCGCAAGGAAATGCTGGAGGATATTGCCGTACTGACCGGTGGTCGCGTAATCTCTGAAGAAACCGGTTTCAAACTTGAGAATGCCGTTGTTACCGATCTCGGAAGCGCCAAGCGCGTTGTAATCAACAAGGACAACACCACGCTCGTCGAAGGCGCCGGTGAGACAGCCAACATCAAGGGACGCTGTGAGCAGATTCGCAAGCAAGTCGAAGCTACCACTTCCGATTATGATCGCGAGAAACTGCAGGAGAGGCTCGCCAAGCTGTCCGGCGGCGTAGCTGTTCTGAATATCGGTGCGGCAACCGAGATAGAGATGAAAGAGACGAAGGCTCGCGTCGAGGACGCGCTTCATGCAACCCGTGCCGCTGTGGAAGAAGGTATCATCCCGGGCGGCGGTGTGGCAATGCTGCGTGCTCAAAAAGCACTCGACAAGCTCGCACTCGAAGGTGATCTGGACCTGGGAGTCAAGATTGTCCGTCGCGCAATGGAAGAACCGTTGCGGCAGATCGTTTCCAATACCGGTCATGATAGCTCGGTGGCTGTTGAAAAGGTACGCGAATCCGAGGGCGGTTTTGGCTTCAACGCTCGCACTGAGGTCTATGAAGACCTGATGAAAACCGGCGTTATCGACCCCACCAAGGTCGCCCGTTGTGCCTTGGAGAACGCTGCTTCCGTCGTCGGCATACTGCTGATGACCGACGCAACCATCCACGACATGCCTGAAGAAGAGAAGATGCCCCCGATGCCGCCAGGCGGCGGCGGAATGGGCGGAATGGGTGGAATGTACTAATACCGCAGTTTACTGAAATGCGAAAAGTTAAAGGGCTGGTGATCTTTCATTCACCAGCCCTTTTTACATTCGAAGCATAATAGTGCTTTCAGGATGTCTTTTTCATATATTATACTCAACGACACTACACACGCGTGGACAATCTGTCTGAGAATATGAAATATCGGATTGTCATTGCGAGCGTAGCGAAGCAATCTCATTGATAATACTGATATTCAAGAGCGAGGAAAATCATGAGAACCATCAATCTGTTCGCGATACTCTTCTTAATCCCCACATTCGTATCCGCCGCAATACGCCATGTGCCTGGTCAGTACAACTCGATACAGTCCGCAATCAGCGCTGCGAGTGAGCGTGACACCGTGCTCGTGCAGCCGGGAGTTTATAATGAACGAATCAACTTCACAGGTAAGAATGTCGTTATCGGCAGCCTATTCCTCACAACCGGCGAGATCGGTCATATAGACCAGACTGTAATCGAAGGAGGCAACAACGGCAGACCGGCGACTTTCGAGAACGGCGAGAGCCATGCCGCATGTCTGATAGGTTTCAGTTTGAGAAACGGCAGCACCCATCTTGGCGGCGGTATATTCTGCCGCAACTCCAGCCCAACCCTTCGCAACTTGCATATTTACGAGAACAGAGCCGATGACGGGGGTGGAATCTATTGCGTTGAGCAGTCATCACCGGTCATCTCAAATGTCCATATTATCGACAACACAGCGAGTGAACAGGGTGGCGGAATACATTGCAGCGACAATTCCAATCCCACCATTTTTAACAGTCAAATTTCTTCCAACAGCGCCAGTTCAGGAGGCGGTGTCTATTGCAATACCAATTCATTACCGGCTTTGACAGATGTTGATATCATCGGGAACAGCGCTGAGTCGATGGGTGGTGGAATCGTCTGTTCGAGAGCATCGAATATGAGGTTGGTGAGGGTTGTGGTGGCTGAAAACAGCGCAGACAGCCTGTACGGAGGAGGTATCTACCTCGGCGCTGCTGAAATGGAAATTATCAACACAACTGTAGCACAGAACAGCACTAACGGCAACGGCGGCGGTCTGTTTATTTTGGGGATTGCGGAGTTAACCGTAACAAATTCGATCTTCTACGACAACTCGCCGGATCAGGCATATCAACGCGGTAGCCCCGATCCAGCGCCTGTTATCACCGTCTCATACACCAATTTTGAAGGCGGTTCCAACGGATTTGTAATTGCCGGAAACGGAGACCTCGAATGGCTCAATGGCAATATCAACGCCGATCCGTTATTCCGCCAGACTGAAGAAGGCGATTATTTCCTCAGGGTTAACAGCCCATGCATAGACACGGGCGATCCGCGATCCAGCCGCGACCCGGACGACACGCGAGCCGATATGGGCGCCAATTTCTATGACCATAGAGAGGGAATAACCGATTTCACGGGATTGTCACCGTCCGGATTCGGACTGGTGGCAGCCTACCCGAATCCTTTCAATTCCTTTGCAAACATTGTTTTCGAAACTGATTGTCGGCGTATTATTAGTATCGATATTTTCGATGCATCCGGCAGGAAGGTCGTTGAGATGGTTAACGGAGTTTACGGCATGGGCAGACATTCTGTCGTCTGGAACACCGGAATAATTCCCAGCGGATTATATATCGTCCGTCTGCATAGTGACGGATTGACGCACCAATTACCGCTGATTAAACTGAGATAGTTGTCACAGTGGGTCAGGCGTGTGGCCCGACTTGCTTGCAAGTCGGGTTTCAAACATCCCCCCCTACGCCAGTAGGGGGGAGCTTCGATTCTGTGGAAAACAACTGAAACAGGGCTCAAACACAGTGCAGGACAGGCTTGGCAGCAATATTAGTTCATAGTTGAACAGTTATAACATTGACGAAAGACGATTTTTGATTCGTGATTC
>JABMRV010000099.1 GCA_013202285.1 bacterium | reverse complement strand
TGCTGTTTGAACTCTTTCTTGGTTCCTTCACACAAGGTTCAACTTCCATCCTTTATGATGTGTTCCAGAATTCCGAGACAAAAACGGTCGATTTCGATGTAACATTCATCTCCGGCTCAGTGAGTGACCAGATTGGCAATCCGATCTATTTCGATATTGGGATGGCGGACAATTCCAACGTAAATCCCGACATGATTGAGGATGTAAAGGATATTATCCTGAATGAGATTCGCAAAGTCAGCGAGTGGGAGGATGGATCTGAGGAGTTGAAGAAATTTAATGAGGATGCGCTCAGCCGCCTTGAAGGGAGGAAGAAAAGATACAGTAGTATTCTTGATTCACCGCCCATGTTCGGTTTCAGGCGCGGCGGAGCGGGCAGGTGGTTGCGTACGCTCAGGGATGTTGAAAAACAAGAGGGATTCCGCAAGTCGATCGCCCGGAAACAATTGGTTGAAGCGGTCGAGAAGTTATTGACAAGTGAAAAGAATATTTGGAAGGAAGAAATCGAAAAGTGGAAGATTCTGACGTCGGAACCTTATGTAGTCGGCGTTAAACCCAATCCGGAATTGATCAAGCAGACGAGTGACGAGAAAGAGGAGCGTCTCAAGGGTTATATCGCGGAATTCAAACAGAAATATTCAGTTGATTCGGATCAGGAAGCCATCGCTGCCTACAAGGCGGAGTTCGATAAGAAGACAGCCGAGTTGGAAGCGCTTGCATCACAACAAGTACTGCCGAAATTCGTGGAAAATCCTCCCTTGACGCTGGATGACCAGTTGGATTACGAGGTGCTCAAAATCTCTAACGAGATACCACTCGTCTGGTCAAAATTCGATCACATGACTTCGGCGACGTTTGGTGTGGCTCTCAGGCTGAATGTAATCCCAGAATCAGACCTGTTGTATATCCCGTTTTTACCATCCGTTCTAATTGACATCGGAGTAACTAAAGACGGAGAAATTGTCAAATCCGACGAGATGCAGAAACGTTGCCGCAAGGAAGTTCGCTCCTTTAATGCATATTTCGATTCGAACATGGAGACAGGACGTATTGAGCTGGTATTAAAAGGTTCGGGAGGTGATCCGGACGAATTCCTCAATGCCATCGACTGGATGGAGGCTTCCCTTCATTCACCTCTGCTGATAAAAGATAATCTACCGCGCATGCTCGACAAAATCGATCAGTATCTTGTCCGAATGCGCAACGTTATGAAACGGGGGGAGGAGAGCTGGGTGGATGGACCGCCTAACGCCTTCCGAATGCAGAGAAATCCGCTATTCTTAACGACAGATTGTTTCATGACCCAGACCCACCAGTTACAGCGACTTCGGTGGAGATTAACCGATCCGGGCGAAAAGAAGAACCGTAAACAATTGAAGAAATCCCTGAACAGCCTCTGCAAGGCGGGTGGAGATCAGGATCGGAATGGTCTTGTACAGCTACTCGACTCGAAATCAGACGATAACGATCAGGGTGAACTAACCGACCTGATGAAGCGCATCGCAACCGAGTTAAAAACCACGTTGGCGGATATTCCCGACGCCAATTTACAAGAGGACTGGAAATATCTCTGCGAAGAGATCGAGTTGGATATTATGGTCGATCCGGAAGAAGCATTGACTGGAATAGAAAACGTTCTTGCCCGGCTCCGCCAATCTGAAAATGCGCGTATGTTTATGATTTCCAGCAGCGAAACTTTCTCGAAAACACAAGACCGGATTAGATCGTTTGGCAATAAATTGGTCGATCCGTTGAATATGGAAAAAGCTATATATTCGCGTGAGCCCCGCATTACCGACAGACTAAAGAGCAGAGTGAAGGGCGACTTGAATCCAACCTGCGTCGGACTGATAAACGAAAACACCCGCAATGGCGTGCTGCACCTGTCCGCCAGGCAGACGACTCCCTACGACAGCAGTAGAGAAGCGATTTTGAACGGACTCGCAGGGCATATAATGAGCGGCACTGCGGCGCATGGATTGTTTATGAAAACCTGGGCTTCCGGTCTGGCGTACAGCAACGGATACAGGTTCCGTGATTTTACCGGTCAGGTCAGGTATTACGCCGAGAGATGCCCGGATATCGCCGAGACGATGCGTTTCGTAGTAGGCGAAGTTAAGAAAGGCGTGGATAGTCCGTTACTGACAGAATACGTCGTCAGTCAATGCTTCAGCTATAACCGCGCGCCGGACAGGTACGAAACCCGCGGTGAAGAGATGGCGAGCAACCTGGCTGACGGGATCACACCTGAAGTGGTCGCCAATTACCGGCGCAAGGTACTAAAGGTTCGCTACGAGGATGGGCTCTGGGACGAGATAAGGTCCAGGATGGAGAGCGTATATGGCAAAGCCTTGATCGGCTACGGCGTCAACATGGCGGACGTCGCCGAAAGCAATTACTTTATCATAGGTCCGGAAACCCAGTTCAAATCACTGGAGAAATATATCGCTGAAGTCGAATATCCTCAGCCGGTTTACCGGCTCTATCCGAGGGATTTCTGGTTGGTTAAGTGAAAGGGTTGTTACGAACGTTGGTGTGGGTTGAACCCACGAAAGTTGAGCAAAATAGGAATCGGATCATCATCATTCCGGAATCAAACAATGAGACAATGAGACAATGAGACAATGGAACAATAGAACAATGAATCCCCTTCTCACTTGCTTGATATTAAAATGATTACGATATGAGGAAAAAGAGGAAAACTCTTGCATCGAACTTCAACTCTCCCTACCTTGATAAGCAAAGCGTCAGTCTGTTAGCACAGCCGTCCTGCGCCAATGGTACTGCCAGGGTAATCTGGCGGGAGAGTAGGTCGTCTCCGGGGATTATTATTTTTTATGATGCTGTTTTCATAAGAACTTAATAAGGCATGAATAAAATCACAGCAGTATCAACCATAAACTAATGCTTTCGCTGAAAGTAGAATTATTACACAACCATTTAGACAAAGAGTTGCAATCTTTAGAATATTTATTATATTACAAGGACTTATTTATCTTTATTAAGAGTAACTTATTGCAATATAATTACTTATAAATTGAACAATGACAAAATACGAGTTTCTGGAACTATTTAAAACAAACAGATCGTTAAAAGCTGACGCTGAGAAGTGGTGGAACGAAGTTAAGAGTTCACAAAATCCATGTTCAAAGTTATGGTTCAAACATTGGAAACTTGAAACACGCGCTCTTCCTGAAATTGCACGAGCTTTTGCAGAAGCTATTAGAAGAAGTGATGTAAACGACTATTTAAATCGGAGTGGATCTCGACCAGATGAACTGTTTAAAATACTATCGAGATTCAGTAACTCTGTTAATTATTGTTCCGCAAACAAGGTTGAGAATGGAAACTCCAATGAGGAAACAGTTACATTTATTCAACCAGCGGGAGATGATGGATACATTTCAGAAAATGATGCAATTGGTCTACCAGATGCTTATATTTACGAAGCAATAAAAAGACATTTTAATCGTAGAACTATTAACAGTCGAATCACTTGGATTTGTCCCCTAAGTGATTTTTCTGATAGAATTGAGGAAGATGCTCTCGATATAAACGAAATTCACAAAAAACTTGGTTTGGCTCACTGGAGGAAAGGAATCCTTACAACTGTGATAATTTGGCAGAGTTCATTATCAGGTGAAGCGAGGATTCCTACTGTGCTTGAGGGAACTAATCCATTTTTCAAACCTGCACCACCGGGCTGCGATTGGGGTAAAACTATGGATATTGAGAACAGCGGACCTGGTTATCGAGAAGCTGTAGTTTGTGGAGATCGGGATATTACCGAAAAAGATGAGTATCCTCGGTGGTTTCCATCCGAGGAGTTTCGTGAGGAGTTTCGTAAAGTAGAACTTTGTGATAGATTATTATCCATATAATTAATTTACAGACGCTTAAACAACGCGGAGCATTTTGTTAATGAATTATAGCGAATTTTTCAATCCGGAAAACGTTAGCGAACGTCAAACTTACCTGCTTCATAGGATTGCAGGTTTGCCTGTTCCACCTCTCTTTGACTTAAATAGAGGTGAAGAACCTTATGATCTAATCACCGATTGGATTCTTGATGAGAACTGCCAGATTAGTGATATTTTACGCGGAGACCTTCATGAGCAACTTAGACGCCACCTGAGAAAAGCAATAAGAGGTGATATAGCTGAACTTGAGATTAGTCAACTTGGTGGTTTACTGGTTCTTGCCATTAACCTTGCGGATGAGACCTGTGGTGAACTTATTACTGATTTCCTAACAGGTGGACGTGGCGGAAAACCCGTAAGGGCATTTTCAAGAATTGAGAGAGAACAGTGCTTTTACGGTGAGATTGGTCGTCTTGCGTATAGTTTGATCAACGCATGTAATCCGGAGAATGCAATCGATATTTTTGTAACGGGAATAGAATTCGTGACTTCAGCGGATATTAAAAGCACAATACTATCATATGTTTTACGGCGAGATTCAGAACTCGGTGAACGTCTGGGCGAAAGTGTCATCAAATACTGCATGCTAGCTCGCGACAATAAAGCTATGCATTATGGCATCAGACTACTAAGGGAAATCTGTTGGGAAAAAGATGATATGAAAACAGCTGAGAACATCAGAGATTGGTGTATTAATGGAAGTGAAGGAGATAGAGAATTCGCAGATTCTGTCATGACATCTGCACTGTCTTCTAAAAGGATAAAAGCATTTAGTACTGAGCTTAAACATGGCAGAATATCCCAAAATCCAAGATTACAGAATTTTGGGTTTTGGAGATATAGCATAGCGGTATAAGCGGAAACATCAATGTCTTCTAAAAAGATAAAAAAACAACAAATTCCTGAATTAAGTTATCCCACGCCTACACCAATTCAGGAAAGATCCGGCAAGCCACCTGCACCAATGATTACAGTAGCCTGGTACAGCTACAAAGGCGGAGTCGGTCGATCAATGTGCCTTGCTAACGTCTGTTCTATTCTTGCCAGAGAAGGTTACAAGGTTGTTGTGCTTGATCTCGATATTGATGCACCCGGATTAGATACAGTTCCACCATTCAAGATTAAGACAGACACTTCAAGAGGTATTGTTGGATTCCTGTCGGATCTCATCCAGAAAAAATGTAAATTAGATGATATCGAGCAGTATGGTCGGATATTAGATAAGCAAAAATTTGGTGACGTATTTTATTTGAGAGCCGGTCCCAGCCGGATCAGTGACTATCTGGATAGACTATCTGTTATTAGAGAAGAGGGGATTTTTAAACCTTCAAGCAAAGAGGGACCTTATTACCTTGATCAAATCAGGCAGTATTTTGCTGATGAATATAAAGCGCATTATTTATTAATTGATTCAAGAACTGGCTTCAGTGAAACTGGCGCAGCATCTACCCTCCTATTGGCTGATATAGTTGTCCTTGTTACGGCTTTAAATGAAAACAACCTTGCTGCATTAAATCCTATAATGGATCTGATAATAAATGCGCGCCCAGAAAAAGAGGAATTTGCCAAGAGGATTATTCCTGCAATACTTCGAGCTTCACCTGGTGAAACAGAATGGAATTATGAGGCAATGCGAGAAGCTGAAAAAGCATTAAAACGCTGTGCGAAAACAATACTGAAGATACCACCTTGGACAGGTGCAGCATTCCGCGCTGGATCGGTTGTTTTTGAGCCATGGGCTCCAGCTGATTTAAGAGATGCATACAGAGGGATTGCTGAGGAAATTACGTCAATCTCTCAGATTATCAGTGAGAGTCAGCAACTTAAACCGGATAAGATCAAACCGTCCGAGTTGGATATTCAAACATCTGCAGCAAAAGCGCTTTTAAAGGAAAAACCCAAGAATACAATTGCAAGGATTAGCTACGGTGAACTGCTCTGGAAGAAAGAGATGCATAAGGAGGCATTGCTTGAAATGGCAAAAGCTTCAAAGCAAACACCCCAAAACAAATATGTTCTCAGAAAGTATGCATACTATCTCACCGAGGATGATCAAATTGAAGAAGCTGAGAAGATTTATAATAAACTCATCAATTTGATAAAGAAAGAGGCAGTATCGGATGTTAACCGATTGATATTATCATATGCAGTTAATAATAGGTTTATTTTAGCTCAGCGAATAGATTCAAATGAGTCGGCAAGAAGGTCAGATTTACTTGAACAAGCCAGAGATCTAAGTGATAACACTTTGAAGACATACTATAAACATGTTAAAACCGCTAACAATATTTCGTCTGACGAGGAAGGTGAATACGAGGTCCTTAGAAGAACTTTAGCTAAAAGTTATGATCTGTTAGGCGCTAAAGAAGAGGCTGAAGCGGTTTTTAAAGCAACTATAAAGATACTTCCTGAGAAATTTTGGATTTTTAGAGATTATATCACATTCCTAAATAATAACGAGCGTCATGAAGATCTTGAGGAAATCTTAAAACAAGCGATAGCAAGGAATTTCCATATTGGCTTTACTTTGCATAAATATATTAATCTACTTCTTCGAAGGGATAGTCATCAACAAGCTCTTGACCTTTTAGTTACATTGCAGAACACATGGGGTCAGAGCGCATTAATATACTTATTGATTGGGACTGTACTATTCGAGGCGGGGAATAAACAACAAGCAATCGCAAGTCTTCATAACTCACTGAAATTAGATCCCGACAGGAAAGATGCATGGCTTCTTTTAGCGGAGAATTTCTGGCAGAATAACGAGAATGAGAAAGCTGTTGAATATGCTACAGAACTTATTGAGAGATTTAATGGTGACCTTATGGGATATACGATACGCGCTGAAGCGTTAGTTGACTTGGGCAGATATCGGGATGCAATAAATGATATAAAAGAAGTTCTGTCTCGAAATGAAGGTAACATACCTTTTCTAACACGTGCCGCTCAAGCAGCAAAAGAAGTCAAAGACTTTAAACTTGCTGAGAAATGCTATAAACTTCTATTAGATAGGAAAGACATTGATGAAGAAAGGCGAGCTACTGAACTTGCAAGATTTGCACTTATGCTAGTTAAGCAATTTCCTGATCGATCTGAAGAAGCCACCCGTATGATAGAAGAAGCCAATAAATTAGCTCCTGAGAATACAGGGGTAGTTTCAGGTACTACACTTGTTCAACTGCATCTGTCAAAATCAGTATCCGAGAACAAACTCAGGGATGTCGATATGACAAACCTTGAAAAAATGTTCATTAATGAAGGTGAAGCATCTGGTGTTAAGGTTGAATCCAAAGAAATACACGAAGTGCTAAAACGAATCATGAAAAGCAAGAAATGTAAGAAGATTAATAGATGGACAGCTGGTGCCACATTAGCTCAGACTATGCTTGATGCCAAGGATTTTGAGAAAGGTCGAAAATTAATAGTTGCACTCGAGAGAATGGGGATTCCCAAAGATAATGAGAAAGTATTCAATAATCTTCAATTGGCTTTATATGGTTTGCGCGAAAGTAGAATTAAGAATAGAGAGGATAAAGAATCTAAGAGAATTGAAAAGGATTCCGATTTTATTAATGGTTCTTTAGATCAGAAAGAGATATTAACTACCTATCGTTCTGATCCTTCACTATCCTCTACTGAGAATCAATAACTTAAAACTGTATAATCTTTAACAGCGGGTGACATGGGCTACTTTCTACCCATGTTTCATTACTTGAAAGATTCCATCCATCAGCAATAGCCTTCCGACAAAGTTAAACTACCACAACTATGAACTATTATCGCTGTACGCCCGTCCTGCACAGGGTTTGAGCCCTGTTTTTGCTGTTTTTTTCAGAATCGAGACTCCACCCTTGTATCCCCCTCCGGCAGGGGGCTGAGGGGTGATGCCCGCCGGGAACAGATTCTGTCCTCCAGCCTGAAAAACACTCCTTGTGGTTTTCTGCCATTATGGCAGAAATATCTTGAATAGAAAGCAAATTTGATACTACCTGTTAAACAGCAATGCGATACCCGCTACTGCGATTATCGTGCCGATTATTGTTCTGCCTGAAATCCGTTCCCTAAAGACAAAATAAACAACAGGAAGCATCATTATTGGAACCGTCGCCATAAGAGTTGCCGCTATCCCGGTCTCGGTATATTTTACAGCTAAAACAGAAAGCCAGACACCTGCAAAAGGTCCGAAAAAAGCGCCTCCCATCGTAAAAGTCAAGGCTTTTCTGTCTCGAAGACCTCTTAATATCACCCCCGTTTTTCCGCTTATTATGATATATATGTAAATCCCCAGCGCTCCGGCTGCAATACGAAGAAGTGTCGCAGGGAGAGGATCGACCGCATCGCCCATCCCCGCTTTGGACAATACCAGTCCCGCAGCTTGACATATTACACCGATTAATGCCGCTATAACACCGGGCAGCAATGATTTACCCACAGTGGTCTCTTTGTCTCTCGATTTCTCCATTACAACCCAGCATATACCGGAGATTGTAACAAAAATACTTACCCAGGCTATCAAAGACAGTCTTTCATCGATCGTTGCAAATGCGATCAAACTTGTGGCGATGGGAACACTGGCGAACAGCAACGATGTTTTCCTTGCGCCAATCCATACCAGCGCCTGAAAAAGGGCAGCGTCGCCGAGGGTTAATCCGATTAAACCCGACAGCAATAAATACCAGACGTTTCCACCGGCATATATCTCATTGAAATCAGTACCAAAAAAGATAATCGTCGTTATCTGCAATAATGGCAGTGCCATTGTCAACCTGATTACATTAACGCTCAGAGAGCCTATTCGCCTGCCTGCCATAGAAAAGAACAGCATTGTCCACGTCCAGCAGAAAGCTGCTCCCAATGCTGCGATTTCACCTGTATATGACATGTTCTCCTTTTATTGTCAAAATCAGGTTCAAGGTAATCCTGCATTGCGTTCACTGCAAGAGGAAAGTTGAAATGTCATTGATCCGGATGAAAACAGGGATGATTATATTCCCGGTTCCAAGGGACCATTCTACTAACTTCTAAAATCAGCACCTCACCCACCTTCGAAAACGGCACATAGCAAGCTCACCCGGCACCAGATGATGATAACACTCAAGTTGTTGCTGAAACTTCTCAAGCGACCGCTTTCTTAATTTGTAATCCCCGATGATTTTATTTATATTATATATAGAAACTTGCATGTACTGATCTGTGCATGGCGCGTTTGCATGAATAGTTCCTACAGCGATCCCGACGGTTCGGGATAGGCTGGTAAGGGGCTCACCGTGATAATGAATTGGATACTACTGGAGTTCCTTCCCCTCATCCTGAACCATTATTGAGAATATGCGTTCTTATTAAATTTCCACCTGACAATGATAACCTTTGGAGGCTTGTTGTGTGTAAGCGGTTGTTTATCCTGTTGTTATGTATATCGATAAGTTTACTGCCCACTTTTGTGTTGGCGGCACTCTGTTCCGTTTCCAACAATTGTTCTGCTGAGGCTGTTGCAGTTACGACACTGCGTGATAATGCGACCGCCACCAGCCTGAATGTTGAGGTAAAGGATTGGACGATGCAAAAGATCCGATCCGGAGACGAAACCTTCAACAGGACTACCATCGGGCTTGAACCGAAGACAGTCCGCGAGGGTTGGCCCGAGCTGCCGATGATAACCAGAGCAGTGCTCGTTCCACCCACCGTCGGCATCAGACTGGTGGTGAACGAGATCAACTCACGGATCGAGAAGTCCTTCTCGCCCTTCATTGTGCCTCCACAGAACGGAACGGCAGACGTCGATCTGTCCGGCATTCCCACCAATGAGTATCTGTCACACGACGGATTTTGGCCCCCCCAACCGGTAATAATCAGCCAACCGGCTATCCTGCGAGGCCACAGGATCGTACAGGTTACCGTCTTTCCGATCCAGTATAATCCTGCCACCGACGAGGCAAGATTCAACGACCGTGTCGATTTTGAACTGGTCTATGAGGGTGAGGGAGAGAACCCGGTGCTGAATCCCGACCGACCCAGACCATCGCGCTATACCAGACGCATCCTGGAGCAGCTCGTTGTGAATCCGCCCGAACCTGGACGCGACGACCTGCTGAGCGGATCGTACCTCTATATCGTGCCTGAGGTCGACGGCATTGAGGACGCGATGGAGCCGCTGCTTGAATGGCGCAATCGTCAGGGGCATAAGGTCGTCGTCGAATATGTCGACAACCGTGCAAGTGTAAACGTGATCAGCAATATAATAGATGAGGCATACGAAGACTGGGATCCTGCTGTCGAATTTGTTGCGCTTGTCGGTGATGCGGACGGATATATAGCCCTCTCAGCGTATTCAGGCAACCCCTCTTCCGATTTTGGATACACACAGTTAGACGGCAACGATAACCTGCCGGACGTTGCGCTCGGAAGGATTTCGGTCAGCAGCATAAGCGAGTTAGAACGTGTAGTGAACAAACTCGTTACATACGAAGCCGATCCCTGGTTGGACGAGCCTGACTGGTTCCTGCACGGAGCGGTTGTCGCCGGGCATGTCGGCAACGGACTGAGTACAGTACTGCTCGCCAAATACGTCCGCAAGGAACTTCTCAATCTCGGCTTCGAGGAGGTCAGGTACTGGTATCATACTGAGCAAGGTGAAATCACAGGTAACCAACCGTTTGTGACCGAATGCTTCGAGTGGGGAATATCGATGTTCCATTACCGTGCATTTTACCAGATGAACGGACTCAGCCTTGGCGTCATCTCGAGTCTCCCCAACACTGATGGTCCCTGGCCGCCTGTCGTGGCTATTTCCTGCAATACGGGCGACTTCGTTGGACAAACGGGATACAGCGAGGAGTTTTTTCGCGCCCGCGGCGGCGGTGTCGGCGCTATCGGCTCCGCAACACCCGGAACAATTGTCCAGTATAACAACCTGATGGCTGGCGGTATCTGGAAGGGCATATACAAGGATGGTCTCTATGCCTTTGGCTGGGGTCTCAACATGGGTAAATATGAACTCTGGAAAGCATACGACCGTCACGACGGTCGCTACATGAACTATCTGATTTGGAACAACCTGATGGGTGATCCGGGCACCCATATATGGACCGGTCTGCCTGAAGAGGTCAGCGTTATGCACGAAGAGACAATCGCTCTTGGTGAAAACCGATTTTCCGTCCGGGTGAACTATGAAGATGACAATGTTCCCGTTTCAGAGGCTCTCGTTTGCCTGTATAAACCCGACGAGCTGCACTTAACGGCATACACAGATGAGGAAGGCGTTGCGGAGTTTATCATTCCCGCCGATGAACTTAGCGAAGGCGAGGTGATGGTTACTGTAACCAAGCACAATCATGCACCGTACCTTTCGGAGATTGAAATCATCGAACAGGAATATTTCCTCGGTGCGGAAAGCTGGACAGTCGATGATGAAGAGGGAGGCGATGGTGATGGGGTTCCCAATCCGGGCGAGACGATTGAACTGAATATCGAACTTGCCAATTTTGGCACCAACGTTCCTGAAGGGGAGATAACATTGACCACCGAGTCGCTTTCACCGTGGGCTGAAGTTACAGGCGAGCCCGTTGAACTCGACGAAGCCCCCGATGTGGATGAAGCAGTATCAATTTCGTTTACGGTTGAATTGAACACAAGTGTTCCTGACGGCACGGTCATCCTGATTGGTCTCGATGCAGCATCCGATGAAACAACCTGGCATTCATTCGCGGCATTGGAAATAGAAGCTCCCAGATTGATTGTAGGCGAGGTTGAAATAGCTGAACAGGATTTCAATCCGGGTGATGATTCCGAGATCTATATCGAGATCGGGAACGCTGGCAGAAAGGCTATCGCAGGCTTCACGGCAACCATGTTCTGCGAGACGGATATTATCATGATTGACAACGATGCAGCACGATATGAAGGTATTGAACCGAATAACAGCGAAATGGCTGCTGATGGAATATTCGCCATTACCGCTCATCCGTTTTCAATTCCCGGAATGGATGTCGAAATCTGGCTTGTAATTGAATCAGAGGAAGGATTCATAGACAGCATTTCGTTTAGAATCCCTATCGGTGAAGCCCACGAAACAGCTCCATTCGGTCCGGACGATTACGGTTATGTCTGTTTCGATTCCGGCGATGAGGGCTGGGAGATGACCCCGATTTATGACTGGATTGAGATCGACCCCGATATCGAAGATCACGATTTCGAGGGTGAAGACACCGGTCTGGAAGACGGCGGTGACAACCAAGACGAGAGTGTGGTTGTAGAACTACCGTTCGAGTTCCGTTACTACGGCGAGGGTTTTCAAGAGCTGACCATCTGCACCAACGGCTGGGCGGCTTTCGGCAACCAGCGCGAACTAACTGACTTCCGCAACCGCCGTATCGCTCAGGCTCTCGGTCCAAACGCACAACTATGTGTCTTCTGGGATAACCTGATGTTGGCAAATGACAGTAAAATTCTAACTTACTACGATGAAGAAGAGGGACAATTCATTATCGAATGGAGTAAGGTGCATCGTTTGCATCGACGTGTCGACCAGGGCGAGGAGGAAACCTTCCAGATCATCCTGTATGATGTAAGATTACATCCGACCTACAGTGGAGACGGCATAATCGTCTTCCAGTACAAGGACGTCACCAACGGTGCAACTCCGGCGCATAACGATACTCCTTATGCAACCATCGGCATCGGCAATCTCGATGACAGTGACGGGCTGGAATACACATACTGGAACAGGTTCCACCCCGGCGCTAAACGTCCCCTCGAGGACGAACTGGCTCTCAAGTTTTCCAACACCACACACTTTGTAACAGGTATTCTCTCCGGCAGGATAACGGACGCCTTTGACGGATTTCCAGTTGCTGGCGCACAGATAACCACCTCACGCGGTTTCTGGAACATTAGCAATGAGAACGGTGAATATACGATCGACAACATCCTCATCGGGGACGGTTACATAGTTAAAGTCAGCGCACAGGGATACAACGACTCGACTTGGTTTGGTGAAGACGGCGAGGGATGTGTAATTCGGGAGGATGAGGTTACGGTTGTAAATTTCGCACTACTGCATCCGGAGTTCAACATCGACTCTGATGGCTTAGAATACCAACTGCCGCCAGACACAACGGTTGAGTCAAATTTCAATATATCCAACGACGGCAATGGCAGTCTGTTCTTCGACAGCAGATATATCTACATCTTCGACGAGAATGAACAAACCCGCGATGGGGCGGACGAAGCATGGGAGATGATGCTCTCATGGAATGTAACCGATTCGGTTGCTAACCAGGATCAGGATCCTGATTATCGCATCCAAGGAGTGGTCTATGCCGATGATGT
>JABMRV010000098.1 GCA_013202285.1 bacterium | reverse complement strand
CGACGGCGATGCGTGGACCGACTCCCGTGCCAGCCAACGGGACGATGAATTCCTCGTTTTGTCGGTCGTCGCTTCCGATGATGAGTGAGCCCTCAAACTCGCCCGATCTCTCCGGTGCGAAGGTGACAGTTATATTGTGGCTGCGGTCGGGCTCGATGACGAATTCACCGTCGAATTGGACGTTGAAATATGGGTCTTCGACGACGATGTCGAGGACGTGCAGGTCGAGCTGACCCTCGTTGCGGATGGTCAGCCTTTGATCGCTGCTCCTTGCCAGACCGATATCGCCGAAGTCGATTATATCGGGCTCGGCGGAGATGAGCGCACCGACGCCTCTGCCGGAGAGGGGAACCTCGACCGTTTCGTTATCCGGGTCGTTGCAACTGATGGTGATAGTATCTTCGTAGTCGATTCCCAGAACCGGTGAGAAAGTAACCGGTATTGCAAGCCTGCCGTTCGGTTCAAGGATGACTTCTTCATCGAACTGGAAGATGAAGAACTCCGTTTCATTGGTGACGCTTGATATAACAAGATCGTTCAACCCCCTGTTGCGGATAACCAGGTCGAGTTCCGCGCTGAGATCGATACCGACATCGCCGAAATTCATCTCGTGAGGTATTATGGATATTCTTGGACCGACGCCTTCACCAAACAGTGCGATTTCCGGCTCCTCCTCGTAGAGATCATTGGAGATGATAGTCATGTTTCCCTCAAATGCCCCTCGCTCTTCAGGTGAGAATGTAACGGTTAATTCATACTCTTCATCGGGTTCTATTATCAGCTCATCTTCAAAATCAGTTCCGAAATACTCCCCTTCAACAGTAATATCGGATATTACCAGGTCTTCGACACCGACATTACCGATCATGAGATGCATGTCTGCAGTTGTATTAAGACCTACTTCGTCAAAGTCGATTTCTTCATCGGAGACCTCAATGATCGGACCGTTTATGGCATAATCGGAGACATCGAGGATCTGCAGACCGTTATACCTGATGGCAACATAGGCGAGAGTACCATCAATGGTCAACCTGAATGCTTCATGTCTGGTGCGGTAATCTGTAACTACATCGGGATTCTCCGGATCAGAAACGTCGATCACAACCATTCTTTGCCCATCTGAATGGACAGCCACAAAAGCCATCTCACCGACCACGTAAACGTCGGCTGCAAAACTTGGAAGTTGGCAATGTCCAACCTCGTCCGGGTTCTCGGGGTCGGCAACATCGATCACACAGAAGCCGTTTCTGTCTGCCATAAATGCATAATCACCTCTGACGAAGATGCCCATGGTGCGGTCACGCGTTGCGCACGATCCGACAACATCCGGATTCTCCGGATCGGAGATATCGACAATATAGAGACCGTTATCGCAGTTGGCTATGTAAGCATAATTCCCTTCAACATGGATTCCCCATGCGCCGTTCTGAGTGGCACATCTCCCCACCTCTTGCGGGTGTTCCGGGTCTGAAACATCATATATGAGAAGACCGTGCGAATCAGTCGGTACGTAAGCGTAATTTCCGACAACCTTAACTTCGCGTGCAAATGACGGACAATTGGCTGAACCGAGCAATCTTGGACGCTCCGGATCGGATACGTCTACCACATGAAAACCAGTGTTCACACAACAGAGATAGGCGGTATTTCCACTGACGAAAACACCCATAAAACGTGTATTTCCACCCGGATTATATACACCTACTTCATCAGGATTTTCGGGATCGGAAACGTCGATTATCCGAAGTCCACCGGTCATATCGGCGATATAGGCGTAATCGTCCGCGACGCAAACGTGTTGTGCGTCTCCGGGAGTGTCGATCCACCCGACTTCGGTGATATCTGCCCTGACGCTTGTAACGACCAAGATGAGAAGAATCGCTGAGAATAAGGAAATCGGCTTGTACATGATATGCCTCACTGTTTGTAAAGCGTTGAAGATGCTTTGTGTAACTGTTTATAAACCATCAGGAACAGGTTATGCTGATGTCTATGGAATGAAGTATGTTAAATATAATAAAGTTTTTAACCCTAATCCAGTGAAAAACTATCGCGCCGAGCCATTCTTACCACAGGGTGTTCCGTCAGCCGACGGATTGAGTTGCTCCCCTGGTGCAGGGTGAGGACACCCTTGCACCACACTAATGTCTCATTACTAATAAAACTCCACCATGTAGCTTGTCAAGTCGTATCCCATGTTTCCACCAATCCTGTCTTATCCATCGTAATACAAAACCCACAAACCTTAATATCAAAGGCTTGTGGGTTATAGCAGAGAGGGTGGGATTCTAACCCGCGGTAAGTGTGACTCTATACACTTGCTAGTCGTGTTTAAATACATGCAAAGTATCTTGAAACCTTATTTGCAGGTAATAAAGCCACCCATTGCACCACTACTCATACTTCTATAATCTCCTGAACAGTATTTGAAAACCGCTGAATTTGTCCTTTTCCTCGCTCCAAACGATTTCGCATGAATCAATACGACTGTGTCCGTTGCCTACTTTCAGGATCTTGACGAGTCTCTCGATAGTTTCACGATCTCCTTCGACCCAGATCTCGACGCTACGACCAGGTAGATTCTCAACCGTACCGGAAAGCCCTGACTTTTCAGCCTCCTCCTGGACGAACCAGCGAAAAGAGACACCCTGGACAATTCCGGTAACGAGTATATGTGCAAAAGCCATGTAAATGTTGAGTTTTGAATGTTGAATTTTGGAGAGTATTAACAAAATACTGAATCCAATACGTTGTCATTCTGAACGAAGTGAAGAATCTCGTTTCCATTCCACCGCTGTTGGAGATTCTTCACTTCGTTCAGAATGACAGAATGAGAACTTTCACACTATATCAGTAATCAGTTAAGAGTCTCCAACTATTAACTGACCCCATTAATATGTCTCCTGCGCAGTGATTTAATTACCCCACTGCCGATCATCACGGCGAAATAGGCAATTCCGGCTAAGATAATAATCGTCGCTCCAGCAGGCAGGTTGGGTTTATAACTTAACGCTAATCCACCGGTAGTAAATATCACCGAAAAAACAACAGATAAAATCATCATTCCCGACATCGAGCGTGTAAAATAACCGGCAATAACCGCCGGCAGGGTCAGCAGCGCAATGACCATGACGATCCCGACAACCGTCACCAGGAGCACGACGGTCAGCGAAGTAATCATCAGCAGCAGAATGTAATACAGTTCAACCCTGATGCCGCGCAGCCTGCTGAACTCCTCGTCGAAACAGATCGCCCGCATCTGGTTGAAGAAGAGAACTGTTACACCTGCAACGAGAATGTCAAGTCCGGCAATGAACCATAGATCCCTGCCCGACACCATCAGGATGTTACCGAAGAGGTAACCCATCAGTTCGGCGTTGTAGCCGGGTGTTTTAGAGATGAAGAAAAGTCCGACCCCCATGCCGACCGCCCACAACGCTCCGATTATCGTATCCTCGCGCTCATCGCCCCGAAGCGTCACCATGCCGATTATGACCGCTGCAAGCATCGCTGAGACGATTGCACCGTAGAGCGGATGGAGAGCCTCCCATCCGTGAACTATCTGAAGATAGCGCGCAAGACCCATGCCCCCAAGTATGAAATGAGCGATAGCGCCGGTAATTGAAGCGATTCGTTTGGTTACAACATAAGTTCCTATTATACCGCATGATACGCTCGCCAGGATACCGGTCAATAAGGCGTTGCGGATAAAGGCATTCTGTCCTGCGGCTTCCAGGAATTCAAACACTCCGCTCCCCTAACTTACATGATCGTTGTGATGCTCAGCGTGCTTCACCCACCTGATATCGCTGCCGTAAAGCTCACAGATATGTTCACCTGTAATCTCTCCGGTGGGATGTATCGCCACCTGCCGGTTGACGCAGATAACCTTCTGCGCCAGGGAATGGACAAATCCCAGGTCGTGCGTAACCGTAATGATTGTCATGTGTTGATTCAGCTTTTCAAGCAGTGAATTCAGATCTCTTTCTTTAACGGTATCAATATTTGAAGTGGGCTCGTCCAATAGTAGAATCTCCGGATCGGATGCAAGAGCTCTGGCAATAAGCACCCTCTGACGCTCTCCGCCGGAGACGTTCGCCAGAGGACTCCGCGCAAAGCTTGCCATCTCCACTTCTTCAAGCGCTCGCATGGCGGCATCTCTGTTACTCCGACTGTGAAAACCGATAAATCCACCACCAAGTGTTCCCATCAGAACCACATCAAGAACGGACATCGGAAATCTGGGATCGAATTGAAAGTATTGTGTGACATAACCTATCCGATTACTCTTTTCTAATGGCAATCCGCCGAGAATCCTAATTTCTCCTCTGTTCGGACGGTACATACCGAGCATCAGCTTCAATAGAGTCGTCTTTCCACCGCCGTTGGGACCAACCATCATGATGAATTCACCCTGAGAAACGGTGATGTTCACATTTTCGAGGATAACGATCTCACCGTAGGAAAAGAACAGGTCTCTTATTTCAATAACTGGAATGTCGCTCATCTTAATTGTCTATAATACGATACCTGTAATCGGTGTATTGACCAGACCAGTGGATATCTGAATCGCTATCTCTCTCAGGTTGATGAGATAGTCGTGTCTCAGCGGATCGATAGGCATTATCGTACCTCCGATCTCAGCAGCGATGGTTTGAGCCGCGTTGGAACTGAATTGAGGCTGTGTGAAGATGATGTTCGCACCGCTGCCCCTGGCTCTCTCCACGATCCTTGTCATCTCCTGCGCACCGGGTTCTTTACCGCCGGTCTCGATTGCCACCTGTTTCAAACCATATCTATCTGCGAAATAACCGAGAACCGGATGAGATACAATAAACTCCGATCCCCTCAACGGCATCAGTAATGATTCGATCTCCATATCGAGAGCGTTGAGATCGGAGACGAATCTACTGAGATTCTTCTCAAACTCTTCTTGATGCGCCGGATCGATTGCCTTCAGAGCCCGGCATATATTCTCTGCCTGGGTTATCACCCGCCTGGGATCAAGCCATATATGCGGATCCATTCCGCCGGAAGGTCGTGATGAAGTCGATCCCTGTTCGATATTCTCAATCGGGATAAGCTCTACACCTCTCCGTGTATCGACGATTCTAAGCTTGGATAAGGTGGAGGTTATGCTTGCCAGAAACATCTCCTCGACCGGAATACCGATGCTGAAGTAAACCACCGCTTTATTGAGCTTTGCAACCTGCTCAGGTAATGGTAGATAGGTCTCAGGAGCCTGACCCGGTTGAACGAGCAGTTCAACCTGAACATGCGACCCTCCTATTCTTTCGACGAAATAAGCCTGAGGTGGAATTGTGACGAATGCTCTGATGGTCTTTGATTCCAGTTGTTTCTCCTGTTCTCTCTTCGTTCCTCCTCCACACGATATCAGAAAGATCGAAAGAAACATCGTGAAGAATAAATGTCTAATGATGGATGAAAAACGTAATTGCATGACTGAACCTCTCTTGAACTGTTGTTAGTACCTTACTCGTATATACGCTACATGGGCAACTTCATCATAAACAAATTCATGCGGCTTCAGATAATATCCCTGTTTCGCGAGAAGATAACACTTGTTCTCCTGCTGCTTGAGCATAATCTGACCGTTGCACCTCACATAATTCACATAGACATCGCGGTGAAACATGGTCAAGCTGTCATTTTCAGGATAAATCACATACTGCACCTTATATCCCGCCGGTATGTCCAGCAGTTTATCATTCGATTCCTTGATGGCGAGTCTGACCGTATTCATGCTGAACTGGAAATCAATCTTGAAATGCGGATCGTTCCACCAGTGTACATAATGTTCGCAGTTAACAACGTTCAGGCGGTTTACGTTCAATCCCCGATCAACATAGACTACCTTTTCAAGGATAAAAGTGTCGTGAACTACCTTCTCAATATATAGCGTGTCATGTGTCTTCACATAAACGGTATCATGTTTGACAACCTCAACCGGTTTCTGCTCAACAGTCAGTCCACGAGGATGCTTTTTACCTGTCAAGGAATCCGGAGGCATCCTGGTTTGTACATCTTCGGGGATGGACAGCTTTTTCGGAGGTGTCTCAGGCTGCTTCCTTATCGATGGTTTAGTTGTCCGTTCAAAGATCTGAAGGTCAATGTAAGAAACCTTATTCTGTGGAACGTAATTGAAATGTGACTGTTTCAGCTCATAATAGCTTTCAATTGCGACATGAATTGAATTATCAGCTATTACAACCCTCATGATATCGGAGGCGTTCTTATATGCAATCTCTACCGGTTTAATCAGGTGCGCTGAGCCGCGGTTCTCAGTCAAGATAACAAAATCCTCGATGAAACCTACAGGAATTCCGGGATGCTGCTGTTCCGGTCGGCGCAGCATCATTTTCTCGGCAGAGACCTGGAAATCCAGTGCAATTCTAACCTTGATAGGTTTAATTCCCTCTTCATAGAGATGAAACCTGACCTTCTTCAGGTTATTGTCGACTCCGTAAGAAGGTGTGCTGCAGAATACAGCGCAGAGAAATATCGCGCTGGAAAGCAACCTTAATCGACTGTAGTTTTTCTTATTATATCGCATAGTTCAAACTCTCCGGTTGTTGCTGTCAGGTTTCAATCCGTCCATTATGATGTTAAGTACATTGGGGCGGGCTAAAGCCTGCCCTCCAAGATGGAAAATCCTGATCCGCCGCAGCGGATTGTGGGACTAAACATTATATCCAGCCCTGTTGCTTATACCATCTCACGGTCTGATACATGCCATCGGTCAGGTTGAACATCTCGACGAAACCGGTTGCCGCTCGAAACGGTTCATCATTGCATGTCCAGGCAGGTTGTGATAGTTCTTTCAATTTGTCTCTGCTGAGCAATGCCTTGTCGCCACTCATTTTGGCGAGCAATTCAATCCCTCTCGCAACGACAGGAGCCATCCACTCAGGGATGGTTATCCAGCGGGCTTTTTTCTCCAGCGCCTCCTCAATGATTTCCATAATCTCAGGTATAGTATGGTCTCTACCGTCGGTTGTAAACCAGATGGCGCCTGATGGATGATCAGCCTCAATCCCCATCACCAGAGCCCGTGCCAAATCCGCACCGTGGATGATCGAGAAAGGCATTTTGCCGTCGCCGAGTCTGAGTTTGAAGCCTCTGCGAACCCATTTTACCAGTGTCAGAAAAGCTCGATCCCAGGGACCATATACTGAGGGAGGTCTGACGATGCAGTGCCACATGTCTCCCGCACCTTTCCGTACCGCTTCTTCACCCGCCAACTTGCTCTTGCCGTAGTCGGTGACCGGTTCGGGGAGTTCGTCCCAATTGCGTCGTTCACCCGGAACGGAAGGTCCTGCGGCAGCCTGGCTGCTGCAGAGCAAAAATCGTTTAACTCCCGCTTCCCGTGCAGCCTTGACCATGTTGGCAGTACCATCGCGGTTGATGAGGTTAAAATCGCGTTTTTGTTTGACCCTGATTGCACCTCCGACATGCATAACTCCCCAGCAGCCCTTCACAGCCTGCTGAAGGCTCTCAAAATTCAACAGATGACCTTCCGCAAGTTCGACCTCTTTCGGCAGGCGGCTGATGTCGCTCGACTTACGAACCAGGCAGCGGAGTCGATAGCCCTGCTGCACGAGCAGGTGAGCCGTATGAGTGCCGATAAAACCGGTCGAACCGGTCAACAGCAGCAACTTTTTTTCGGTTTGATTTTCAACCATTAATGGGTTACTTTATAGTTGTTTGAGATTCGCTACCGAGCGGTCATCAGTTAGCTGACGGATTCCCAAAGAAGTTATCAGAGTGCTCGTTCATACAGCCGGTAGGTCTTATATTTACGGGCTCCCATCATCTCGACAGCCCTGTTCATCAGTTCGTTATCTTCCAGTATCCATGACATTTCGCAGCTATGATAACCCTTTTCCGTCCCCCTGCGGAATGTTTCATAGTAGAGAGCGACATCGATTCCTCGCCCGCGATATTCCTTGATTACACCCAGGATCGGAACACGAACTTTGTCTATCTTCCGTGCATACCAGAGCAGGATGGGCAGCCCGAAAGGAAACAGGCGACCATTGATATGCTTGAGAGCGAAATTTATATCTGGAAGCGCCATTGCGAAAGCAACCGGTTTTCCTTCATGTTCGGCGATGAGGACGATATCGGGATCGATCACCTGTTTCAACGATTTGGCTACATGATCGAATTCGGCTTCAGTCCAGGGCACAAATCCCCAGTTATCCGACCAGGCAGAATTATAGACTTCCCGGAAAATCTTGACTTCATGGTCGAAGTTCTTCATATCAATATTTCTCAGGGTTACTTTTGTTCGCTTGAGGACCGCTTTGCCGAGCCGTTTGAGTCTATCGGAAACATCTGCCTCTTCCATATTCCAGGCGAAGAGGTCCATCGCCTTGTCAAAGCCTGCTTCATCGAAGAATAAAGGATAGTAAGATGGATTCCATACCATCTTTATTGCCGGAGGTATATCGAAGGCATCGACCAGCACACCCAATTCGTCATTCATCGACGGGTTGGTGGGACCGAGCATTGTAATCATGCCGTTTTTCTTCAGAGTCTCACCGGCTCGATCAAACAGCGCTTTGGCGATATCCTGTTCGTCAATGCAGTCAAAGAAACCGAAAAGCCCGATCTTCTGTCCCTGGACTTCGATGAAGTTATTGTCGATTATAGCCGCTATCCTGCCAACAACCTTACCTTTCAACCTCGCCAGGAAGAGATCTATAGACGCATGCCGATAAAAAGGGTGCTTGCTTGTATCGAGGACGTCCCGCACATCCGACATCAATGGAGGCACCCAGGCGGAATAACCGCGATGCAATCGGTAAGGGAACTTGATGAATTCGTTACGGTCTCGTTTTGACTTTACGGGTTCAATAGAGATCGACATGTATAGTTATTTGTTAGACCAGGATGTTTATTTCAGTATGCTGAGCATACTATGAGTTTGCTATTCACACTCAATTTCTCTTTCGATACCGCATTCATCAAGCACTTTATCGAGTATCTCGATCACCCGGTCGATCTGTTCGAAAGTATGAGTGGACATGATGGACAGCCTGATGAGTGAACAGCCGGGAGGAACCGCCGGGGCGACAACAGGATTCACAAATACACCTTCTTCCTGCAGCCTCTGGCAAACGCGGAAGGTGTTAAGATCGTCACCGATTGTAACCGGTACTATCGGCGTCTGGGATTTTCCGATATCGACATTGATGGATTTTAATCCCTTCCATAGATGACGCGTATTGTCCCAGAGTCGTTCGATGCGTTCGGGTTCACGTCGTATAATTCTCAATGAAGCCCTCACTGCTGCAACGGAAGCGGGAGGCGGACTGGCAGAGAAGATTAAAGCCCTGGAATGATGTCTGAGATAGTCTATCACCACCTCGTCGGCAGCGACAAAACCTCCGATTGAACCCAGTGATTTGGAGAAGGTTCCCATAATCAGTTCAACTTTGTCGTTAAGATCGAAGTGCGCTGCGGTTCCGCGTCCGTTGGGTCCGAGTACACCGATTGAATGCGCATCATCGACCATGACATCGCAACTGAATTCTTCTGCCAGTTTCACAATACCCGGCAGGTCGGCGATGTCCCCTTCCATCGAGAACACTCCGTCCACAACGATAAGACCGTTTACACCGTTCAAACCGGACAAGGATTTCTTCAGCGCATCCAAGTCATTGTGATCATACTTGACAGTCTTCCCGAAGGCGAGTCTGCAACCGTCAATAATGCTGGCGTGATCTGAACGGTCGATCACAACCGCTTCGCTCCTGCTTACTAATGCAGATATGACACCCTGATTTACCTGGAAGCCGGTTGAAAACAGCAGGACGGATTCCTTACCGATAAATTCAGCCAGTTCCTCTTCGAGTTGGAGATGGATTCTGAGAGTGCCATTCAGAAAGCGCGATCCTGCACAACCGGTGCCATAGAGTTGCACTGCCTCAATCGAAGCTTGTTTGACCTCCGGATGGTTTGTCAGCCCAAGATAATTGTTCGAGCCCATCATCAGTACCTTTTTGCCTTCTATTACAACCTCTGTGTCCTGATCGGAATCGATGGGGCGAAAGTATGGATATAGACCCATTTTACGGATTTCATCCGCAGTTGTGAAACGTTTTGCTTTGTCTCTAACTCTCAAATAATACCTCCGCTGGACACTCGGTATAAGAAGTACTTCCGCTCTTCGCTATTTCAAGTAGGCATGGAATTCTAATTCATACAAATCGGGTTTCAAATCAGTCAATTGGGTGGCATGGGCTATTTGTTTGCCCATGTTTCATTATTTTAATACCTTAACTTATCCGCCAGTTGGCGGATAGGCGGACAGGAATGTCCGCCCTCCCCGAAAACTTGTTCAACTAATTTCAGGTTTGCATTCTTCAAGGATACCGTTTATTATCTCTAAAGTATCATCAGGTTTAACGAAACTCCTCTCGCCACTCCATCTGTTTTTAATCTCAACTTTTCCTTCAGCGAGATTGCGCGGCGAGACGATCACCTGTGCTGGAATACCGATCAGATCAGCGTCCTTCATCTTGACGCCGGGTCGTGCATCTCGGTCGTCTATAAGTGTTGAGACTCCATTTTTTTTCAGGCTTTCATAAACGGCGTTCGCTTGTTTGACAACAGCATCATCCGCTATGTTCAAGGGTATAATTAGAGCATCTATCGGTGTCAGTGCGCTGTTCCAGCGGATACCGTTCTCATCCGCATTCCGTTCAATGGCAGCCGCGAGGATGCGCTCTATTCCTATCCCATAGCTTCCCATAACTATCGGGTGTTCGCTGCCGTTTTCGTCGAGGAAGGTCGCACCCATTGCCTCAGAATACTTGGTTCCAAGCTTGAAGATGTGCCCCAGTTCAATCGATTTCACAACGCGCAGCGGTTTACCGCAGACCGAACATCCTTCACCTTCCCTGATGATGCGAAGATCGACGTAAGAGCCCGGCACGACGTCCCGACCGAATTCCAGACCGGTAACATGATATCCGTTGCGGTTGGCGCCAGTCGCCAGCCCGACGCCATCCTTGAGTCTATGATCGGCGTAAATCGGTATCCCGTGATCGCCGTGTGGTCCGAGGAAACCGATTTCCGCACCGATCCATTCCTGTACTTCTTTGGCAACCGCAGGTCTGACAGGACCTCCGATAATCGCCATCAGTTTATCCTTGCTCAGTTCATCTTCGCCTGAGACAAGAGCCATCAGCAGTCCATCGGGACCGACATATATCAGTGTCTTAACCAGTCTTTCACGCGGTATCTTCAGGAATTTGGATACCTCTTCAACAGTGCGCCGGTCGGGTGTTGCCACTTCGGTTAATGTCCCCTGTTCACCTCCTTTTACCGGATCGACGCTCGATTGAGCTACTTCCATGTTTGCAGCATATCCGCAGTGATCGCACCGTGCCACCTCATCCTCACCGGATTCGGACTCAGTCATGAATTCCTCCGACTTGCTACCACCCATCAAACCGGATGAAGCGCCTACAATGAAGTAGTCCAGACCGCATCTGTCGAAGATACGCTCATAGGCTTCGTGATGCAACCCGTAACTCCTGTCGAGACCCTCTTCATCACGATCCAGGCTATAGGCGTCCTTCATAATGAACTCTCTCATCCGTAATACACCACCGCGAGGTCGAGGCTCATCGCGAAACTTGGTCTGAATCTGATACCATATCTGCGGTAGATCCCGCCAGCTCCGCAGGTGACCGCGCGCCAGCGAACATATAATTTCTTCATGCGTGGGAGCGAGGCTGTGCAGATGATCCTTGCGGTCGGTGAGCCGGAACATCTCGTCGCCAAACTCCCGGTTCCTGCCGGTTTCATCCCAGATTTCTATCGGGTTCAGCGAAGGGAGTAGGAATTCCTGACCGTCGATGCGGTTCATCTCCTCCCGGATGATACCCTCAGCTTTGCGGGCAGCGCTCCATCCAAGCGGCAGATAGGAATAAATCCCCGCTGCCAGCATTCTTATCAATCCCGCCCTGAGCATCAGCCGGTGTGAGAGAGCAGTTGCATCGGCGGGTGTTTCTTTCAACGTAGGTATGAAGTAATGTGAACGTCGCATGTTTTTCCTGGTTGTGAATACTATTTTAGTGTCTGTTGAAGAAGTCCTCCAGACCGCTGGCAGATGCCCACGTCTGCCAGCGAGATCCTTGTTATTCCGTCAGACGAGGGCGTCTGACGGCAGGTGGTGGTATGTCCAGCCTTGACCCCGCGAAAGCGGGGATTGCTGGACGGTTTATTATATTTCTACTTTTTACTTTCTCACTTTCTCACTCATTGTAATGAAACACGGGCATCAGAGAAGCCCGTGCCACCCGTCGGGCAAATATGTCAATCAACTTTATCGCCTTGCCAGAGACCAGAATGCAAACACGCCCATTGCAGTACCTCCCCATATCATGCTTGTCTGTATTTGATTCATTCCGGTGAAAATATCGATGAGAACACCGACGATTGCGCCAACCGTAAGACTGAGCACAGCCCCGGAAAGAGCACGCTCCTCTATTGAGCCGGATCTGCTCACTTCGAGCCCCCACAAAGCGCCCAGAACAGCCCCAAGTTTAATACCGTATCCCAATCCTGTCACGGCATTGTCAGTGATAAGATCTTTCGACAGGGAGGCGTTCTCTTTGAGGATGACAAACAATGTGAGCGCAATTCCCCATATTACACCGGCGATTATTCCATTAAGGATTAATCCAGTGACTGCGCCGAAACGGACGTTTGGCTTGGTGTCTGAACCCACACCTTTTGAGGCATCGGAAGCTCCTGCTATCATCCATATCAAAGACCCCCAGATTATTCCCCATTTCCCAAGCCCAACAGCGCTATGAAGGATACCACTGAGGACGAAACTCTTTTGTTCAAAAAATGCAGTTAATCCACCTGCAATCGCCCACAAAACCGCACCCCAGAGAGCCCCTTCGATCAGACCCAGCGCTCCACCGAGAATGCGACTCGATATTTCGACGGCGGATTCTTTTGCTGCACGACCGATACGCTCCCTTGTCAGTTTACGTTGTGCTTCTTTGAGCAACGGCTGCTGTGCTTTCCAGGCTATTTTCAATGGCGACCAGACATTCGGTAGCACTCTCGGTGCGGTTTCGTCATCATCTTGTACAGGATTTGCGGTTATGACGGTATATACGACCTCCTTGAAGTCAGCCTTTGCCCGGCGGACAAAGTTCAATGTTTCATCTTGAACACCAAGCCAGGTTTCGATGATCCCCGACAGTTCGGTGGTCTCATCGACGCCTTTGGGACATATAATCTTATCCCCGTGGATGGCATGAAAAACCTGATCGGGCAGCTTTTCCATGTCGAGCAGCGTGTCACCTTTGGTCAATGCCACGATAAGAGTCTGTTCTTTTGCGCTGCCGCCAAATCTGGTTACGTTTTCCATATATCGTGTCAAAAAGTCGGTCAGTTCGGTTGGCGAGTTGACATCGTGCAGGCTTAACAACAGGATTACTACCGCATTGTGACCGAGGTAACCCTTGAGAAATCTCAGGTTGTTTTTATCCGGCTCCTGCTCGACAGCGGAGTCGTACATCAACAGGTGGCAGTTCCCCAGATCGGGAACTCCGTTCAGTTGGATGATTGCCGGCTTCTCAAACAACCTTCGCACCGATTCCACTGTTCTACTCTCTTCGACAGCATGCTGCTGTTCCCTGACAGTCGCAAGTAACTGCTCCTGCAGCGGGGTGTAGAAAAAATCAGTCCATTCCTTACCGATGGTTTCAAGCTCAACAAACAATCGCGCCAGATACTGGCATTTGCCGTGACCGGGCAGATCCATCAGGAAGAACACAATCGACGGATATCCTTCACAGTCCTCAACGTACTTATCGGGAACCGATTGCTTGCAGGCAGGACACCTGTACCCCTGTTTTTCCCGATGAGGGTAATCGGCATCGAATGTTTCTATATTATTCAGGCAGTTTGGGCAGATCATTTTATATCCTGTTTAAGCTTTACTCGCAGAGCATTATGTTTCACTATTAAGCGGTATTTATTTAAACAGGCAATTTATAACGCAGTTAAGCAATATGCAAGCCTGAGTCGCAAACTGTGCTATTACTCGCATGTGATTCGATAGGAGCAAAGTTGTCTGCATCAGCCTTGACATAGACGATTAGTAATAATATATTGCGCTGTTGACTGGAGATGAATCTTTCATAAGGCGGACATCTCAATATGCCTCACACAATTGCCGAGAAAATACTCGCTTTTAGATCAGGCGCAAGGGAAGTATTCCCCGGAGAATTAATAACAGCACGCCCCGACAAGGTCATGTCCCATGACAACGCCGGACTGGTAATCAAGCACTTCCGCGCCATCGGATCAGAGAAGGTCTTCGACCCGGCAAAGATAATAATTCCGCTCGATCACCGGGTGCCGGCGGAGTCGGAGAGAACCGCCATTGCTCATAAATCTATCCGTGAATTCGTCAAAGAGCAGAATATTGAGAATTTCTACGATATTCGTGAGGGTATCTGCCACCAGGTGATGGTCGAGAACGGTCATGTGAGACCGGGCGAGCTGATACTGGGCACTGACTCGCACACCACTTCATATGGCTGCCTGGCAGCAGCATCGACCGGTATCGGTGCGACTGAAATGGCTGCCGTGTGGGCAACGGGTGAGATATGGCTGAGAGTTCCGGAGACCATTCGCATCGAAGTAAACGGTCAATTCAAACCCGGAGTCACACCCAAAGACCTTATCCTGTACCTGCTCGGAAGACTGACCGCTCGCGGAGCCGACTATAAGGCTATCGAATTCTACGGGACGACCATTGAGAATATCCCTGTCTCCGGTCGATTTACTCTCTGCAACATGTCAATGGAGATGGGAGCAAAATTCGCTATCGTACCTTTCGACGGCGAGACAAGGAAATACCTCGAAAGCAGAATGAAAGAGGATTACACACCCTTTGCAGCCGATCCCGATGCTGAATATACTGAACGGCATATCATCGACGCATCCGAATTAACGCCCCAGATTGCCAAGCCTCACAGGGTTGACAATGTAGTCCCATTGAAAGAGGCGGCAGGTATCAGGATCGATCAGGTGGTTATCGGTTCCTGTACGAACGGCAGGATAGACGATCTTGAACAGGCGGCAGCGGTTCTCGAAAATAAGCAAGTATCGAGAAGCGTCAGGCTGCTGGTGATACCCGGCTCGCGTTCGATTTACATTCAAGCTATTAAGCTGGGCATCATGGAGAAGTTCCTCGAAGCCGGCGCTGTGATCCTGAATCCGGGCTGTGGACCCTGCCTGGGTGCTCATCAGGGAATCCTTGCTCCCGGTGAGAGATGCCTGGCTACTACTAACCGCAACTTCAAGGGCAGAATGGGTTCGACTGAGGCGGAGGTTTATCTATCAAGTCCAATCGTTGCCGCAACGGCGGCAATTATCGGGGAAATACCTGATCGGGTTACAGAGAGCTGAATCCCCGTATTTACTAATACAACATTTTACATCCCGAAAAACTAAGGGGAAGAACATGACACAGTCAAACAAAAGTTTCAACAGAATGCCGATCATAACAGGATTGGCAATTGTACTCCTTCTGCAATGCGGCGCCACAGCTCTCTATGCCAGTGCTTTAACCCAGGTAAGGTGCCATCGTTATGAGGAGGGCGGAAAACCGGTAAAGGTCAGGCTTTCACTCGACTTCGACGGTAAACCGGAGAGATTGAGTCTGCAGAAATCCGATGATCCGTTGGGGAATGCACCCGCCGGATATGTCGAGGATTTCGTCATTGTCACCCAAGACGAGGCTTCAGCCTCTGTGATCAGTCCGGTTAATATCAAGTTGGGCAATGCAAAGGGGACACTGAGCATCAGGATCGAAGAAAATTCGATTCATGTGGCGATTCTGAAGGGATACGAACTTCAGGCATCGGACTTCAATTATCTCGATGAGGTTGCCTATATAGATATGAAGATCGCCATCCGCACCAGGATGCCTGAGCCGAAGAAGCCTCCCGTTGTCGAGAAACCACCTGAACCCGTCGTCCCGGATACGGTCTATATAGAGAAAGTTATCCATGATACCGTTTATATTGCGAGAGAGACCGAAGCAAAGCTTGCACCGGATACGGTATATGTTGAGAAGATTGTCTATGTAGAAAAGGGGGAAGAACTAAACAGACTGACCGATATTCGTTGCGAAAACTTCCTCCACTGGTGGAACAATCCCCACATAAAGTTGAGCTTCTTCTTCAAGGATCATACGGAGAAGTTCGCTGTTAAGGAATCGAATCGGAAGTTGAAGGATATCCCTGCCGGATATAATGTGAAATATGTTATCAATTGTACAACCAAGGGAACACCGCCCCTGTTTACCGATGTCAACACAAACTATGTTCGCAGCAGAGGTAAGATATTGCTCTGGCAGGCAAAGGATAAATGTTTCATCCTTGCCAGAGAGGGAATAGACCTGAAACCTCGGGACTTTCAGTATGAAGAGAATGAAAAACTGATCTTCCTGAGATTGACATACTAATACTCAGTTTGGCTTAAAACATCTCCCCCTACGTCAGTAGAGGGGGACTCAGGGGGGGGCTCGAT
>JABMRV010000097.1 GCA_013202285.1 bacterium | reverse complement strand
TCTTACGCCACTGAAGAGCTTGAACCGGGCATCTTCGAGCGGATAATTATCGTCAGAACCAACAATCCCGAGTTTTTTGAGGTCGAGGTTCCGTTCGAACTGACGGTAATCTCTGGCTTCGGTTCACTGACCGGTACGGTGATCGATGCCGCCTACGATTCTCCGGTCGAGGGCGCGGTGATCTCAATCCCCCGCTTCGGATTCGAAGCGATCACTGATGAAGAAGGCACATACCTGTTCGAAGAGGTGCCTGAGTGGATCTATATCGTGGAAATCCACGCAGTTAATTATCACCCACAGACTGTTGAAGATATTGAAGTAGTCGAGGATGAGACAACCGAACTTAACTTTTCACTGCTGCATTCCGAATGCAATCCGAGTACTCGTAATATCTTCAGAGCGCTTGAACCCGATTTCCGGCAGACAGTTGAATTTGACATAGACAACGACGGCAATGCACCGCTTACCTGGCGTGTCGAGCGTACTCTGCCTGAGAATGTAGATCGCGAACTCTGGGAGCTGCGTGTAGAGTCAAATACTGAGGAACTCGTCGGGGATGACATGATCAACGGCGTCACTTTCGCTGAGGGACATTTCTACATTTCCGGCGGCAACAACGGCGGCAACCCCAACATGATCTACGTCTTTGACAGCGAAGGCGAACAGGTCGGCGAGTTTGAGCAGGCGCACGAATCCCGTTACGGCATGCGCGACCTGACTTACGATGGCGAGCTGATCTGGGGTTCCGATGAAAACGTCCTCTACGGTTACAGTCTCGAGGGCGAGCATGTAGAGACACTTCAGGGCGAAGCACAATCATACCGTTCTGTAACCTGGGATCCTGTCAACGAGCGCTTCTGGTCGGCTGATATTACTTCAAATATATTTGCCACCAACCGCCAGGGCAACCTCGTTCAAACTATCAACCGTCCGGGCGATATTCGCATTTACGGACTTGGGTTCTGGCCTGACGATCCCGATGGTCATTGCCTGTACGTTTTTTCACGGGGCGACGAGATTGACGTTGCGGTTTACAAGATAAATCTTGACAACGGCGAGTCTATTCTCGCTGCCGAGTTCGACGTTGGAGGCAGCAGACCGGGCGGTATCCACATCACCAACCTGCTTGACGTCTATAGTTGGGTACTGATGGGCATCGTCCAGACTCCCGACCGCATGATGGTCTGGCAGCTCTCGACGAACCGCGCCTGGTTCCGTATCTCGCCTGAAGATGGCGAGATAGCTGCTGGCGAGAGCCAGCATTTTGAACTGATACTGGATGCAACGGACATCCCCACTGAAACTACGATGGAAGGTTTTCTGGTATTCACTCACGATGGTAACGGTTATGAGACAATCATCTCTGTTACATTGAGAGTTGAGGAGGGTGAAGTTCAGACCTTCCGCGAACTCGACCTGCATGTCGGCTGGAACACGGTTTCGGTGAATCTTCAACCTGACGACCACGAGAACATCCGTGGGCTGATGTCAGCGCTGGTTGAAGAAAACCTGTTAATTATGATGAAGAACGGCGCAGGTGAATTCTACATTCCCGAGTACGACTTCAGCAACATCCGGGGCTGGTTTGCACCGCAGGGCTATCAGCTGAAAATGCGCGGGGAGGCAATTTTCCGACTTGACGGTATGTCAGTACTTCGTGATGCAGAGATTTCTCTTTCGGAGGGCTGGCAGTTGATATCTTACTATCCGCGCTTCCCGATTGAGGCTACGGTTGCTCTGTCGGGCATAGAGGAGCATCTGATCATCGCCAAGGACGGCTACGGCAATTTCTACATTCCGGACTGGGATTTCAGTAACATGGGCGACATGCGCGAGGGGCAGGGGTATTATATCAACGTCGATTCAGGCATAGTGCTCGTTTACCGCACTGAACGTCCCGATGACGAGGGTGCATTCGCAGGAGTTCGTCATTCATCAGTTTACGACGAACCCGGTCAGTTGCCGGTTCATGCTGTAACCGGTGTTAATATGAGTCTGTTGGTCTTGTCCGATTCCCCCCTGCTATTGCAGGGAGGGAGTAAAGGGGGGTGTGAAATCGGTGTTTACGCCAACAACCAGCTTATCGGCAGCGGTGTCCTTCAAAACGGCGTCTGCGGTATTGCTGTCTGGGGTGACGATCCTTCGACGGATGAGACCGATGGCGCTCTTGAGGGTTTATCGTTTGAGATCAGGTTACTTACCGGGGAAGGCGGATTATCCACACCTGAATACACGGTTCTTGCGGGTGAAGCTGTTTACACTACTGACGGTTTTGCAGTTGTTCAACTGACTGCCTCTTCTGTAATGCCTGTTGAATTCGGCATCAATTCCGCATATCCGAATCCGTTCAACTCAGTAATGAGAATCAGTTACGGCTTGGTCGAGGCTGGCGATGTAAGTTTGAATGTGTATGATCTGACCGGACGTCATGTCGTTGAACTGGTTAATGGATATTTCAAAACCGGAATGCACGTTGCGGTATTAGATGGCATCGACCTTTCGAGTGGTTTGTATATGCTGAGGCTTGAGTCGGGCAGTGATGTCTCTCAGATGAAGGTAGTGTTGGTGAAGTAGGGAAAAAGCCCCCCCTTTAATTCCCCCCGGCAACCGGGGGGGAGTATTTGAGACCCCCCCCTGTAAATAGCAGGGGGGGTGTTTTATTACCTGATCAACATCACCTTCTGCGTAAACACCTGCCCCGACGCTTTCAACCGCACGAAGTATAATCCTGATGGCAGGCTGTTTGCTGTTAGAGTAGCTGTATGAATTCCAGATCGTTTTCGGTCCTCGAACAATGTTGCCACTCTGCGTCCGGATAGATCAAACAACTGCAGAAACACTTGTGAGGTAAAAGGTAAGCTGTAGGTGATCACCGCCGATGAATTAAAAGGATTCGGGTAGATAGATGAAATACCGAACTCCGAAGGTATAGCCAAGCCATTATCCGCAACTGCATTGGAAGAACTGATTGTCATGGTTATCGGTATATGAGTATCATCGCCACCGACAGCCTGGCTGAAGACTAATTCACCCTGCCAATCAATTGTTGAATCCAAACCAACTGTACTCAGGGTTAAGGTCAAATTCTGACTGCTATCCGGTTGAATTACACCTTCAACAGGTTCAACGACCATCCAATCTGTATTGGGTCTCAACTGCCAAATATCGATCCGGTCATTATCTGCGTCATTTACGACATCCATAAAGACCCAACTACCATAATCATCATATCTATCGGTTATGAAAGCTCCCTGAGGCATCCCACCTGAATCCGGCTCAAGTTCACAAACGAAAATTGTATCGCCAATATCCGGATTCATCTTATGCACAACCTGACGGTTATCACCGGGACTGTTGAAAATATAAAGCGAGGTTGAATCCAAAGGCATGTATGCAAGTCCATAGATACGCAGTTCCTGCCGGGATAGTTCATGTTGCTGGTCGTGGTTGCCTTCTCGGTCATAGCCGTGAATATCCGATGTCAATTCACTGATCCACAGTAATTCACGCTCCGGGTCCCAGGCTATGGCTGCCATACGGTCGGATGGTCCCTGGAATGAAGTAATTGAGTCCCCATCCGTGTTGAAACCATAGACGGTTTCCTCCGCTACGCCCCAGATCAGTTCACCATCCCAGGCAAGATCCTTCATACCGTATCGCGATTCGCCGAATTGAGGAAAGCTGCTCACCGGATCACCACCCAGGTCGAGGACATAAATCATGTTGGTATCGTTACCTCCCCCTGAGACATAGTAATGATCATCAATGAAAACCACTCCCTGCAAGCGGGAGTCTTCAAGGGTATTTCCAATTACTTGAGACTGGCGCATTTCCCACGGATCTACACCAGATTCACCGGGCAACCGGCATTGAACTGACCATTCCAGAATGCCGTTTCCTGAGTCACTAATGGTAAACATGCGTTCGACTGAGGAATTCGGAGCAATCGTTTCATTGATTTCTACGACTGACAGGATTAATTCAGGATGTAACAAACCGATATTTATTTCAAGAGTGTCTCCATCTTCCACATATTGATCTATAAGGGTTGAGTCATTGTAACCCTGTTTAGAGATCGTAACGTTGAATGTATCAGCCAGGACTCGTCCTAAATACCAGCATCCTGCAGTGTCAGACAGAGTGCTGAATCCGTATGAAGTAGTTACTGTTACGCCCTCAAGCAAGCTGTCATTTTCAGCGTCAAATACAAACCCGCTCAG
>JABMRV010000096.1 GCA_013202285.1 bacterium | reverse complement strand
ATTATACACTTCCCCCCCTACGCCAGTAGGGGGGGGACAAAGGGGGGGTCTCCAAAACTCCCCCCCCTGCTATTGCAGGGGGGGACTCAGGGGGGGTCTCCAAACTTCCCACCTTACTTTGTAGGGGGAAATGTCGGTGCTCCCCATTCAATGCAACAAAGAACCCAATCCAACAATCCAACAATCTAACAATCCAACAATCCAACTCAACGATTTTCTCATTACCTTGATTCCCTTCAATATTGCAATTATATTCACAAGTACACAAAAAAGGGAAAGAATCATGCCGAAGAAACTTGTGACGAGACGTGCCGGGGATTTCATGATCCCGCTTGACAAGTATCCGCACATCAGACATCATGTCACGCTCAGAGAAGCCGTGAAGACGATGGAGGAGTCTGATATAGAGATAAGCGGCAGGAAATCACTGCCGAGGGCGCTGCTGGTCTTCAACGAAAAACATGAACTGATTGGGATGGTCAGGCGCCGGGACATCTTCCGCGGGCTTGAACCAAAGTTCCTCAGAACCATGTCCATCCCACACCGCAGGGAACTGTTCGACATAGAAGTAGATCCGAACCTGATCGCTCTGTCCAGTGGAAAATTGGCTGAAGCTATTCAGAAGCAGGCTGAACAGTCGGTGGACGGAGTCATGCAGCCCATAACAGCTACGGTGGATTATGAGGATCATCTCGCCAAGGTAATCTACATGATGATCAACAGAAATCTGGCGCTTTTACCTGTACTAAAGGAGAGAAAAGTTGTGGGAGTCGTCAGGAGCGTAGATGCGTTCGAGGAAGTTGTCAAGATAATAGAAGAACAACCTTAACATTCAACTAATTCCGTTATCAGCAGGTGCTTCATGTTATTCAGACTCAAAGAGAAACGCGAACGGAAAAGAAATCAAAACGAACTGCCTCCTGAACTGACCGATACATACCTGGCTCGGGTAGCATACCGTTTGGATTGGAAGAGATTGTTCTTCATCTTCCTCGGCATTGCTCTCTTCGTACTTCTCTATTTCCTGCCCGACTTCCCCGACGCTGTCAATCCGATGGGTGAGCATTTCGTTCTCACCCGCGAGGGTAAAGCAGCGCTGGGTGTATTCCTGCTCGCAGCCGTATGGTGGGTGTCCGAGGTGATTCCCATTGGAGTGACCAGCATCACTATCGGCGTTATTCAGGTTCTCTTTTTGATCCGTCCCGCCAAAGTGGCATTCGGCGATTTCATGGATCCCTCGGTCTGGTTCATCATCGGATCGATTGTCATAGGGAGGGCATTCACCAAGAGCGGACTCACCAAGCGGATCGCCTATAAAATGCTGCTGATGGTCGGTGAACGCACCAGCATGATCTATCTCGGCAGTTTCATCATGACCGCAGGACTGACGCTGATTATGGCTCATACTGCCGTCGCGGCGACAGTATTTCCACTGTTGATGGCAATCTATGCCCTTTACGAACAGGACAGCAGCAAACCAACGCGCTTCGGCAAGGGGCTGTTTATCGGCATGGCATTCATCGCCGGCGCCGGCAGCATTATCACACTGTTGGGCGCGGCGCGTGGAGCAGTGGCAATCGGCTTCTTCAGGGATATAACCGGGCGTGAGATATCCTTCTTCGAACTTACATACTACATGTTCCCGTTAGGCTGGCTGATGGTCGGGCTGTTATGGGTGTTCCTGATGATGTTCTTCCGTCCGGAGCAGAAAACTATCCCTGGTCTGCGTGAGAGGGTCGGCATTCTAAACGCCGGACTGGGAAGATTTGCCCGCTCGGAAGCGTTGACGTTAACAATAGTATTCTTATGTGTCGCTACACTAAGCCTGAGATCGTTCGTTCCTGATTTACAGTTACTCAATAAAAGCTCCATCATTCTCGTTTCCACAATACTGTTCTTTCTGTTCAAGATTCTGAATATTGATGATCTCGAATCGATACCGTGGAATATCGTACTGCTTTTCGGCGGTGCGATGTGTATCGGATTCTGCCTTGTCCAGACGGGCGCTGCGGACTGGCTCGCCATTACCTGTCTGGTTGTGCTGAAGAACGCCAGCCCCTTCATTTTCGTCATGGGAATCGCCATATTTGTACTCCTCATGACCAACTTCATCATGAACGTGGCAGCCATCGCCATATCGCTGCCGGTGGCACTCGCCATGGCTCCCTATCTGAATGTCTCGCCTGAAATCGTCCTGTTTACTTCGCTTGCGGTTGCCGGTATGCCATTCCTGCTGCTGGTCGGAGCAGCGCCTAATGCAATCGCTTACGAAAGCAAGCAATTCTCAACCGGCGAGTTCTTCAAGGTGGGTGTTCCCGCCAGCATCCTGCTGCTAATCGTGCTCGCTCTGTTCATCAAAGTAATCTGGCCCCTGATGGGAATGCCGATGACTCCGATAACTAACTAATTGACGATCTGCCGGATTCTCAATATGCATTCCGGAAGAATAGACCGCATTACGTCAAACTCATGGCTGCCCGCCCCCGACAAACTCACCATTAAGAGCAATGAGGCGCATGTTTGGAGAGCCGACCTGCAGAGGTCGGCTAAGGAAATGAGTTCCTTCACTGAGATGTTATCCAGTGACGAACAGCAGCGCGCCCAACGATTCCACTTCCGGAAAGATCGAGAGCGTTTCTCAACCACGCGGGGGATACTGAGAATTATCCTCAGTGGATACATCGACGTCTCACCGGAACAGATTGAACTCAGTTATAATCGTTTCGGCAAACCGGAGCTTTCAGAAAGTATAACAAGTGACGGGCTGCAGTTCAATCTCTCTCACTCCGGTGGGATTGCGTTGTTCGCCTTCTGCCCGGATCACAGAATCGGCGTCGATGTTGAATCAATCCGGTCGGGCGACACACATCTGAAAGTACCTGAACGCTATTTCTCCCCGCAGGAAGTAACCGCGCTGCGATCGCTGCCGGAAAAGCAACAGCGCGAGGCTTTCTACGCATGCTGGACACGCAAGGAGGCTTATATCAAGGCGAGGGGTCTGGGAATTCCATCGTCATTGAAGGGTTTTACTGTCAACCTCGAACCCGGTAAACCGGCACGACTGCTCGAATCGAAGTCCGAACCATCAGATTTGAATCGTTGGACTCTAAAAGACATCGATGTGGGAACGGGATACAAGGCGGCAGTGGCTATTGAATGCAGTGATATAAAGATTGACTATATGAATTGGATTTGATGGTATTGATATTTTTTAATACAATCAGCGGATGGGTGGCATGGGCTATTTGTGATAGACACTTCGTGTTGCCTATGTTTCAGTCAAAACCATGTTTCGGATTCTATTAATTATCAAGGTTTCGCAACGACGAAGATAAGCTGTCCGAACTTGGATATTTCCCAAGACGAATACCCCGCGCTGCGTAAAAGGTCTTCGACTTGCCTTTGACTATAATAAAAGACCGGGCATTTCAGCATCCCAAGCCGGACCTTTCTAATTGCTGATCGAAGCGTGCCGCGGATGGGAAAAGACGCAATCATCGCCTGGTTGGTCAAATCCCGTGATTTTTTTAGATAAGAGACGGGATCATCGAGATAATCGTAAAGACCGATCGCAAGCGTCACGCCGCATTTAACGGTATTTGTCCAATCGAGAAAAGCAGCTTGATGAATGGTGACTTTGTCTTCAATTTTCACCTCTTTCATGTGTGCGCGGGCTATTGCAACCATCGCTTCCGCAGGCTCGACAGCGACGATATGGGACGCTCCCGCCTCTATAAGGGGGAGGAAAAACCTGCCCGAACCCGCTCCAATATCAAGCACTGTCACCCCAGGGTAGGCGCGAACAACATCTAAACTCCGGCGCAAACGCTCATACATATCCCAACGCAGCCATCTGTCCAACAAACGGGAAAAAGCGCTCTTCTTTCCGGAATAAATCGAATCGAATTCCGACGCGGTTCGGTCGAAATGGGTAATAACGGGATCATTCATACGAAATCTTCAAGAGTTATGGTTTGCAGGCTTTTGTTTTGTACGACGCCTGTAACTGGTAAAATTAAAATCTGAGAGCAGCCTCCGCAGGCGAGGCAGGGTTTTTTTTAGATTGACATAGTGCATAAATCGTTTTTTCCAATGGAGGTTTTGAACGCGAGGTTGATCGGGATCGACCTCCCATGGGTGAATGTAGAAGAAAACGGGGCGCCCCTCCTTAGAAATCCTCCGAAACGACCAACGTGTAAAGGCATAAGGGAAAAAACGGAAATATCCCCCGCCGCCGACGGGAGTTGCAAGCGGTCCCAACTTAAGAACAGTTGGAGGATATTCATCCAACATTGCGCCGCTGTCTAATTTCAGACGATATGGACCAAGTGGAGCTCCATCTACCCCGTAAGATGACCGTTTGAAGGGAAATATACTGGAATCGTATAGAAAACCCGTCTCGACAAGTGTATCTAAAACCCACCAGTTATCGCGTCCAATCGAAAAATTGGGGGCTCTGTACCCGACCGTTTCGCATCCGCTGATATCCTCCAGCAAGGCTTTTGCACCATAAAGCGACTCTCTCAAATCAGCAGGTTTAAAGTTATACAGGCTCTCATGGTTTTCACCATGGCAGCCCAGCTCATGGCTGCCGGCAGCGATTTCCCGCACAATTTCCGGAACCCGCCGCGCAATCCAACCGAGAACAAAAAAAGTCGCGGTCGTCTTATGCTGTGCGAGCAGGTCGAGAATAATATCCATGTTCCTGCGAATACGCAATTCGCGGGAGTCCCAGGTATTAAATGCAATGCGAGGCGCCAAATTCGCTACTTGAAACCAATCCTCGACATCGATCGAAAAGCCGTGATCTTGCTGCATCCGGAGCCTCCGTAATTTAACTCTCTTGAGTTTGGATGTGCCGTATATCGGCAATGTCTTCATCGGGGAAAGACAGCTAAAGTATCAATAACCAAAATGAGGGTTATTCAAAAAATATCGTATAATAAACTCCTCCAACCTCCCTGTCGCAACATAATATACTGAAGTCTCGCACCTTTTGAAATGTTTTACGGCATTATCAAAGCATTATTTCATCTGTTGAGATGGGAGGACTCCAAGAGATATTTGAAATTCAGCAATGAAGCAATCAGAATGTATAAGTTCCTTAATATGATTCATCTGAATCCTAATACGATTTCACTCCTGAGAAAAGAACCTGTGCAATCAGTCCGGCAATCGGCGGGAAAATAATGACACTTACTAATCTGATGAGTGTAAATTTCCATCCCAGTATGCCGAATTCCATCGGCAGCCGAGCGACAGCCCACAATGACCAGCCGGTCAGGAATGCAACCATCGTCCCGATACTTGCTCCTGATTTCAGCATCCCGGCGGCTACCGGCAGATTTACGTAAGGACCACCAGGAGTCAAGGAACCTGCAATCGACCCGATCATGATCCCGCGCAAACCCGATTCTACACCAACCCATTTTGCCACTAACTCACGCGGCAGCATTACCTGAACCATCCCCGCCACGACAAATGCAAATATCAGCATGGGAAGAATCTGGAGCAGCAGACGATAAGTAATCTGCAGACCCGCTACATGTTCTCCCTGTCCGCGGGAATATCCGATGTACAATAATATACATGCGAGCAATCCCATGATAATTGTCGGTATTAACATATTGCTGTTTCCTTTTTTTCGATCCAAGAGTTCTTCCTCAGTCGTTCGGTTTGCAAGTTTCTGTCATTGCGACCCCGGTGAAAGCCGGGGGAAGCAATCTCATTCATGTGCTGCAGGATGTCCTCATCCTGCAGCTTGGGAATAGTGAGTATTGCAGCGGGGTGGGGACACCCCGCTCACAGGTGTAATTTTATCCCTGAATCAGAGTAAATTCTTTTACAATAATATCATCCAGCGATCTCTTCAGTACGCAGTGCACATCGTTTTCATCGCGGAAGTAGTCTATATCGCCATTCTCCGGCAACGGTACGATCCTGACTTCCTCGCCGGGCGCTCCGAGCGCCAGAACAAGCAGTATATCATAACGACTGGCAATATCTAACAACATCGCGGCTTTTTTACGGTCGATAGATGCGATGATGCATGAACCGAGTCCGCTTGCCCTTGCGCCGAGGTGCATTGTCATCGCTGTTATTCCGTGGTCGCAACTGAAACTGCTGCGAACTTCCGTATCCCCAAGTATGATAATATATCCGCCGGGGCGCTCGCTTTCGGATGGACCCTGCCAACCCTTCAATGCCTTCGCCCAACTGAGGCAGCTGAATAACTGTTCGCATGCATTCGGTTCGTTTACGGGAACGTACTTCAAGGGCTGCATATTCTTGGATGATGGTGTAAAACGCGTGAGATCTATAAGATCATGCAGTATTTTGGTCTCGACCTTCATCTCCGATCTGAAACGCCTGACAGTGCGCGTCTCTTTAACTAACCTGTCGAAATCATGAAAATTCATATACTCTTGCCTCACTCCGATTTATTTTGTATCCTTAGATAATATATTGAGTTTAGCCTGATTCTCAAACCGGTTCGGCTGAAAGCAGCAAGCGAAGACAATTAATCACCGTCGATACCGGTTTATGTAATTAGTCCTACTTTGTTAAGTGCAGTGAAGTGATCTAAAAACTGACGTTTGACTAATAACAGCCTTGCATTTCCCCCCTTCTATTGAAGGGGGGAATAAAAGGGGGGTTGTTCTGACCTATCCCCCCTTCTATTGAAGGGGGGAATAAAAGGGGGGTTGTGTTTCTATATTATGAGTATTAGGGTAGATACGATTTCTCTAACAGCGACTACCCCCCCTTACTCCCCCCCTGCAATAGCAGGGGGGGGAATGCGTAACTAACAGCATTCTTAACCTGAAATCACTACTTAACAAAGTAGGATTAATTAGTACTTTTAAAAAGAATCTCTTTACCGGAGTAAAAAATGGATAAATCCACAATCAAGGATTTCCTTCAAAAAATCGAACTTTTCAATGAACTCGATGAGAATGAACTCACTGCAACCACTGAGAGAATCGAGATCAGGGAATATGCGAAGGACGAGATGATCTTCATGGAAAACAGCCCGCGAAAAAGGCTGTATCTCATATACGACGGTGAGATCGAGCTGTTCAATAAGACACCGCTTGGTAGGGAGAGGCGGCTGGCATTCTTCAGGAAGTTCGATTTTCTGGGAGAAGGCGCACTGATGGATGAGTATCCGCATTCCACATCGGCGCGCGCAACTTTGAAGGCTGTTGTCCTTCTCATCGAGCGAGAGAGTTTCAAGGAATTGATCCGGGAGCAGCCTGGTATCGCCTATAAGGTTCTCTCCAGTGTGGCGAGGGTTATATCACGCCGCATCCGGCAGGCGAGCACACGCGTCACCAACGTTGGTGCGCAGTACATATCGGGCAGGACCCGAAGTGAACATGATCTGTTAGGGCACCGCGAGGTCCCGTATGAGTATTACTACGGTATTCAGACTTTGCGAGCGCTTGAAAACTTCGATATCAGCGGTATCACACTCGCTCAGTTCCCGATAGCAATAGAAGCGCTGGCAATGGTGAAGATGGCGGCGGCAAGGGCAAACTCTGACGTCGGGCATCTATCAAAACCGATTGCCGATGCTATCGTGCAGGCTTGCAGTGAAATCATCGGCGGCAGGTATCATACTCATTTCGTGGTCGATATGATGCAGGGTGGAGCGGGGACATCGACCAACATGAATGCCAATGAAGTTATCGCTAATCGAGCCCTGGAAATTCTCGGTTACGAGAAGGGTGAATACGAACATTGTCACCCAAACAATCACGTCAATCTGTCCCAATCCACCAACGATGTTTACCCTACAGCCCTCAAGATCGCTATCATCTTCAAAAACCGTCGTCTGACTAAGATTCTGCAGAGACTGGTCACCGCCTGCCGTCGCAAAGGTGAGGAGTTCGCACAAATACTCAAGATGGGTCGCACTCAGTTGCAGGACGCTGTTCCGATGACATTGGGACAAACTTTCGAAGCGTTCGCCGCAACGCTCGAAGAGGAAATCCGAAGGTTGGATGAGAACGCCCAGCTATTCCTCGAAGTAAACATGGGCGGTACGGCTATCGGCACCGGTATAAATGCCGATCCGGAGTACCGGGTCAAGGTTATCGAACACCTGTGTGATATAACCGGTCTAAAGGTGAAACTCGCACCGAACCTGATCGAAGCAACACAGGATACCGGTGCGTTTGTGATGTACTCTTCGGCTATAAAACGGCTGGCGGTCAAACTGTCGAAGATATGCAACGACCTGCGGCTCCTGTCGAGCGGTCCACGCGCAGGATTCAATGAAATCAACCTACCGCCGATGCAGCCGGGATCGTCGATAATGCCGGGTAAGGTCAATCCGGTAATACCGGAAGTAGTCAACCAGATAGCCTTCAAGGTCATAGGCAACGACCTGACGGTGACGCTGGCAGCCGAAGCTGGGCAACTCGAGCTGAACGTGATGGAACCGGTGATGGTGCAGAGTATATTCGAGTCGATTGAGATGCTGCGAAACGGAATGGAAACCCTGATCCACCGCTGTATAGAAGGTATTACCGCCAATGAAGAGCGCTGTCGGGGAGTCGTCGAATGGAGTATCGGTCTTGTTACCGCGCTGAACCCGGTACTCGGCTATGAAATCTGCAGTGAACTGGCGCGTGAGGCTCTTGAGACCAACCGAGGCGTGGCAGATCTTGTTCTGGAGAGGAATCTGTTGACAAAGGATGAATTAGAGAAACTGCTCTCACCGGAGAATATGACCGGTGCCCAGTTGAGGGAATGATTTATAAGGTTCTTCGCTACATCGAATGGGGAGCGACGACTTCAGTCGGCGAATCCGCCGCAGGCGGATACAACTGGCTGGATCCCCCCTGACCCCCCTTATTAAGGGGACTTATATATTTAACTCCCTCAAACAAAATAAGGGGATAAGGGAATGAGTGAGGACAAAGACGCAACAAAACAACCGCCAGAAATCAAGTTAATCAATCCTATTAAAAAAGTATCAACCGAGGAGCTTTATTCACGATTAGCAAAACTGAAAGCCTACATATTCCAAATGTCTTACGATTTAGACATACCCGTTGACAGTATCCAAACAAGTGTGAGAGCGGAAAACCAGTACCGGTTTGCCGAATTATATGATAGTCAAGTAGAGATTAAAGTAAATTTCTTACTTTAGGAGGTCGTGGTTGTAATTTTTTGTCTTCTTCTTTCAGACGGTGTCTGATTTTTTGGTAATCATCGAGGATTAGGATGTAATTAGGCTTCTCGTCTTCCATCTGGTTTGATGGAATAATATAACCTGGATTTCTTCTCATGAGTTCTGATAAAATAGCTGATGCCATTAAATCATATTCGGTGACAGCTTCCATTTTCAGCTCCATTCTGTTTGATGTGGTAAGACAATTATTTTGAAAATTAACTACGTTCTATTTTATCATAGTAATCATCTTCAACCCATGAAGGTAACTTAGGTTTTTTCGGTTTAAGGATGTTCTTCACGATTTGAGTGATTTTTCTGATTCCAGCAATTATAGATTTCATGTTAGTTTCCTAATTAAGAAGGTTGTTTATCTTGTAGGTGGATACACCGATCCACCTAATTGATTTATATCAAATTACAAAACTTAAATCAATGGGTCAATACTTAAACATGTTAGAATCTAACATAAGAAGATTTCAGAGACGACGGGAGTCAAATATATAATTCCCCTTATTAAGGGGGGAACAGAAGAGGGAATATCTACGCCACCCGTTCAAAGCTGACAGAATAGAGCCTTACCGAATGAGCATTACCTTTCTCACCATACTGAATCCGGCAGTTTCCATCCGGATGAAATATACACCCGTAACCAGCCTCTCCGTCTTCATCGTAACCATGTGTGTTCCGGCTGGATACTCACCCTCCGCCAGTGAACCTGTTATCCGTCCTGTAACATCATAGATTTTAATGGAAACAGTTGCCGGAGATGGAAGCCCAAAGGTGAGCCGGGTAACAGAATTGAACGGATTCGGGCGCGCTTCCGAAAGGTAAAAGTCATCAGGTATAACAAGATGATATCCATCTCCAACACTCGATCCAATGACCTCCAGTGAAACCGGAATCAGGACAGTCTCATCGATTGTGTTAACACTGAAATTGAGTTCCCCTTCGTATATATCGGGAACAAGATGAGTAGCGTCGAGGAGCACCATGAACTGCTCATCTTCACCGGGCAGGATTTCGCCTGCAATGGGTTCTACTTCGAGCCAGCTTGATCTCTCCGAAAGCTGCCAGATATCAATACGGTCATTTTCACCGGGGTTGGCGATGTCGATTAATACCCAGCTCATGGGATCGTAACTGTTCGATATGAATGCCCCCTCAGGTCTGCCGCCTCCCTCCGGTTCCAGTTCCACAACATCCATGATCTCGTCAGTCGCTGGATTGATCTTGGAGACAACCTGCCTGCCACCGCCGGGGCTGTTGAAGACATAAAGCGTATATCCTTCCGGGTCATCAGGATAACAAGCAAGACCGAATACGTTGAGATTATGGCGTGAAAGACCTGTTACTTCATCTCCCCAACTGTCAACACCTGAGATGTAATCGCTGATTGTGCTGCAGATCCAGAAAACTTCATTCTCGGAATCCCATGTGATCGCAGTATTGGGATAGAATGGACCCTCAAAATCTCTGACTGCTTCACCTGCCGTGTTGAAGCCGAAGATCGTTCTACCGCCAGATCCCCATATCAATTCTCCGTCCCAGGCGAGGTCTCGCATCCCCAGTCGGGAGTCACCGACCTGCTCAAAACTGTTTACAATATCGCCATCCCTGTTTAGCACATAAATCAACGGCGTCTCATCGCCTGTCCCTGAAACATAGAAATGATCGTCGGCAAAAACGACACCGCGTATCTGGTCATCCTCAGCCATGAAACCCACATCGATCGAACGTCTCAGTTCCCAGGGTTCATTGCCTCCCTCACCGGCAAGCTGAGGTTCGACCGACCATTCCAATATCCCATTACCGTTGTTCTCAACCGTCAGATCCATAATGTCGAAACTACCCTGGTCGAGAGTACACGATAGATCCTCCGGATCGGCAAAAAACACCGGATTACGCAGGCTGAAATTGATAGTAAGAGTTTCATCGACTCGCAACTGTAGTCCCGTACGAGTTGAGTCATTGTAACCCGGCTTCGAAGCGGTCAGGTTAAATCTTCCCGTCCAGGCATTGTCTATCAACCAGTAGCCATCCTCGTCTGTAACGGCTACCTGCCCGAGTGACGTCATAACAATCGCGTCCTGGAGCGGATTGTCGTTCGCGAGATTAAAAACATAACCTTCCAACGTGGCTTCCTGTGCAAAGAACGGGAAAGCGCCCATATCCGCCCTTGTCCCATCAGGATCTTCAGGCGATTCGGGATCGCCCGTGTTGATGCAGGGACTATCTTCGGTCAGATGAAAATCATCCTCGCCAGGATCGACAAAAGATGGATCTTCGTCAATGTTACCTTCTCCCCAGTCTATCTCGCCGTTGTTGTTGGTCGCAATGTCATCTATACCGCCCTCGATGTCGCAGTATGAGAAACTCATTCTGCAGGTTTCATAATTTCCACTGAAGTATATATTATTGTTACCGTTTCCCCAAACGATACTGTTCACCAGATCAGCATAAGAGTCGGTGTTCTCATCCTGGACGGCGCTGATATAGATGCCGGCACCGCGTTGAGCCTCGTTTTCGGAGATGGTAACATTGGTCAACCGAGCCGTCGCCGCCCATATAATCTGAAAGCCGCCTCCGACACTGGTGGCAGTACAGTGATGCACGCTGACATGATCGAAATCAACGCTGCCGCGCAGAACCCTGATACCGGCGCCGTTAGTACCGTCGCAGTCATAAACAGTTACATGCGAGATCTGTTGATTGTTCGTGTCCTGGCAGTAGATACCTCCACCGTTATCAGCTCTGCAGTCTCTTATAATCAGGTGATCGAGAGTGGCGTTGGATTGAACCCAGTTGTGAATCCCGCCGCCAAAAGTGACGTCTCCGGAAGCATAACCGGTACCACCCTGGATCGTAAAGCCGGTCAGACGTGCGTCGGGACTCTCACCGCGGTGAAAATGCACAACCGGACCTCTACCGCCGCCATCTATGATGGTTGAATCGAGATACGCCTCGTCTCCGGTTGTAAGATAGAGACTACCGACAACGATGTTCCTCCCGCCGAAGTCGATGTTCTCTTCATATTCGCCGGGATAAACGAGTACCGTATCACCGGCGCCAGCAGCATTGATACCGCGCTGGATTGTTTCCTGATCGTCAGGCACCTCAATGATGTCAGCCCGGAGATTGCTAATGGGAACAGCGGAGATAAGGATAAATATCATCAGGAAATATCTGAAAGATCTCATGAAGCCTCCTCTATTACTTATACGGATACAAGTGATCGTTCAACATTGCTTTGCAAAGTATTACATGCATTCCCGAATCGCAAGTAAAAGGTGATCCCTGAAACAATTATTTCCTGTTGATTGGATACAATTCCACATTCTCTGCGAATTCGTTTTCATATTAATTAAGGAGATTCGGTGGGTAAAAAAAGGCCGACAAAAGCGAAAACACTCTGTTTCAATGTTTGTGTTTCTGAAATACTTGACATTTTAAGTGAAACAGTATTATATTATCAATGCAGTATTGCATCTCATCAATTGGTTTCGCTTAGTCTGAGGTGGTTTATACTACATTAACTGTTGATATGTTGATACTTCACAGAATGCGCGCCGTTTTTAACTCATGTGAAAATAATCAACTATTGGGATCATAGAACGGTTTTCTACCGGCTAAAAACCATTTTTTCAACAGAGACTATTTATAGACGAGCGGTATCACTGAATATGTAAGGTATTCGGGGAGTCACAGGCGCAGATCCCCTCATTTCTTAAGGATTATGAAAATGGAAGCTGAAAAGAGCAAGGGCAAGGTCAAGTGGTTTAATGGCAAAAAAGGTTATGGATTTATTGAATCAGATGACGGGCAGGATGTATTTGTACATTACAGCGCTATCACCGGTCAGGGCTTCAGAAGTCTTGATGAAGGCGATGTAGTCGAATTCGAGATCGAAGAAAGCCCGAAAGGACCGTCAGCGCGTTCGGTTAAACGGCTGTCAACGAGATTCTCGGATATTCAACATGACGTTTGATTATTGAAGATATCGTGAATGGATTCGAGTTAAAGACACGAATTCGACACTATTAATACACGGAGGGACGCCCCCGGTTTTCGCTGGGGCATGCTTTAGTCACCATACAATTGAACCACGGATAGCGATCCGTCAACCGACGGACAAGATCACCGGGGTCCCGGCAATCCCGCAGCTGAGGGACTGCAAAAAATAAACGGCGTTAGAGATAATCTGACGCCGTTTTCTGTTCACTATAATAATCGAAGTGATGATCTGTAAGATGTCGGTTCTTAAGTTCAAATCCCTAATCCAGAGGTAACATCGCAAGTTATTGAAAAAGTATTACAAGCTCGTGCCGCAGGGTGTCCTCACCCTGCGGTCATTGGTACTGACTTT
>JABMRV010000095.1 GCA_013202285.1 bacterium | reverse complement strand
GATGACATTCACAAGACATACTGTCTCGCCGGAACGACAATATAATGTAATATGCATTAGATCCTAAACTTTTTCAACATGAACTGTTTAATCCTACGTGCCATCTGATGATACATGGCACCATAGAAAATCTAAAGTCTAATTCGGATAACATTAATGGGTAATAACGGTAAATCAAATCCCGATGATCTGCTGGTAAGTGAGGAATCTGCAGCTCTTGCAGAGGATACTGTAGAGATTCCCAGCACTGACGGCATGACCATAATTACCATCTATCGGCATTACTGCAAGGGCTGCGAGATATGTTCTGAAGTCTGCCCCAAGGATGTCCTGAAGATGGTTGTCGCTACTGATCGTTGGGAAGGATCGATAGTTGAAGTGGTGAATATGGATAACTGCAATGCCTGCATGTTGTGCGAGCATCAGTGTCCCGATTTTGCCATCGAGGTTCGCAGTCTCAAGAAAGAAAAGAGGAAAAAAGCGAAGGAGAAGATTGCGGGTGAAAAATAAAAACAAAAATGAGCGCGAGGTTGTTTTCTGGCCCGGCAACATAGTTGTAGCTGAGGCTGCCATCGCAGCAGGATGTCGATTTTTCGCAGGATATCCGATCACTCCTTCTTCCGAAATAGCGCATGCCTTGTCGAAGCGACTCCCGGAAGTAGGAGGGAAGTTCATCCAGATGGAAGATGAAATCGCCGCCATGGGCGCCCTGATCGGCGCTTCACTTACCGGTCTAAAGGTTTTTACTGCCACAAGTGGTCCCGGTTTTTCACTAAAACAGGAGAACATCGGCTACGCCAGTATAATTGAAGCCCCGTGTGTGATAGTCAATGTGATGCGCGGTGGGCCATCGACGGGATTACCTACGGCGCTCGGTCAGTCTGATGTCATGCAGGCTCGCTGGGGTACGCATGGCGACCGACCGGTGATTGCCCTGACCCCTTCGTATCTCGATGAAGTTTACTCCGAGACTATCCGGGCATTCAACCTGGCAGAAATGCTCCGAATGCCGGTTTTTGTCCTTATCGACGAGGTACTCGGTCATCTCTCCGAGAGACTTGAGATTCCCGATCCTTCTGAATACGAATTAATCGACCGACCACGTCCGACCGTACCGCCTGAGGAATATATTCCCTATGACAGTTCCCAGGGCGACGTACCGCCGATGGCTGATTACTTTACCGGTTACCGCTGGCATACAACCGGTCTGAACCACGACAAGACCGGCTTCCCGACGACCGATCCCAAGATCTGCCAGGAGGAAGAGGAACGGATGGAGCGTAAGGTATCGAGTAATCTCGACAAGATTATCAGTTATGATGAGTTTATGACTGAGGATGCTGAAATCGGAGTTGTGGCTTTTGGATCCACTGCACGTGCGGCTATGGTTGCAGTCAGCGATGCTCGTGATAAGGGAATCAAAGCAGGTCTGCTGCGTCCGATTACGCTCTGGCCCTTCCCGGAAGAGCCGGCACGCGAGCTTGGGAAGAAAGTCAAAGGAATTGTTGTAGCTGAGGCAAATCTGGGACAGATGATCTACGAGGTCGAGAGAGTCGCAGGCTGTAATGGTCCGGTGATCGGGTCGAATAAAGTCGGTGGCGTACCGATTTACCCCGGTGAAATACTGGAAAAGATCGAGGAGTTAGTATAATGCATGCATCATATACTAAATACTTACGCATGAACAGAATTCCGCACATGTGGTGCCCCGGCTGCGGGATCGGGATTATTGTGAAAGCGATGATCCGAGCCTTTGAAGCGGTTGACTGGTCTTCGGATGATTTATCCCTGATATCCGGCATCGGATGCACATCACGCGCTCCCGGTTACCTCGACATGCATACACTCCATACCACTCATGGCAGGGCGTTAAGTTTTGCAACGGGTGTAAAATTCGCACGCCCCGATAAGCATGTGGTAGTGATTTCCGGCGACGGCGATGCAACCGCCATCGGTGGAAACCACCTGATACATGCCTGCCGTCGGAATATCGACATAACATTGATAATTGTCAATAATTACATCTACGGCATGACCGGCGGTCAGTATTCTCCCACTACTCCGGTGGGCGCCAAAGCTGCCACAACACCCTGGGGAAATGTTGATATTCCTTTTAACGTGACTGAACTTGCTAAAGGCGCCGGTGCTACATACGTCGCCAGGGGACATATCGCTTCGGGTGTTCAACTGGAACGTCTCATCCGTGGTGGTTTGAATCACAATGGATTCGCCGTCATCGAAGTCCTGTCCAACTGTCACACTCAGTTCGGACGCCGTAATCGGCTCGCCGATCCAATCGACCTGATCGACAGCATTTCCAAGAGCACAGTCAACATTCGACAGGCTGCCAAGATGAACAAAGAAGAACTGGATGGCAAGAATGTAGTGGGACTGCTTCACAGGGATGAGGACAGAATGGAGTACTGCGAAGCATACGAACAGATAATTGAACGCGCTCAGAATGCGCAAAAAAACAGAGGCAGGCGATGAGCGATCATTACGAAGCACGTTTCGCCGCGGTTGGTGGACAGGGAATTCTTCTCGCTGGTGATATTATTGCGGTAGCGGCAATCACTTTCGAAGGCTTGTACGCTGTTGACAGTCCCACTTATACTGCTCAGGTTCGGGGAGGTCCGACCAAGGTGGATGTTATAATCGATTCGAAGCGCATTGAGTTCACTCGTACAACTGCCATAGATTTTATGTTATGCCTGGCACAACATTCATGGGACAGGTTTGGTTTCGATCTCAAGGATAATTGTATCGTCCTGATCGATCCCTCATTGGTTCACAAGGTTGACGAGGAGCGTTACCGTGTTTACCGCCTGCCTATCATCGAAATCACCAAGAAAAAGATGAGAAAGATGGTCTATACCAGTGCGGTATCACTCGGCGCCATGGCTGGTTTAACATCTTTTCTCAAACATGAATCGATAAAGAAGGCATTGCGGAAAAAAGCGCCCAGGGGAACGGAAGAACCCAACATGAAAGCCTTCGATTATGGTTTTAACGCAGCCCGCGAATTGTTGAAGACCTGATACTTTCATACTATAGTAGCGCAGGCGTCCCTGCCTGCGAGTGGTGGAGCAGACATTCCTGAGTTATTTGATTTATTCGCGAAATCATCGCAGTTCATCATTCCATCGAAAGATGGAATCCAGTAACGCTCGTAATATCATCAACTTCTCTGGATCCCAGCTTTCGCTGGGATGATGAAGGAGTCCCCAATATGGAATATTTCAAAGGACTCATTCTTGTCGGCGAATCCATCGTCAGGCGGATACCATAGCCCGGTTTCTCCGAAACCGGGGAATCTCGATAACTGAAAACAGGAAAAATGGAACATACATTAATGATAATAAAACCCGATGGAGTAAAGAAACGTATCATTGGGGAAATCCTGAAGAGGGTTGAAGGCGCAGGTCTGACAGTAAAATCGATGCGAATGCTTCAACTCGACAGGAAAACTGCCGGGCGTTTTTATGCCGTACATAAGGAAAGACCTTTTTATCAGAGCCTGATTGAATTTATGATTTCCGGTCCGGTTGTCGTGGTTGCACTTGAAGGTGTCAACGCAATTACCAGATATCGAAATCTGATCGGAGCGACAGATCCTGACAAAGCTGAAGAAGGTACGATTCGGCGTCAATTCGGAGAGAGTATCGAAGTGAACACTGTTCACGGATCCGATTCCGCTGAGAACGGCATTCTGGAAACGTCGTTCTTCTTCAGTACCGCAGAACTTGGAATGATTCCTGAGGAATAGATAAATGCCTGAAGAAAATTTAACCTCTCTCACCGGTGAGAAGAACGGCGACACTGTTAATATCGATGATGTCGATCGTCTAATAGTAGTCGGAGCCGGGACAATGGGGCGCGGTATCGCAATAGCATCGGCAAGACGCGGAATTGAAGTCCTGTTGATAGAAGCCAACGAAAACGCTCTCACAAGATCGTTGGAAAAAGTCTCGGGGAGTCTCGATCAGGAGATTACCCGCTGGGCGATGACGGAATCTGAAAAGAAGGCTATTATCTCACGCATCAAAGGAGTTGTCGATTTTTCCGAGATCAGTGATCAGCTTTATGTGATAGAGGCTCTGCCGGAGAACCTGACTCTGAAGATGGAAATCTTCAGGGAACTTGATAAATACTGTGTGCCTGAGGCAATCCTTATTACTAATACTTCGACTCTCTCGATAACCGAATTGGCATCCGCAACCGAACGTGCTGATCGAGTTATCGGCATGCATTTCCTGAATCCGGTTCCAAAAGTCAGACTCATTGAGATAGTCAGGGGACTCAATACTTCCGTCAAAACTTTCCACATGGCAATGGTTCTCGCTGAGAAACTTGAACGCACGGCAATTGAAGTTTTTGAATCACCCGGATATGTAACTACTCGTGTTATGCTGCCGCTGATCAACGAGGCAATCGAAGTTCTCATGGAGGGTGTTGCCACAGCTGAGGACATCGATACGGCGATGCAAGTCGGTTTCGATCTCGCTCGCGGTCCCCTGACAATGGCGGATTCCATCGGTCTCGATCATATCCTGAGCTGGATGGAAACGCTGTTTCACAATCTCGGCGCTCAGAAATATCGTCCGTGTCCTTTATTGAGAATGCTTGTTCGGGCGGGTCATCTTGGAGTGAAGACGGGGCAGGGATTCTTCCGTTATGACGAAGAAGGAAACATGATCTCCGGATCAGGGCAGACCAGCGCAGCTTATGAAAGATACCGAAAGTGAGAATAGGGAGCGCCGACATTCGTGTCGGTAATGGGTGGCATGGGTTACTTATTACCCATGTTTCTTTCGACATCCCTGTCTGACAATTTGTGGGGCAGACATTCCTGTCGGAGAATCCGCCGTTAGGCGGATACAGTAGCCGGCTTCTCTGTCATTCCTGCGTTACTTTGTCATTCCCGCGCAGGCGGGAATCTAGACAAGTTATTGTTATTTCGTAGATTCCAGCTTGCTGGACAGGTTTATCCTATTTCGTTCGCGCAAGGTTTCAAGTCCACCAGATACTGGTGGATAATCTGGCGAGAAACATGTTAGGAACAAATATTCATAACATCTGTATAAACACTATAACACCCCTGCAATGACACATACATAATGCGTAAAACACTTTTCAATCATTTCAATATTTCCATGGCTTCAAGAATGGGGTCGAGCTGTATTTCGAGGACAGTGACCCCTTTTTACCTCTTACTGTTTTCCTCAATCGTCTTTATCTTTTCCGGCTGTGATATACAGATCGGAGACGGCAGGAAAAAGAAGGGCGATAAAGATACTGAGAAAGCCGTCGCGCCGGTGGTAGTTACGCAGTCGTGGAACGGAGATATTTCAACTTACCTGAGATTAAACGGTATCCTCAAGACGGACAGGGAAGTCCAGGTCTTTTCCAGATCTGTCGGCAGAATTGTAGGACTTTCCGTTGAGGAAGGCAGTTGGGTTCAAGCCGGTCAACTGCTGGCACGACTTGAGGATGACGAACAGAAGTTGGCGGTTGAGCGTGCGCAAACTTCCTTTGAGATGGACAGAGCTTCTCTTGACCGCGCTGAGAAACTGTTCAACCAGAACATGATGGCGGAGGATGAATATGAGAGGATCAAGTTATCGCTTGATGATGCGCGACTGAGGCTGAAACAGGCCGAACTGAATTATGAACATACACGGATAACGGCGCCGTTTTCAGGGATTATCGCTGAACGTTATGTCAACTTCGGCGACCGGATAGATATATCCCGACCGCTGTTCAAGCTCGTCAACAGCAGTAAACTCAGAATTGACGGCTGGGTCGCAGAAGTCAACATCTCCAAACTGCGGATTGGACAGGAGGCGTCTATATCTTCCGCAGCGTTTCCTGATGACCGATTCATTGCAGAACTGGTGAGAATCAGTCCGATTGTCGATCCCTCTTACGGCAAGGTAAAGGTTACATTCGAGATTCCGAATCAGGATGGCAGACTCAAACCCGGTCAATTCGTCGAATTGAGCCTTACGCTCGAAACACATCGGAACGTCCGGTTGATACCAAAGAAGGCTGTCGTTTACGAAGCGGGTATCCCGGTCGTCTTTATAAATCAAGACAGCCTGGCATTTCGCAGAACCATCGATATCGGGCTGCAGACAGGCGATATCGTCGAGATACTTTCCGGAATTGACCTCGGAGCCGGTGTTATCGTAGATGGTCAGAGTACCTTACGCGACAGTTCCCTGGTTAAGGTCGTTCCCCCCGCCAGATAGGGATTTCATGCCCACACCCGATATAAAACGCTCACCATATTATTTCCCCATCAAGCGTCCTGTTACGGTCACGATGATAGTCGTAACGGCGGTAGTATTCGGTTTACTCTCCTATCGACTCCTGCCGATTAACCTGATGCCGGAGATAACCTATCCTTCGTTAACCATTCGCACCGAGTATCCCGGTGCAGCGCCTGAAGAGGTTGAGAACAGTGTAAGCCGTCCGATTGAACAGGCGGTGGGTGTTGTCAGGAACCTTGTTGAGATGTCCTCCTCTTCAAGAGTCGAAATCAGCGACATTCTGCTTGAGTTCGAATGGGGCACTGATATGAACCGCGCAACACAGGATGTGCGCGAGAAGTTGGATGCTGTTTTCCTCTCCGAAGATGTCAAACCTCCGTTGATCCTTCGCTACGATCCATCCCTTGATCCGATGATGCGTATCGGCTTCACTTCCGATTCACTGAATCTTCTTCAGCTGCGAACATTGATAGATGAGACCGTAAAGCGCGAACTTGAGAAACTTTCCGGGGTGGCAGCGGTGAAAGTTAAGGGTGGGGAGGAGGCGGAAATAAACGTCGCAGTGGATGCTGCCAGACTGGACTTGTTGGATCTGACTATGGAGAGGGTGCACTACAGGTTGAGATCTGAGAATGTGAATCTCGCCGGAGGACGACTGCAGGAAGGCGAGACCGAGTTTATTATTAGAACTCTCAATGAGTTTCGGACAATCGAGGAGATATCGGGAATCGTAATAGATTCACGCAACGACGACTATATCAGATTAAGTGATATTGCTGAAGTAACATTCAGGGCGGGGGAGAAGAAGACCATTACTAGAGTTGGCGGACTGGAGTCGGTTGAGATTGAGATTCACAAAGAATCTGATGCCAATCCCATTATTGTATCGGATATGATCAAAGATAGACTCTACGGAAAAGAAGGAGAACATCCAAAGAAAAAAGCGAAAGCAAAAAAGAAAAAGGGTGAAGAATATGAGCGACGTCGGGGACCTGTACCACTAACGGAAATGCTCACTGACAGGATTAAGGTTCACATTCTCCTCAATCAGGCTGAATTCATCCAGCAGTCGATCATTCATGTGAGATCAGCCGCAATACTCGGTGGTATTCTGGCGGTTATTGTCCTGTTGTTTTTCCTCGGTAAGCTGCTGGATACGCTGGTTGTGGCAGTGGTAATACCGGTCTCGCTGGTCTGTGCATTCGCAGCGATGCATATCGCGGGCGTCAGCATCAACATCATGTCGCTGGGAGGATTGGCGCTCGGCGTTGGAATGATGGTAGATAATGCTATTGTGGTAATCGAATCGATACACCGACGAAGGGAGAAAGGAGATT
>JABMRV010000094.1 GCA_013202285.1 bacterium | reverse complement strand
GCTTGAAACCTGGCGGGAACTCCTTAATAAATATAGCGATATTTATGTGTTGCAGCACTAATCCGTCTAAGACTGATTGGAGGGCACTGTGGTTACTTCGAGAACCCCGCATCGGGCACTTTCATTCACGGTTGCAGCTTTATTATCAATTTCTTTAGCCTGGAACAGTTCACAGGCTCAGACTACAGGATGTGTTGTTAACGTAACCCATTCGGATGATTCCGGATTTGAATTGGAACTTGAACTGTTCGATCTGGAAATCAAACCGGTTTTGCAGGATGGAATTGATCGAAACCGAATATCCATCAGTGGTGAGACCTCTGTCGCTGCTCCAGGGATGCCGGAACTGCCCCATATCAACCGCTTGATAGCTGTTCCTCCGACAGCCCGAATTGAACTTAGTTGGAGTGGCGCTGAACCTGTCCATATTGCCTCAACTCCACCCTTGATTATCTCCACAGAAACTTCCTCAGGTACACAGGCATTTTTCAACGATATAGACTATTCAACTCCTTCAGGTTACTGGCCTGAGAATGTCGTCGATCTCGGTAAACCAGCGATCATGCGCGGAGTACGTATCGTACGTCTGACGATAAATCCAGTTCAGGTCAATACGGTCACCGGAGATCTGCTTGTCTGGGAGCGGATCAACGTCAGACTCAATTATACAACGGGTGAAGCGATAAATCCGGTACAAAATGTCGATAGACCGAGACCGTCAAAAACTGCAACGCGCCTTATCCGATCGCTGGTGCTCAATCCGGAGTCGGTTCGACGGGATCAGGACAGAAGGGGCTCTTTTGTCTATGTAATCCCGGACTATGAAGGTGTCGGATCGGCAATCGCTCCTCTGGTGAACTGGCGAAAGCGTCAGGGATACCTGACCGAGGTAATCGTCGTCGATGAACGCGCCAGCAATGTGGACGTGAAGGATGCCATCGAAGAGGCGTATTTTGAATGGGATGTACCACCGGAGTTCATCTGCCTGGTTGGCGATGCCGATTTGGAGAATTCATACTTCATGATCCCCACTTGGGACGTGGGGCGAGCTTATATGTGGGAGACGGATTATCATTATGTCTGCATGGAAGGAGACGATCTGCTGCCGGAGATGGCTATCGGCAGGATTTCCGCCCGTCGTATCAGTGAACTGACCAATATTGTCGAGGAGAAGATATATCCCTATGAAGCTGAACCATATATGGAAAACAGCGAATGGTACCAGCGCGCGGCGTTGATGGCAAACGACGCACGCACCGGGATGTCCTCCATCTTTCTCCAGCGCTGGGCGAGGAAATTGCTGCTTGAGATAGGATTTACGGAAGTTGACACGTTTTATTTCCGACGCGGCGAGGCTACACCGGGCGGACACGATTTCATTGAAGATAATATCAATGACGGCATACTGTTGTTCAACTATCGAGGATGGGGATTTTTCAACGGCGATTGGTCTGTGGGGGACGTCAGCGATCTGGTCAACGAGCAGATGCTGCCTTTCATTTTGATGCCAACTTGCAACACCGGCGATTTTGCCGATCATATTCAGAACCAACACGCTTACTCTGAGGATTTTCTCTGGGGACGTCGCGGCGGCGCGATCGGTTGTGTCGGTTCGAGCGGTTTCACGCATACCAATTATAACAACGTGTTTACCGGTGGAGTTCTGAACGGTTTCTTCAGAGACGAAGCCTGGGAGTTCGGCTGGGCGCTTAACCAGGGCAAGTTAGAGCTATACCGTCACTTCGGTATGTTCAACGATGTTGATGATCCGCAGGTGAATAGTTTGAAAGTGTGGGAGGCTCACGTATATCAGAACAACCTTATCGGTGATCCGGGGACTCAGATATGGACGAATGTACCTCAGGAGATGGATGTAGATTATCCCGAACGCGTCTCGATAGGGGAAAATCGAATTATAATCTCAGTGGAAGATTACGCGGAAGAATCACCTCTCACTGCTGCAACTGTTACTTTGATGCGTGGCGGGGAACATGTTCGGATCGGAGAGACCGATTCAGAAGGTCGGGTCATATTCACTTTTGAACCTGATGAGCTGCAATCCGGCGGAATGAACCTGACTGTTACTAAACATGATTATATACCGTTTATGGAGGATATCTTCATTGGTGTCGAAGAGACATTCCTTGGTGTTTCGAGAGTCGAAATCGATGATAATGATGAAGGTGAGAGCAGAGGCAACGATGACGGAAACCCAAATCCGGGTGAGAGAATCGAGTTGCACACCTGGATCTCCAACTTCGGTGAGATTGTTCCGGAGGGAGTGATTACCCTGTCACTGGAACCTGTTCTGGGTGATGTGGAAGTCGTGGGTGAGGATGTCGAAATAGAATCACCGGGAATGGATGAAGATTTGGAAGTCGTTTTCGTGATTGATTTGGGTTATGCTTGTTGGGATAATCAGCGTGTTCTGCTGAACCTGACCGCAGCTTCACAGGATAATGAGTGGAGTTCACCGATTGAGTTTTTCATGGCTGCGACTAATATTGAATGTGTGGATTTCATTTTCGATCCAGATCCATTTCACATCGGCGATACCGTCTGGGTGGATGTGACATTTCACAACGATGGTCAGTTAGCAAGTCCGGCAATGGATGTGGAATTGTTTTCGCTACAGGATGCCGTTGTGGTTTTCAATCCCTTTGCAGAGATCGATCCGATCTCAATCGAAGATGGTGATACATTAGCAACAGCTCGTTTTCGCATTCACGCTTACCCGGAGGCGATCCCGGGAACTTACGTTCCTATGCTCGCAGTTTTTGAGTCTGAAGGAGGTTTCTGTGATTCGGCTTATTTCGGCTATACGGTTGACAGTCCCAGCGATGGAACGCCATTCGGTCCAGATGCGTACGGTTACGGCTGTTTTGATAACAGTGACGCTTCCTGGGATATTGCACCGGAGTATGACTGGGTTGAGATAGATCCGGATCTTGACGGACCTGGTACCGATACCGATATCGATGACCTCGGCAATGAACAGGACTGGAGTGTTTTGATCGAACTCCCCTTTACGTTCCAGTATTACGGTGAAGAGTTTGACGAGTTGACCATCTGCTAAAACGGTTGGTTAGCCTTTGGTGACGAATCGAAACTGGCAGATTTCCAGAATCGACGCATACCTCCCGCACTCGGTCCACGTGCGCAGGTCTGCGTATTCTGGGATGATTTAATAAACTACATCGATGATGGACACAACCGGATCGGCGGTATCTATCACTGGTATGATGAGCAAAATCATTGTTTAATTATCGAATGGAGCCGGATGCGCCGTTATATCGGTCTGGATGAAAATCACCGGATACGACCGGGAGGTTTGAATACGTTCCAGGCTATCCTCTATGACCCGCAGTTTTACCAGACCTATTCGGGAGACGGTGATATCGTTTTCTATTATCACACCGTTAATAATGATGCCGCTGTCGATCCTGCCGAGTTCGATACTCCCTATGCCACGGTCGGGATCGTTAACCTGAACGGTACGGATGGCATGGAATATACTTACTGGAATCAATATCCGGCAGGCGCTGCTGAACTGGAGGATGAACGCGCCATCAAATTCACCACCGCTCTGCGGATTGTCACCGGTGCGGTGAGTGGAACAGTAGTCGATGCAGCCACCAATAGACAGATCGAGGGCGCTGAGATTCGCGGCAATCCAACCTCGTTCGGGATTACAGACCGAAACGGTGAATTCAACTTCCCGGTACTGGTGGGTGATGACTACTCGTTCACCGTCTGGGCAGCCGGGTATAATGAAGCGACCATCCATGAAATAAACATCAGGGAGAACGAGACTTCAGAAATCCATTTTTCCCTTCTTCATCCGGACTTTGATCTTTCAATGGAGATAATCGAGGTTGAACTTGCACCGGATCACATTACCGAAACATCAGTCACAATATCCAATAGCGGCAATGGACCGCTCATTTATCGCGGATACTACGATTACCTTGGCGGTGACGACGATGAACGTTGGAACAGGATTCTCGATTTCGACGTCTCCGGAGTCACAGGAGACATGCGTATTCACGGGGTTGTGTTCTTCGCTGATAGTATCTGGGTATCGGGATCGAACAACTCTCAGAATCCGAACAAGTTCTATCTCTTCAATCGCGAGGGAGAGTTCATCAGGGCTATAGATCAACCCACAGAATCGAGTTACGGTTTCCGCGGCTTGGCTGTCATCGACGACATTTTATACGGCGGAGAGAATTATGGCGAGTGGCGCGGTATCATCGGTTTGGATCCTGGTGCAGCTCCGGTAGATTCAATACCCGGACCGTTGCAGATACACCGGGCTATCGCCTACGATCCGGAGACCGAGACCTTCTGGATTGCCAATTCAACCGATCCGGTTATCCAGATAGACAGAGAAGGCAATGTACTCAACAGCTTCCAATTCGATCTGGATATTCAAGGGCTTGCTTTTCTACCCAGCGATCCGGATGGTCATCCACTCTATATCGCCAGCCGCGATAAGACTCGACCCGACCCGCAGATACCTGAAGCGATGATCTCAAAGATAGATCCCTCAAATGGTCACAGAATGGTCGAAGCCGTCCTGACAGGTGAACCGGAGGACAAAGTAGGGGGGATGGAGATAGTATCAACCTATGATGCCCGGAAGTGGATGTTGCTCGCAGTGATGACCAATCCAAACGGCGACCATGTCTCTGTTTATGATATTGGTCCGAACACAAACTGGATAACGTTCGCACCGCGTGTAGATACGGTAGAAGCGGGTGGTGAAGTCACAATTAATATGCACTTTAATACCACCGGTCTGGCAGAAGGGGAATACGGACTGGCAATACGATTTGTGCACAACGCCGCTGGTCTTGAGACAAATCTCCCTGTCGTGTTGACAGTTGATAGCAGCGCTTATGTGTATGATGGCGCTCTTCAGCCATTTGAATTCAGTCTCGATCAGAATTTCCCCAATCCGTTCAATTCAATGACTGTAATCCGCTTCAATCTTCCTGTTGAGGTATTGACTCGTCTTACCCTGTTCGATATCGGTGGCAGGCGGGTTGCAACGATATTCGATGGGAAGCTGAACGGAGGCAGGCATACTATGGAGTTCGATGCCGGTGGACTGCCGAGCGGTGTTTATATGATGAGACTGGACGCAGGAGCGAATTCAGCGCTGATAAAGCTGGCGCTTATAAGATAAAGTTTTTATGGGGGGATCATTTAGATCACCCCTTTTTTCACGACACAGGAGGTGAATTGGTCGTGAGGTGTAATCTGTATTAATGAATCACGGACACGAGTAGCCCGTACCATGCAGCACTATCTATTCCGCCGCTTCAACTTCGACCAGGATTGAGCCATTGATGGTGCTCAGACTGTAATCGCCTTCTCCGGTTCCGAGAGTGGCATTGAAAGAACGAGCGCCTTTCTTGAGTTCGATATTTGAGACACCCTTAATCCGCACTTTCCCGTTCATCGTAGATGCACTCAGGGATGCGTCTGGCGTCTTCTGCAGCTTGATGTTAATCGTGCCATTGATGGTTCCGAAATCGATTGTTGCAGGTGATATTGATCCGTTCTCAGCACTGATACTGCCATTGATGGTCTCAGCATTCAATTCTTCTGTGACATCCTTGAAGTCAATACTGCCGTTGATGGTTTCGCAGGAGACCTCACCTGTCATATTGCTGCATTCAATATCTCCGTTGATGGTTTCTAATTCGGCGCCACCATTGATGTCAGCCACCTCGATAGAACCGCTTATAATTTCAGCTTCAAGAGCAATATGGCTGGGAGCCTTTACTTCAAAATGCACCGAGACTGAATATCCTTTCTTGTCCTTTGTTTTCGGTTCTATCTTTAGAACTTCACCATTTATTTTGACTTCAATCCGGACCTTCTCCAGCAGTTCGTTGCAGACATCCTGATCCCTACCGCGAACCTTGTAGGTGGCGTCAACGATGATCTGATCGCCATCATATCCCGTTACCTCAATAGAGCCGTTAATGGTCTCGATCTCTATTTTATCGATTCCAGCGGCGCTCTCTTCCTGGTGGAAGATGTTTTCAGCGCTGGCTTTGGCGTCATCCGGCACGCCGCTCATCGCGATGGCGGGGAGTGCTGTTAAGGTTAGCAATAAAGCGATGGACAGCGCGATAAGTATGACGGGTACGGAGCCTCGTCCTCCTGAAGAACATCTATTGATCCTCATTGTTCTCTCCTTTGACGTTTTCAATCTCAGAGATTTCAGGTTCGTCCTTTTTCTTCTGCTTCTTAAACAGGAAATGAGCTGCCAGCATCCCTGCTCCGATCAACATCGGCAGAAATGCCCAGAAGACCCACTCAGAGGTTCCGGTGAAAAACATCCCGATTACCAATGCCAGACCAAATGCGATGAAGAAGAACGACCAGGTGAAGGGATTACGCTCCCCACGACTCTTAAACGGGACGTCAACACCTTTCTCAATCGCCAGCATTATCTCCTCATGCTCGTGTTTCCGACGCTGGTTAAGCACGCTTGTCAACAGAGTGATTATCGCAACACAAGCGCCGAAAGAGAAAACTATTGCTACGATTGGAATTGCTAATGCCATTATACCTTCCATGATTCAATCCTTTCAGATTTTATATGTTTATTATTTGTTGACTAAGTTAAGCCAAGTAACGGGATCTGGAGACGACCTCTGCCAGGTAGAACAAGCCTTGACTTGTAATGCTGGAGATCGATCTCTTCCAGGGAAAACGACCGGTCATCGTTGTACTATGACTTTTTGAGCTGCGATGAAGGGCAGTTGCGATAGAATTTTGCGTCTTCATAAGATCGCATGATTGATTAGTTCTTTCCGTGATGCACATTTTCAAATCCTCACTTGAATAAGTTTCAGAAATTCCGGTTTCGCTTATTTAGACCTGATGATCATGTCGGATGTTACATCGGTTTTTAACTGAGGGGATTTTCTTACAGGTTTTATAATAAAGCAGTCCAGCAATCCCCGCTTTCGCGAGGACAAGGGTGGACAGACCATTCTTTGTTTTAACGGCTTGGATATCAACAATGTGAAATTATCCTCATTTTCATTCAACCGCTGTTTTAAGCCATCCGCAACCAACGATGATCCGATAAACGGCGTACATTATTACGAAACCTGAGAAACTGCATTGGATTGTGACAGGATGATTTAGGATCAATGAAGGCAACAAGCGTCAAGCCGGTTTTCGTCGAAGCGGCATTTCAGCAAAAGGAGGGTGCACGTCTCCGATGCGGTATCTGCCCGCAGGCTTGTAAACTTGATGAGGGCGGAATAGGCGTCTGTGAAGGACGGCAGGTCATCGACGGGAAACTGATGGCTGTCAATTACGCCCAGGTCAGTTCTTTACATCTCGATCCGATGGAGAAAAAGCCGCTCTATCATTTCTTCCCCGGTTCGGATATACTCTCCGTCGGTCCCAACGGCTGTAACCTGAGCTGCGCCTGGTGCCAGAACTGGCAGATTTCACAGGACACAATTCCCACCCGCACTGTGTTGCCTGAGGAATTGGCAGACATGGTCGATGCTCTTGACGGAATCGGTGCGGCATACACTTATGCCGAACCGTTGATCTGGTTCGAGTACGTTCGCGATGTTGGACGCATCCTGCATGAACGGGATCTGGTTAACGTTTTCGTAACCAATGGATATATTAACCCGGAACCACTTAAAGAGATTCTCAAAATCGCCGATGGCTTTAACATCGACCTGAAATCGTCCGACGACCAATGTTACCGGAATTTTTGCGGTGGCAGCCTCGATGATGTGCAGCGTACAATCCGCATGGTTTTTGATTCCGGAAAACATCTTGAAATAACACACCTCATTGTCACAGGTCTGGGAGATGATCTGAAGAAGATCGAGCAGGTTGTAAATTGGATTGCCTCGCTTGATTCCGGTATCCCGCTGCATCTCTCACGCTATTTCCCCAACAACAGATATAATGATCCACCGACTGACCCGCAGTTTATGAAAGAGGCTTATGAACTTGCCTGCTCAAAGCTTAGCTGGGTGTACATGGGTAATCTCCGGTCTGATTATGGGCAGGACAGCCACTGTCCTGCTTGCGGTACCCTGCTGGTTAGCCGGAGCGGATATAATACCGAAGTAGTCGGTCTCGACAATATCAGATGTATGAAATGCGGTAAGTCGCTGAATTTCATAATGGATGTTGAATAACCCCTCCACCAACTCTTTCTGAACATTTCCCCATTATTAACAAGTGCAATTAATTGTAGACACTCGGCAGTACTTCGTCATTCTGGCGAAACAGTCTGTCTGAGAATGTTATCTATCCGCTGGAAGACGCCCTCGTCTTCCAGCCAAGTTGTTG
>JABMRV010000093.1 GCA_013202285.1 bacterium | reverse complement strand
GGAGGGAGCCTACCTTGCTGTTTTCACCATTTCAGACGGTGAATTTGCAGTTGAAGCAGAGGTTATCATCACCGTCGGTGATGTGAATCTTCCTCCGACCTGGGATGATGTACCGGATAATGCCGCGGTGAATGAGGCTGTGGAACTCGTCATCTCTGTGGTTGGTTCCGACCCTGACGGCGACGATATATCCATCGCATACAGTTCAAACGATATTCCCGAAGCCGCAGATTTCACAGATCACACCGATGGAACCGGAACATTCACCTGGACACCGACTTACGATGACGCCGGTGATTACACGGCAACCTTCACCATCTCCGACGATGAATTTAATGTTGCAACTAACGTTCAGATAACGGTTAATAACATGAATCGTCCGCCTGTATGGGATAATGTGCCGGGCAATGAGATCGTACTTGAGAATAATGAGTTGACGTTTGCGGTCGATGCCTCCGATCCTGATGGTGACAATCTTTCGCTGAGAGCGTCGTCCGATGATCTGCCCGATGGTTGGGGATTCACGGATAACGAAGACGGTTCCGGTCTGTTTGAATGGACGCCCGGATATGATGATGCGGGGAACTACAGCCTGACACTCTTTGTCTCGGACGGCGCAATCGAAGTCGATGAGCAGGTTACAATAACGGTCAGCAATGTGAACCGAGTACCGGTATGGGAGGAGATACCTGAGAGTGTCCAGATTAATGAAGATCAACTTCTTGAGATAATCGTATTGGCAAGCGATCCGGATGGCGATGATTTAAGTTTCAATACATTTTCTGACGATCTACCGGAAGGCTGGACGTTCAGCGGCAGCCGACTTGGCAGAGGTACGTTCAGATGGACGCCGACCTTCGACGATGCAGGTGAATACACTCTGTTTATCACGGTTTCGGACGGTCAGGACGAGATTGAAGGGAATATAATCATAGTCGTGAATCATGTGAACCGCGCGCCTGTATGGGAAAACCTGACCAAGAGCTACGAGGTCGATGAGATGCAGGAACTCCAATTCACCTCAGAAGCATCAGATCCTGACGGTGATGATTTCGTGCTTGACGCACTATCAGACGATCTTCCTGAAGGCTGGGAATTCGTCGATAACGACGACGGCACCGGAACGTTCACCTGGACTCCCAATTATGGTGACGAAGGTGTGTACCAGCTAAATCTGATTGTTTCGGACGGTCAATTGGATGTTGTCGAGGATATTGAGATAACGGTGAACGGAGTCAATCGCGCTCCGGTGTGGGATGTCGTACCTGAAAATGTGGTGATCGACGAAGCTGAGGAACTTTCGTTTGTCCTCGAGGCTTCCGATCCAGACGGTGATGATCTTACACTGAGAGCATCATCCGGAAACCTGCCCGAGGGCTGGGATTTCCGCGATAACATGAATGCAACAGGCACATTTACCTGGATACCAGGTTACGATGATTCGGGCGAATACCTCTTATCAGTTTTCGTTTCTGATGGTGAAGTTGAGGTGGAAGCGGAGGTTTCGATTAGGGTCAACCATGTGAACCGCTCGCCTGAGTGGGTAGAGATACCGCAGAGCATGAGCGTCAATGAGAATGAACTGTTAGAGTTCACTGTTGAGGGTTCAGATCCTGACGGTGATGATCTCACCATTGGTTACTCGTCTGAAGACTTGCCGGATGCGGTGAATTTCAACGATAACAGGGATGGAACAGCCAGTTTCTCCTGGAGACCGGGTGATGATGATACCGGTGCGTACAGTGCCATATTTACACTCTCCGACAATGAATTCAGTGTGGTTAGAGAAGTCATAATCACCGTAGGCGATGTTAACCACCCACCGGTCTGGGATGCTATTCCTGTGAGAGTCGAGGTTGACGAGGATAGTGAGCTTTCATTCACTGTTGAGGGTTCAGATCCGGATGGCGATGATCTGACTATTGACTACAATTCAGATGATATTCCCGAAGCCGCAGATTTCACAGATAACACAGATGGAACCGGTATGTTTGTCTGGACGCCGACTTACGATGACGCTGGCAACTACACGGCAATCTTCACCATCTCCGATGTTGAGTTCAATATTGTGCGAGAAGTTGCCATCACCGTTAACAATGTCAACCGTTCTCCAGAGTGGATGGAGATTCCTGAGAGGGTCGAGATAAACGAAGATCAGTTGCTTGAATTCACGGTTGAAGGATCCGATCCGGATAACGATGATCTTATTATCGTTTACAGTTCCGACAACATTCCCGAAACCGCAGATTTCACAGATAACACAGATGGAACCGGTATGTTTGTCTGGACACCCAGCTATGATGACGCCGGGCAATACAGCGCCACGTTCACCCTGTCAGACGGTGAGGCAACGATTGAGGAACAGGTTGTTATTATAGTCAACAATGTCAATCGCTCGCCGGTGTGGGACAATGTACCGCAGGAGGCTGTCGGTCCCGGAGGCGAACTGCTGCAGTTTATTGTGGAGGGTTCAGATCCGGACGGCGACGAACTGTCCATCGGCTACCGGTCAGACGATCTTCCCGAAGCCGCAGATTTCACTGATAACGGCAATGGCTCGGGACTGTTTGAATGGACGCCGCAGGAAGAGGAGACAGGCGATTACACTGCAATCTTTACCATCTCCGATGACGAATACGATGTTGATATCGAAGTCATTATCAGGATCGGTGATTACAATCGTGATCCGGTTATCACCCAGCCCAATGAAGGAAACGAGTATGTGTTGGAGGATTTAGAAAGGGAAGTTTTCAGGATCGAATTCGCCGCTGAAGACCCGGAAAATGATGATCTGTCCTGGGAGATGATCGACCTGGATGAAGCGCTGCCCGATGGCTGGGTGTTTACGGATAACGGCGATGGAACAGCCCTTTTTAACTGGGAAACGGAAATGGGCGATTACGGTGAATACTTCCTGCTGTTCCGCGTTACCGATGGGAATGAAGGTTCTGACGAAATGCAGGTGATATTGGTTGTTAGACCTCAATCTCCACCGTTTATCATTATTGAACCTTTCGATGATATGGGTCTTTTCTTTGCTGATGTGAATGAAAATGAAGAACTCAGCATTCATTTCGTAGCTGAAAGCCCCTATGGAAATGACGGTTTTTGGGAAATCCTGGACATTGGAGGCATACCGGATGGATGGGTATTTACCGACAATGGCGATCTCACGGCTGATTTCGTCTGGACTCCCGGTTTCGATGATGCAGGAGGATACGAGCCGGTCTTTGCTGTGTCAGATGGTGATGAAGTAATAACTACTACAGGATATATAACTGTACATAACGTTAATCGTCCGCCGGTTGTGGTCAATCCGATAGCGGATATAGAGATCGACGAGGATTCGGGCGAAATAGAGGTTGCCGATCTGGATAATGTGTTCGATGATCCGGATGGAGACGAACTCAGTTACGCGATAATCTCCGGAGCAAACGAACTGAGACTGAGTATTGACGAACAGACAAATATCCTGACACTCGAACCTTCCTTGAACTACTTTGGCGAGAGTGAAGCGGTGATTGAAGCGGACGACGGTCAGGGTGAAGCACGCCAGGTTGCGTTCTCTCTGACTCAAACAGGAATGTCTCCGCCACCACGACAGGATGGATCATCGATAATTCGCACTATCAGGCGCGTTCTGGGAATGAACAGATCGATGCCTCGCAGGGATGATGCCGAAACAGACCGGTTTATGGTCAACGTTCTGCCGGTTAACGATCCCCCGATTATTTACAACAGCCAGGGAGAAGAGGTCGGTGAGGGAATAGAAATCACGGTCGATGAGAACGAGGAAATCTTCGCTATGCTTCGGGCTATTGATGTCGATGATAATTCCGGCGATTTGAACTGGGAATTAATCGATGAAGGTGGGCTTCCTGAAGGCTGGGTACTTGATATCATAGGAAATGGTATGATTGCGTTCGTCTGGACGCCCGGTTTAGATGACGGAAGGGATGAACTGTACACGCCTTCCCTGAGAGTGACCGATCCCGCGGGGCTATTTGATGAAGTGGAGTTCGTGATCACTGTTGTGAACGTTAACAGGGAACCGGTCTGGGATGAGCCTGATCCCGCTGTTACCATCAACAGCAGCTTCAGCGAGGAACTGGTCTTCAGGATTGTAACACATGATCCCGATGGAGACAACCTGACTATTCGGATAACCGAACGGGGAGGTCTGCCTGAAGAGGCTGGATTCAATGATAACGGTGATGGAACAGCGGACTTCGTCTGGCAGCCGACCGTCGATGATGTTGGTGAGTACAATCCGACCTTCAGTGTCTCCGATGCTGAGGCGAACGTCGAGGTATCATTGACTATCATCATAGAAGATAATAATCGACCGGAGGTTATACGACCGATTGCCGATGTTGAGATCGACGAGGATTCAGGCGTATTCGAGGTTGCAGATCTGGACGAGGTGTTTGAGGATCCCGACGGTGATGAAATGAGCTTCTACGTTGTTTCAGGCAGTGAAGAGTTGAATCTGCTTATCGACGAGGAAACCCATGTTCTAACGTTGGAGCCCGCCCTGAATTATAATGGGGTCTCTGAAGTGGTGATCGCCGCTTCGGACGACCTGGAGCAGATGAGACTGGTCATGGCAGTGCAGTTTGGATCTCCGGATGACCACTCGCGTGATCGGCTTGGTAGAGAAATTCGGCGGATCGATGATAGATCGGGCGAGACCCCACAGCGTGACCTCTCAGTTGAAACCGGCTTCACGGTTACGGTTAATCCGGTAAATGATCCTCCTTATTGGGAGGATACTCCCGGTGACTGGGTGTTTACACTGTTGGAAGAGATGATGAGTTTCGAACTGACTGCCGGTGATGTCGATGTTGATGAGGAACTGATACTTGAGATGACCGACAGGGGAGGTTTACCCGAAGAGGCTGAATTCACGGATAACGGCGGTGGCAGCGGCAGTTTCACCTGGCAGACAACCATAGAAGACGAGGGTGAATACAATGCGGTCTTTACAGTCTCAGACGGTGAAGAGAGTACAGCGCTGGAGATCAGACTGGTAGTCAGTGAGTTGATAGAACAAACCATACAAATGAACTTTGGCTGGTCGCTGATCTCGATTAATATTCTTCCCACCGAGGATTATTACGATGTGCATGAGGATCGCGGTCCGAGTATCCCCAAGATGATCGAGACATTCATTAACGACGATGATGAGCAACTGGTTTTTCTGTTAAAAGATGAAATGGGTGATTTCTGCCTGCCTGAATGGGGCTATTACGGCATTCGATACTGGGATCTGCAGGAAGCTTACTATTTCAAGATCAACGCCGAGTGGGAACCGCACTGGATAGGTGAACCTATTCCTGCCGATGCACCCATCCGGATCGATCCCGGCTGGAACATGATTCCGTACTATCCGAACTATGAACTTCCGGCTGACGAAGCCAGCGATTTCTATGCATTTTCATCGATTATAGATAATATTATTATCGTAAAGAACGGCTATGGTGAGTTTATCTCACCACGGAATGACTACTCAAACATGCGACCCTGTGTCCCGGGAATGGGCTTTCAAATTAACCTTAATGATAATGCTATTCTCGAGTATCCCGAACCTTACCAGGACGCTGCCTTAGCGCCTTCCCGCAGAATGAATGCATACCATCACTGGTTCACGCTACCATCCACTGGCGAGAACATGAGTGTTCTGATCAATTCTATAAGGGGTGTTAGAGTCGAAGACGGTGACCAGATAGCTGCTTTCCGTTTACCGCCGACAGGAATGTCGGCGTTCCCCGGCAATTCAGAATTAGTCGGTGTAGGTACTGTATCCAACGGCAGGTGCGGTCTGGCTGTTTGGGGCGACGATGTGACGACAAAGGACGTCGTTGACGGCTTGTTAGCCGGTGCTGCTTTCGAGCTGCGGTTCTGGGATGCCAGCAAAGACGTTGAGTCGGCGTTTGAAGTCACAATCAAGGAAGGAAGTGATCTTCTTTACAGCAAGAACGCCTTGATAGTACTAGAGGGTCATGTCACCTCGTCGATCCCTGACGAGTACTACATGTCGCAGAACTATCCAAACCCGTTCAATGCGGTGACCCGCATAGTTTACGGACTTCCGGAGGCTGGTGACGTTTCGATCCGTGTTTACGATATTACCGGTCATCTAATGACGACGCTGGTTAACGGTGAGCACAAAGCGGGACGTTACACTGCTGACTGGAACGGTCTTGGCACAGCATCCGGTCTGTACATAGTCCGGATGGATGCCGGTGATTTCAAATCAGTTCGGAAGGTTATGCTGGTGAAGTAACGGGGAGCGCCGACCCCGGCTTTCGCTGGGGCATGCTTCAGTCGGCGACCTTATTTGCCCCCCTTTAATCCCCCCCGGCAACCGGGGGGGAATGTATTTTGAGACCCCTCCTTT
>JABMRV010000092.1 GCA_013202285.1 bacterium | reverse complement strand
GTTCAGTCTATAGAAGAGATCTTCACGGAAACGTCCGGTTTCGATCTCATCCTGCAGCGATTTGTTGGTTGCGGAAAACACCCTCACATCAGCGTGTCGCGGTTTGGGATCGCCGAGTCGCTGGTATTCTCCGTCCTGCAGAAACCTCAACAATTTTGCCTGGATCGAGGGTGGGACATCGGCGATCTCATCAAGGAACAGCACCCCCTTGTCCGTGATGTCAAGCAATCCCGGTTTATCTGCAACCGCTCCGGTAAATGCTCCCTTGCGATAGCCGAAAAGTTCGCTTTCCAGCAGTTCAGCGGTCAGGTTACCGCAGAATATAGCGCTAAACGGCGCATCCTTGCGGGCTCCTTTCGAGTGCAGGGCACGGGCTATAAGCTCTTTGCCCGTGCCGCTCTCACCGGTAATTATCACCGGCAGGTCGGCTGCGGCAATACGCTCCATTTTGTCAAACAACCGCAGCATTACATCCGATTCGCCTATTATCCCCGGATATGCAGGTTTCCCAACAATTGTCTCCAAAACCTTGCGTGTTTCCTTGAGTTCCATCGAGTTTGCCAGCGCCAGAGCCGCCAGCGATCCGAACGCCTCAAGCAACGGAAGCTCGTCATCCGTCAGTTTACTACTGCCGGAAGCATCGAGATAAAGCGCTCCTATACGGCTGCCTCGCGCTTCAAGCGGAATGCAACAAGCGGATCTTATGCCACGGATAATCAATGAATTGGAACCGCTGAAACGCGGGTCACGCGTTGCATCGCGCGATAAAACGGGTCTGCGTTCCTTCAGGGCGGCTTCAATTACAGCTTTCGACGGATCACCTTCCGGTAGTGAGCCCGGTTCGATCCCGCGTGCGGCAACCGGTTTCATCCCTCCCTCATCGTCTCGCAGTAGTATATATCCCCGCTCAGCGCCGCCAACCTCAAACGCTTTATCGAGAAGCTCAGGGAGTAGGTGTTCCAGGTCGGTCTCTCCGAGCAGCGCCTGTGCCGCCTCATGGAGCAGTTCAAGACCGGTACGTGAAAGCTGTGCTTTCTTATTCATCGCCGTTAATCCTGAATCGAGCTGTCTTTGAGCGGGCTTCGTTGTTGAATTCGTCGATAACCGCCACTGTCCAGACTAAGAACTGCGGTTCGGATGTCAGGGCGGTTGCCACCTGGTGAGTGGTGGAGTCGGATGATATGTCCTCAGCCGTGTAGATAACCGTTCCCATGGAAGCGCCTTCCGGAATGTGCAGTACCTCGATACTGTAACTGAAATTGTATTCTGCTTCAAACGGCATCCAGCCAAGGGAGGGTTGGTCGGTGTGGAGCAGAGTGTCATTGCTCGGGAAATCCACCAGAGGAGTATCGTATATTACCCGGATGATGTAAAACGGTTCGGTCTCGCTCTCAAAACGGGCGTTGTCGCGATGCACGAGCACAAGCGGATGTCCAACCAGATCTCCGAGCCCCAGTCCGGGAAGCTGCGATTCGGTAAATCTGCCGAACCAGTTAATGTTATCTCCGGTCGATTCCAGGAACCCGATTGCCAATGAACGATGTTCCAGCCAGACTTGAACGACACCGTCCGAGTCGTTTATTGTCGCATCGATCTCCAGCGCGAGGTAGGGGAGCGATTCCCAACTCGCCCGGTGAACTGATCGAAAACTGATGTTGACCTCAGCCGGTCTGTCCCTTTCCGGAGCATTGATCATGACGGGATTGGACGGTTCCGACATAATACCGCTTTCCGAGTAACTGAATAATGCCCAGCGCCGCTTCTGTCCGGGGGGCAGATCTATCCAGACCGACTGAAGCGTCCCGACAGGTGTAACCCCCGGCAGTTCACCTTGATATTTATCAGCCTCAGTGAGTGTAACTCCATCCCATTCCGATGTACCTGTATAGAGTTCATATCTGTCCGCCCCTTCGGGAGACGTCCATACCAGCTTACATTGCAGTCCGATCAGATCGTCCAGTACCAGGTCGTTGATTCGCTCGGGAGGACCTTCCGGCGCATATACCGGACTTGCGGGATCGAAAGGATTGTCACGCGGTGCCTGGCATGATACTGGGAGCAGCATCAAAACAGGTATCGACAGATGAATGAGTGAATTGATAAATCTAATGAATCTCATTAGTAACAATTATTCAGTCGGAATTTCTTCAACACAATATATCTCTTCTTAATACATGCTGTCAAGTGGCATTACATCTCATAACAGGACTCAGGGAGGTTATTCAAGGTTGATCCAATACATTACATAAATAGCAAATGTTTTCGTCCGGAGTCTTGCCTTTTCCTCTCTCTATATTTAATATGTATTTGTATTGCTATCGAATACGGGTCATCTTCATATTAGGTAATTGCATGCTGTACTGTCCTAAATGTCGTGGTGAATATCGTGATGATGTCGATATCTGCACCGACTGCAACGCTGATCTAATCTCCGAACTACCACCGGAGATACCTGAAGAATTCGTCGATGAGGAGTGGGTGGAACTGCACGCCTTCCAGGGATCGCTTTATGCACAGATGGCGGTTGAAATGCTGATTCGTGAGGGAATACCTGCTTATTCGCAATCCCGGTTCGGAGGCAGCGGTCTGGGTTTATCAGGCGGAGCCAATTTCGTCGGTGCAAACGCTGTTGTATGGGTGCTCGAACCTGATCTGGATCAAGCTGAAACCATAATTGAACCGATGACCAACGAGAGCATCGGCACACTGGAAGATGATTATGATGAATGAGGTTCTGGAATTATTCAAAATCTCGGTTCTTCGCTACATTGAATTAGTGGCGCAGGTGTCCCTGCCTGCGTTCTTAAAGAGGGTTACTCTCAAGCAGAAAAAAGATTATTCCCGGCTTCGGGGAAGCCGGGCTACTAACGAAAACCAATCCGGGAGCTGATTATGACAGAAATCCTTGAATTGTATTCAAGGGAGATATTCGATTCGCGCGGCAATCCCACTATTGAGGTGGAGGTCGTCCTCGCCAGTGGCGATACAGGGCGCGCCGCCGTACCTTCCGGCGCCTCAACCGGAGTCCACGAAGCGGTTGAACTGCGGGATGGTGATGAAGACCGATTCCGAGGCAAGGGTGTGCTGAATGCGGTTAAAGGCATCGAAGAGACAATTAAACCAATGATACTCGGAGTTGATGCCAGCAGGCAGTCGGAGATCGATCAATTATTGTGTGATCTTGACGGAACTCCAAACAAATCCAAACTCGGAGCCAACGCGATACTTGCCGTGTCAATGGCAATATGTCAAGCTGCCGCCGCCGCTTCGGGAATACCGCTCTACCGCTATATAGGCGGTGTCGGAGCGCGGGTCATGCCTGTTCCGTTGATGAACATCCTCAACGGTGGAC
>JABMRV010000091.1 GCA_013202285.1 bacterium | reverse complement strand
ACGCCGGTGGCTATTTACGGATTAATCCCTTCGGGATTCCAGAAGTAATGTACCTTCTATCTTGTTTCTGTTTGCTGAGCTAAAGGCATAACCGATATGTTATTCCCTGTTCTTTATCAGACGATGATATCTGTCGAGGCTCTCCTGGAATTTCTTGTTCGCTTCGAGAAGATCGGACGTCTGATCGGCAACGAGGAATTCGAAATCATCACGGATTTTCTTCAACTTGGTTTCGGTTAACTTATGCTGGGTAATATCCTTTATCATGACCAACACACCATCTTCCTTGAATTTCACATAATCAACATTAAGACACTTTTCCTCGCCCTTCGGCTGCAATTGTATCATTCTCTCTTCCCGGGTTGTCTCACCTGTTTGGAAAGTTCTTCTGACGATTGAGATCATCTCGGGATCGATCATATAGAAGTCCTCCAATTCAGCGCCTTTGGGGTTCTCATCCTGGATATTGAAAAGTTCGATTCCCGGTTGATTTGTCTGTGTCAGTATCACTCGATCATCTGGTTTGAGTTCCCATATATATGTTGGATCGGGAATAGCTTCAAAAGTCTTGCGGAATGTTTCGGAAATATCGAGAAGCTGCGCCTGAAGAGCGCGACTCTCGGCAGCTAAATCAAAACGTGCCAGTGTGATCTCCACGACCCGTGTCAGAGAGTGTACGAAATTTGGACCACCCTTTATAAGGTAATCAGCAACGCCCATCCGCAGCATATCTGAAGCCAGACGCTCATCGCCATGTCCCGTTACCATTACAACAGGCAGTGTGTTCAAGCGATGTCCCAGAGCTTCCACTATTTCATTCCCTTTGATATCTGGCAGAGCGTAGTCGAGCAGCACCAGCGAAAACTCTTCAAGTTCAATTCTCCTCAGCGCCTCCTTGCCGCTATCAACAACCTCAGTCCGGTAACCTGCGGTTTCCAGCGCCTGTTTCTCGATCGATGTGATCGACGGTTCATCATCAACTATCAGTATCGGCAGTCTTTCTGGTGAACTCATGTATTTCCTTTTACTATGTCTTGGATGAACTAAGCGAAGCGTAAGTCTCTAACTGAGCGAAGCGTAAGTCTTTCACTAATCAATGGGTGGAACGGGTCCGCCAGTCGGCGGAATGCCAAAATTAAAATATTTTGGATTTTGGATTAAACTTTCATCATTCAAAATTCAACATTTACATCTTATCCACCCCTATATGAGGTTATACGTTCAGATCAGGTCAATCAGCCTTCTTATTCATCATGTTTAATCTCAGGATTCTCCGATTCAGTCTCCGCTGCAGGTGGAGTCGGTTCTTCCGGTTCCGCAGGCTCAAACTTCACCTCTGCAGTCTTTTCTCCGGTTTTTTTCTCGAATAACTCGCTTAGATTGAAGCCCACCGATTTGAACAGATCGTTCCACATCGGAAGAGCGCCTAACATACCGGACATGAATTGTGCCGTTTTCGGTGTGCTGCCGTCTTTTCCGCCGCTCAGGTTGTCCCAGACGACCACCTTGTCGATATTGATACCCTTGATTGCATCGACCTGTATCCGTGCGAGTTCCGGAAGTTTATCAGCAACCATCAGCAATACCGCTGCCTTCGGATCAAGACCTGCTGCCTTGACAATCTTACCCAGACCGTCAGCGCGCTTAGTCAGTATCTCGTTGATACCGCGAGCCTCGCCTTCCATCTCGTTGAAGGTTGCATCGCCTTTGCCCTTTGCTTCGCGGCGTAGTTTCTCGGCTTGAGCCTCAGCTTCAATCGTGATACGCTCTTTGTCGATTTCAGCCGGTATGATAGTATCAGCCTTCTGAGTTGCCCGGTCACGTTCCGCACGCTTCACTTCGGCTGCCTGCTCAGCGAGGTAGGATTCCTCTTTTGCCTTAGCAGACTGAACCCTCTCTGCAGCGATGGCGCGTTTCTCTGCTTCAGCCTCTCGCTCACGACGGTCGGAGTTACTGTTGGCGATGGTAACCTTAGCGGTATTTTCACCCTCAACCGCCTTTGAATTGGCGTCAGCAGTTTGAATACGCTGATCCTGCTCTGCACGCGCTTTGCCGACTTCGCCATCGCGATCCCGTTCGGCAACGACCTTCTTTGCTTCGTTAATCGCCCTCGCTGCAGCTTCCTTACCCAGCGCTTCGATATAGCCGCTTTCGTCTTGGATGTCCTTGACGTTGACGTTGATCAGGCTGAGACCGATCTTAACCAGCTCTGAACCAACCCCGACCCTCACGTTTTCGAGGAATTTCTCGCGATCTGTAATGATCTCCTCGATGTCCATCGTCGCAATTACCGCACGAAGCTGACCGATGATGATGTTTTCCGCGGTTTCCTCGATCTGGCTTCTCTTCAATCCGAGCAACCTGACCGCAGCGTTCAGCATCACACCTTCCTGCGCGGAAATCGCTACCGTGAAGATAGATGGAACGTGGATGCGGATATTCTGTTTGGAAAGGGCGCTCCTGAGGTTCACGTCGATGGTAATCGGTTTCAGGTCGAGGTATGCGTAGTCTTGGATCAACGGCCAGACGAAAGCCGCTCCACCGTGGATGCACTTAGCCGAACGAGTCGCGCCATCAATATCTTTACCTGTCTTTCCGTAAACGACAAGTAAACTGTCAGAAGGACATCGTTTATATCGCTTGATCGCACCGATGAAGACGACAAAAAAGATAAATACCAGTGCGATGATCGGAAGGAGGATATACGAACCAGTCTCCATTATTTCACTCCGTATTTATAGGATTTATTCTTGATACTAAAGCAATATTGCCGCTGATGATTTCCGACACCTTGACAGACTTTGTGGCAGGGAGTTCTTCGCCGTCGGTCATGGCGTTAAGCTCTTGAGTTACACCCTGCATTACAATCTGAATAACGCCGGTGCCGCTTCTTTTTTCCGGTACGGTTATATAGACAGTTCCCACCTGTCCGATGGCGCTGCCGATCTTGACAGTACCGCTCTCGGTTAGCCTGCTGAAAGTGTAGAATATCCAGCCGATGATTATCGTTGTGAACAGCCCCGAAGCGACGGCTACGAAGATAGTCAACCATACCGGAGCGTCCAACTTCGAGCAGGCAAGTCCTGTCCAGCCGAACATCATCAGGAAATAGATGAGGTTCCTAACGCTGAAGAAAGTGAAGTGACCGAAGAAACCGCCCATATCATGTCCGGATATGTCGAAGCCTCCACCATGATCGACATCCTGATCGAACATGCCGTGATCTCCACTCAGACCGAACAATTCCAATATTAATTGAGTAATCGTGAGTAAGGAGAAAGGTAATGCCAGCGCTACGAAAACCTTCTCCAGGGTGAGTAAGCCGTCCCACCATTCGGACATCGTACACCTCCTTTGTTAAGAGAGTGTTGAAAAGTTCTCGTGTCACCATGAGGTTGAATGACACCACAGAATTGCAGTTTTGATTTTACCAACATCCTCAATATATCACCAAACATATCATAATCCAAGAATTTGCTTATAATTACCATTCCAATAATCAGTTTCTGTTGAGAAGTCACTCCAGACCGCTGGCAGACGCCCTCGTCTGCCAGTAAAATCCCTGTTTTTCCGTCAGACGAGGGCGTCTGACGGCAGGCAGAAATCCATTGCGTTACCGTCAGGTTTCAATCCCGAAGTTTCGGGAGTAACCTGGCGGATTTACAGAACTTATATATATACCTGCCAGGTTACACTTCACTTCGTTTCGTTTGAAACCTGGCAGGAACGTTGTGT
>JABMRV010000090.1 GCA_013202285.1 bacterium | reverse complement strand
TTTAATAATTACAAGCCGGAAAAATCAGAGCGCGATGGAAATGATGATTACGAGGTTGAGGACGAGTTTTAGTATGGATAACATTCAACGATAGGGGTGGCGCAGGCGTCTCGCCTTCGCTTTCAAATAGACAAAATTCTCACATCCTCAGATCTTCCCGCAGAGCGACATCCTTCGTGAATACCCTTCTCCTCGCCAACAGGACGGCAATAATGCTCCCCCCCGCCGTCGCCGCAACTAACATGAACATGACGATAATCTGGTACAATACTGCGTCCTTGGGATCGGCTCCGGCGATCAGTTGTCCGGTCATCATCCCCGGCAGGCTGACCACGCCTACGATGTTCATGGCGTTGATCGACGGCATCATGCCGGTTCTGATCGCATCCCTGACCATCGGTAGCGACGCCTCGTTAGCGCTGGCTCCCAGCGTCAGGCGGGCTTCAATGTCGTTGCGTTTGTCGATGCAACTGTTGATAAAACTGTCTAATGCAAGCGAAATCCCGACCAGTGAATTGCCGAGAACCATGCCCATTATCGGGATGAAAAGGCGCGGCGTCCACCACGGGTCAGCGCCGATAATGACCCCCGTGACGCTCACCGCCACTACGAACGATGATAGTGTCATCGCCGCTATGGCGTCCAGTCCGCTGCCCTGAAGCCTTGTTTTCAGGCGGCTTACGGCTTCTCTGCCGGCGAACAGCACCATCACTGCGGTCAGCAAAAGCACCCAGATTATCGCCTTCCATTCGAACACAAAACCGATGGCAACCCCCGCCAGTCCTAACTGCAGCACGGTTCGCAGGGCGCCGATGCCGAGCGCTTTCTCGATGCCGAGCCGCAGGAAGATGGACGCCAGACCTGCGGCGAGAATAAACCCGGCGGCAAGGGCTATGTTTATGATGCTTAAGGGTATGTATTCGTTCATCTTACCACCTCCCGATAGACGGCAAGATCAAGCGGAGCGGCGTCAAGCTCACTGAGTACATCCCGCTCATGCACGACCCATAAAATCCCTCTGTCGCCTTCTTTAACCCATGTTTTCATAGTGTTTATCACCAACCGGGCGCAATCCGAATCGAGCGCGGATGTGGGTTCGTCGAGGAGCAGTATTTTCGGTTCGATCAACATCGCCCGCGCCAGCGCAATACGCTGTGCTTCCCCCCCTGACAGGTGGTTGGCGGGAATTTTGAGGATGTCCTCATCGAGTCCCAGGCGTTCAATTAGTTCAACTATGAAGTAATATTCGGGTTTTGGCGTTTTAACTGCCCGGTGAGTGAACGGAGTGATGCAATTTGCATCAGTTAATGATGCAAAAAGTATCGGATACTGATGCAGATAGATGCATTTTGCACGCATATCCGGCGGGTGAAATTTTTCGAGAGGTTTGCCTGAGAAATAAATGTTTCCATTATCACGCGAAGACAACCGGACGATTGCACGCAGGAGGGTCGATTTTCCGCAGCCCGACGGACCGATGAGAGGCAGCACGGAGCCTGAATCGAGACGTAAATTTACATTGTTAAGTAGCTTACGCCTGCCTGCCGGGTTGGGAACCGACAATGATACGTCTTCAAGCGAGATAAGGGGAGGGTTCATAGTGGATTGTTAAAACAGTTGAATTCCCGGCTTCGGAAAACCGGGTTACTTACTGCCAGTTTATTTTAGTGAGGATTAACCAACCGTCGTCTTTCCTCCTCCATTAATTCTCATTATTCTGCAGGTATTCATTTATTTCTTTTTTACTTCTCAAACAAATTCAACCATGGAATTTTATCTGTCTCTAAATTAACTTTTAGATTATTGCCTGCATCATCTTTCCCATGAAGAGTTAGGAATATTTGAATCTGTCGCATTCCTATTTCATGTGCTGATTTCAGTTCATTAATTATCCCTGCAATCTGATTTGAATTTGATAATGTAAAGTCTTTATGCTCATTGTATTTGAGGTTAATGATAGGAGAAATTCCGTAGTTTCCTTCCCTTTGATCTGTATACCATTTATTGCTTAAGGGTGGCTGATACCAGCATCTAACAAGAACATCAAAATGGCGGAACTCTACACTTCGACCATTAATTTCCTCCAGATAAAACTTGCATTCCATATCTTTTACACGCCGATAGAAACCTTTCCTTGCGAGCGTAACTCCTCTAATCTCTAGTGATCCTCCACGTACATTCGCTTTTTGTGACTGCGATGAGAAGTTTGCCGGACAGGCTCTCCCATTAAGGACTCGTTTCAAATTCTTCGCACTTAATTCCAATATAGGCGAATTCATTTTATTTAGATGATCCAATGGATCGGAAAGATCAAGATACGCGATGATCTTATTGCTGCGGTTCATCCAGATTCTATCAACATTGCATCGAACAACACCCTTATTATCTGTATAGCCATATTGATTAATTGATCCATCTCCACGACTGAGATGAAATTCCACCTTAATATCTTTTACCGGTTCATACTTATAATCAACCTTGAATTCCAGATAATGTCTTATCGGTCTTACTTCACTATAGGACGTCAATAAGTTGATTCTGAAGTCATTTACGATTTTATTTATTCTATTCAAACAGGTTCTTGAATTCACCTTTTTTTCGTAAAAGAGTGAGTTCGCTATATCAAGGATTTCGATATATTCTCTCAATAGATCAACCGGATGCGAAGCATTATCCTCCTGCATTAAGCTATCAGCTCTGGAAAGCGACTCATTGAAAAGCTCAAGTCTCTTGTTATTCTCGGTTACTGTTAATGTCCTAAGAGTGTTGATCATTTCAGGGGAGATATTAGCTTTTACATAGTACCGGTAGAAATCGTTAAAGCTTTTACGGCTTGTCTGAGCTCTGCAATGCTCCCAATAGGTTCCTGAGATGCTTGTATGTATTTCCTGAAGAATAGCGTCGCCAATAATATCAAGATCTAATTTTGTTGTCTCATAAAATCCATCCTTTGATTCATGTTTTTCATCAGTACTGTGGAATTCTAGCTCTATACCAATCTCACTGGCAATCCTCTGCTGTAAATCTTTGATCGCTTCACCGTAAGCTATCTTTTTATATTTGTGTTCACCAAATCCTACGATCTCATTGTCAAGATGTTGAGTCAACCATAAAGGTTCCTCCTTTGGAGAGCTGTCCACTACAGAAACCATGTAAATTGATGGAGTACAACCAGATAAAGATATAATAACTGTAATCAATGAGAAAGTTGAAATCACAAGTTTCTTTATCACTTTCTGATAAGTGATGTTCAATAGCTTTCCCTTGTATGATTGTGTTTCAATTACCATCGTTTTCCCTCCTCCACCTCTTCTCATCCTTCTGAACCTACTCAACATAAATCCTCAAGTAAATATACCAAATCCACCATCGACTGAGTATCCTACTGGCAATATAACCATAGAGCATTCCTTATGGCGAGAGTTGAATTCCCGTCTTTGGGAAAGCCGGGTTACTGTATCCGCAAGATAAGAAACAGTTTACATGAATACAAGTGGATTTGGTGGTTATGATAAGGTTCTTTGCTACTGTATGTGAGAAATGTTCGTAGGGATTGAAGATTTTCAACCCTCACATAATCGTTGACTTACTGCATAAAACCCCGCAGGGGTTGATCCGTGAATAGCCACCGGCGTCAGCCGGTGGATTATTGTATCTAATCAACAACCCTGCAGGGGTTGAATAAACGGGAATTTCATAGCTGCGTATTGTTTGACCCCTTCAGGGTCTGAGATTATCCTCAAACCACCTCCGTGGGCTTACGCCCACGGCTATTCAAAGGTTATTCCCTTCGGGAATGATCAAAATACTCGAAATGTTGCTTATTTAAGCAATAGAGGTGATTCAGCCCGTTGCATACCTACTGCTAAACTCATCAGTGAAGGACTAATATGAACAATTCAACATATAGTACGAAATCAAACGGCACACTTGTGCTGTCGGCAACCGGTATCAAACCCTGGTCATTTCAGCTCGTTATGGTGTTCGCAGCGGTGATTCTGCCTGCAGTAGCACATCTGTCCGGCGCACCCGTCAGGTGGCTGCTGCCCATGCATTGGCCCATCGTGTTGGCAGCGCTGGTTTACGGTTGGCGGGGGGGATTAACCGTCGGTGCTCTGGCTCCGGCGACCAACTATCTGCTGACCGGATATCCCCTGCTCGTCAAGGCTTTACCGATGACGTTTGAACTCGCGGTTTACGGGCTGGTAATCGGCTGGTTACGCGAAGTAAAAGGCTGGAACAGTCTCGCTGCAGTAGCGACAGGACTGGTTGCGGGAAGGATCCTTTTCCTGTGCATCATTCTGTTGACAGGGGCAAACGAAGTACCGTTTAAGGAATACCTGATTGTTGCGATGGTTCCGGGGCTGGTTGCTGCTGTGCTGCAGGTGGGTGTTTTACCGATGTTGTCCGGAGTGTTGACAAAAGGAAAATAGTATTAGGTGGAGAATGCAATCCTATATCAACCCTGAAGGGGTTAATCCGTGAATAGCCACCGGCGTAAGCCGGTGGATGTCGAATCTCTAACCAACCAACCCTGAGGGGGTTGAACAACAAATGTTACTGAACCAACAAACTTCATTTTGATATTGCAGTTTGGCTATGGGTGACCCCTTCAGGGTCAGGAGTTTAATGTATATTCATAACCACCGGCTAACGCCGGTGGCTATTAACCGTAATCCCCTTTGGGGATACTTAACAAAACCGGTAATAATTTGACCCGAAAAGTTTACGCAGTCATAATGGCAGGGGGAGCGGGAACCAGGTTCTGGCCCCTCTCACGCAAACGAACGCCGAAACAGGTACTGGCGATCAACGGTCCGAACAGCATGCTGTCAGAGACAATTTCTCGCCTCAGCGGGCTGGTGTCACATGATAAGACACTGGTTGTAACCAGTCAGCAGCAGAGTAAGGTCATCAGGCCTCATCTGCCGGAGCTGCATGATGAAAATCTCCTGCTTGAACCGGTGCCGCGCAACACGGCTGCCTGTATCGGACTCGCCGCAATACATGTACGCAGGCGGGATCCCGACGGCATCATGCTCGTGCTGCCTGCCGATCATCTGATTAAAGATATCGATGCATTTCAGCGGGTTGTCAGTAGCGGTATTGAGGTTGTAGATAAGGATGATTCACTCGTTACCATCGGGATTCCACCCTCCCGCCCGGAAACAGCCTATGGTTACATACAGTTCGAGCAATCCGGAGATAAAAAACTGCCGAAAGTGGTTCACCGCGTAAAAGCCTTTGCGGAGAAACCGAATCTGGCAACGGCAAAGCTTTTTGTAAAATCCGGAGATTTCTACTGGAACAGCGGGATTTTTATATGGAAGGCGTCAGCAATTCTCGACGAGATGGAAGAACATCTCCCCGATCAATACAAACAGTTACACATGATTGAACAGGCTCTCGGATCTCACGACTACGAGAAGGTGTTGAACAGCCGCTATAAACGTATCAGAGGCATATCTATCGATTACGGAATCATGGAGGTTACGTCGCGCCGGATATACATGGTAAGCGGTGATTTCGGATGGAGCGATGTCGGGAGCTGGGATGAGCTGTACCGATTATCGGTCAGGAAAGGCGAGAGCAACGTTGAGATCGGCGAGACGGTTACTCTCGATGCCAAACACAACTATATCTATTCACCGGGTAAACTGACCGCTGTGATAGGCATGGATAACATACTCATAGTGAACACTTCCGCCGTGACGCTGATCTGTCCTCTTGATCGGGCACAGGATGTCAAGGAGATCGTTGAGAAATTGAAGAAGGAAAAAAAGACGAGGTTTTTATGAAACGCCCACTCAAATCCGAGAAACTGTTCGCTGAACTCGAAGACGTTGCCTGCCGTCTATTCGGAGAAGTACGTGAAGAGCAGGGCTTGTTTCAGACCGGCGTCTGCATCCTGCACGGAAAAACAATTCTTTTGGTTAATAAACGTCAATCAATAGATGAAAGAATAGCCGCTCTGGCTCGCGAAATAAGTCGTATCGGCACCGAAAGACTATATCTTAAACCGGCAGTTCGGGCTGAGATCGAACGTTACTCATCAGTGGACGTTCACTCCGGCATGAATTAACGGAGGCTATATGGATAAGAAGTTATTGAAACTGATACCGCTTTTCGCCGATCTGAATAATGAAGAACTCGACCTGGTGGAACGCGCTGTTGTAGCTCGTAAATATGACAAGAATAACCTTATTATCTTCGAAGACGATGTCGGTAACAGCCTCTTTATCATCAAGAAAGGCAGGGTTAAGATATCGAACATCGAAACAGACGGAAGCGAAGCCATCCTTGCAATACTGGGTGAAGGTGATTTCTTCGGCGAACTCGCTGTAATCGACGGTCTCAGCCGCAGTGCATCGGTAACCTCCATAGACGAATTAGAACTGCTGATGCTCAATCGAACCGATTTCATGGAGATACTGGAGAAGATCCCCAGGATTTCCATCACCCTGCTGAAAGAACTCGCCAGTCGCATCCGTAAATCCGATCACCATATCCGCTCTTTATCACTCCTTGACGCCAAGGGAAGAGTTGCTTCCACCCTGATCCGGCTCGCCGAGGATATAGGCAAAGTGGAAAGCGGCAAGGTCGTTGTTGAGGAGCTTCCTCTGCAGCGCGATCTCGCCAGCATCGCCGGTACATCCCGCGAAACCATCTCCCGCGTGATTAAGCTCTTCGAGGAAGAGGGACACTGCCACATGCAACAGAACTCGCTTCACTTCTACGATTTTGACAGCTTTAAGAAAATACACAGTTGATATACTAATGGGATCAATTGCTGAATGTCATTGCGAGCGTAGCGAAGCAATCTCAAACCCTGTCAACATTAGAATATATCGTCGTTCCGGCGAAAGCCGGAATCCAGAAAAGGTTTGTGAATTCTGACATTCCCGTCTGTCCGACGGGTGGCCCGACTTGCTTGCAAGTCGGGTTTCAAGCGTAGTGCAACCCGTTGCCAACCCGCCGTGGTTGGCAACTAATACCTTGATATTCAACTGTTTATGCTGTCACAGCCATTCTCGGACATTCTTTTGCGCAGGAATGACACAGAAAGAACTTTCTCAACAAGCACTTAATAAGCATTCCACAAAATAAATGAACCCAAAACAACGTATCCAACTATCACGGCTGCTCACCAGATTGGATCGGCTTGATCCATCCGAATCGCTGCCAAAACCTGAACACGCCCGACCGGTCGGCAGCGCCTTCCGAATAGGCATCACCGGACCGCTCGGCGCCGGAAAAAGCACTCTCATCAACAAGATTGCCCGTGAGTATCGCAAACTCGAAATGAGTGTAGGCATCATCGCAGTCGATCCGTCCAGTCCGTTCACCGGCGGCGCATTGCTCGGCGATAGAGTGCGGATGCACGACCTAACTCTCGATGACGGTATCTTCATCCGCAGTCTCGCCACACGCGGTGCATCGGGCGGGCTGACATTCAGCGCCATCGACGCTGCGGATCTCATCGATTCGTTCGGCTTTGACCGCATCATCATCGAGACCGTCGGCGTTGGTCAGTCTGAAGTGGACATTGTCGGAGCCTGCGACGCAACTGTAGTGGTTTTTGAACCCGGTTCGGGAGACGGTATCCAGGTGATGAAAGCGGGTCTTATGGAGATAGCCGACCTGTTCGTTGTGAACAAGATGGATTTGAAAGGCACTGATCGCTTCCTGACGGAACTCGAAACGATACTCGAAATGAAGGATCATGACAGACCGGATGTCCTGACCACATCGGCAAATCTGGGCGATGGCATTTCGGAGTTAATGGATTGGCTCGAAGATTATTTCAAGCGGTCGATGAACGACGGGAGCCTCGAAAACCGCCGCGCCGGACAGAGGATCGACCGGATTAAGAGATCTGTTGAGCTTATCGTTGCACGTAAACTGTGGCAGGTTATCAGTCCTGCAACTCTGGATAAGGTTGTCAACTCAGACATGCCTGTCAGGAAAGCGGCACACCAGCTTATTGAGCAGTTCTTTTCGGGAAAGACCGATAGATAAACGACTTATAATGTCATTGCGAGCGTAGCGAAGCAATCTCAAACGTTGCCAACACCAAAAGGAGAAGGATCATGTTTAGAAGATATATTCTATCAATATTTTTATTATTTGGTTTTGTTTTTTCTCCCTGTTCTAAACTAAACGCTCAAAAAGTGGTTGGTTCAACTGATAGTTTATCTTCCACAGAGGAAAAAATACATTTCACGATTCGATTGGGTCAGGGAGGATTTACAGATGATCGATCTGAGATTGGAAAATTAGGAGGAGGGCAACTTGCACTCGATATTAAGTTAGATAAATATCCAATTGCCATTTCGTTTTCCAATGAATATTATACAAATAGCGCCGATCCAACCCATACTTATGAAATTGCCAGCTTAATCGCCCTTAATTTTCTCTACATGACAAAAGTCTCAAAAACAGAAAGGGTAAATCTTTTTGCGGGAGGAGGTATGGGAGTGTTGGAAGTTCCAAAAGGTGTAGAAGAGTCTGATGCAATGGAGAGAGGAATTATGTATAATATCGAAGGAGGAATCAATATTAGAGCATTCTGGAAAATAGGATTCTACGGAATATACAAGTATCTATATGCCAAGAAAGAAATAGATAATATGAAAGTGATAGATTTCAGTGAGCACATTGCCCTATTGGGTATTACGTTTAACTTTGGTAGGTAATGTCCTGAATTGAGTGTAAAAACGGTCGTTCGCTGAATCACGGGGATTATAGAAGAACGACGTGTCCATCCTTATATTAAGGAAGTATTAGCTATAGTATAAAAGGGGAAAAGGCACTATTTATTGTCTTCACATTCACGCTGCGCAATTATTACGAGTAGTGTCAGGCGGCAGCATGACCCCAACTGTCGTTCAATCGAATCTACAGGGGTAACAAAAGAAGGAGAAAAAATGAATTGGTACATCGAAGTATTGAAGAAGTACGCGGTGTTCGGTGGGAGAGCACGGAGAACAGAATACTGGATGTTCGTCCTTTTCAACATTATCATCGCAATTGCGATTGGAGTCATCGAGGGAATTGTTGGCAGTCCGGCCATCGTTAGTGGACTTTACAGCTTGGGCGTTCTAATTCCTAGTCTCGCCGTAGCTGTCAGAAGGTTACATGATACTGATCGAAGTGGTTGGTGGATCCTCATCGCTCTGGTTCCCGTCGTCGGTTTCATAGTGCTTCTTGTATTTATGGTGCAGGATGGCACGCCTGGGGAAAATCAACATGGACAAAATCCAAAAGCTGATCCGGCAACTGCTCAACAATACGCTCCACCAGCAGCTCCACAAGATGTTCCACTGGCAGATCCACAAGACGTTCCACCTGCTGACCAACAAGACGCTCCAACGGACTCCTGACGATAGCATAACCTGCTGCCGTCCGTCAGCTGACGGATGGCAGCACAAACAACTGCTTCTGTCTTTGCGAGAAACTAAGCGAAGCGTTAGTCTTTAACGTAGTGAAGCATCTCAATTCCGGCTTACATCGTCGTTCCAGCGAAAGCCGGAATCCACGTAATAAGAGCGCAATCCGCTGCCGATTCTCTGTGGTTGGCAGTCCGGCAGCTGCCGGATTCCCGCTTACCAGCCTGTCCAAAAATATGCGATCCGGGGTCGTCATCCCGAAGCGTCGAGATGAGGAAAAACAGGAGTCTCGCGGGCAAATGCCTTCGTCGCCAAGGCATTACATGGAGAAACACCGAAACGCTGCTTAGCTTTCCGTTACCTGTACAAAAGTAAAAACACAATAATTAGTTAAGGGGGAAATAATGAAGAAGAGAATTGTAATCTGTGCAGATGGTACATGGAATCGACCGGAAGAAAATCTCCGGGAAGATTTTCCTACAAATGTACTTCGATTGGCGCGTGCTATCCAGCCGGTTGGAAAAGATCGGGTTCCCCAGCAGGTCTTTTACGATTGGGGTGTTGGTTCTTACTACGATCCTATAATTGGCGGCGCAACCGGAAAAGGAGTACACAAAAATGTAATGGACGACTATCGGTACATCGTTCAAAATTACTCACACGGGGATGAGATATTTCTATTTGGTTTCAGCAGAGGAGCATTTACAATAAGATGCTTATGCGGCTTGATTAATAACTGCGGGATCATCAAACGACCGGATGCTGAGTTGATCGAAACAGCATTTAAACACTATCAAAAAAACGGGAAACATTACTCTCCAAAGGGGAAAGAGTCGATTAAATTCAGAGAAAACCACTCACACAAGTTAAAAGAAATAAAGTTTGTCGGTGTGTGGGATACCGTAGGCGCCATGGGGATACCAATATCATTCCTCGGGCTATTTGATCATAAGGATGAATTTTACGATACAAAACTCGGAAGGAACGTTAGTATCGCAAGACATGCGCTGGCGATAGACGAACTTCGAAAGGACTTTGAGCCGACCATCTGGCTCCCAAGAGGAGAAATGGACTTAAAACAGGTGTGGTTCGCCGGAGCGCACAGCAATGTGGGCGGGAGTTATGAACCAGATGAAGACGGCTCACTGCTGTCGGATAATCCTCTCGCCTGGATGATCGGGGAAGCTCAGCAATCGGGGCTTACAATTGAGACTCACTTACATGACGAAATAAAACAAGACTCGATGGCAGAGCTTCATAATTCAAGAACAAAGTTTTACAGGCTTAAGAGAAAGTTCTATCGCAGAATTAAGCATGGAAAAGGCTCGGTATTAATACACAGGTCGGTAAAGCAGCGCTGGGATAAAGACAAGGATTACAGACCAAGAAATTTAGTTAAGTATGTAAAAAAACATGGCTGGGCTAAGCACCTTGTGAGTACTTTTGAAAAGTAGTAGCCGGGTTTCAAGCCGTCGGGTGGCCTGTCCAGTCCGGTAATTGCCGGATTTATCCTATTCGTTCCCGCCTGCAAACGGGTAGCGCAGGCGTCTCTGCCTGCGAATGGTGGCGCGGACATTCGTTCCCGCCGGGTTTCAAGCATAGCGTAACCTGGCGGGGAGGGATTCTGCCAGCACTCCAAAGGACTTTTTCAACAGCCATTATCTATTGACTTTACATTCATTCCGCACTATGTTTAAGAGTGGTGCATTCAGAAATGGGTGAATTGTGTAGGATAATAAGACGCTCCAGCGGATGGTTAATCACCGCTGCAGATTTGAAACGTTAGGCATCAAGAAAAGACAGGAATAACTATGGCACAACGAAAAGAAAAGTCATTCGCGGATTATTGGAAGGAAGGACACCTTTGGATAACATTGTCCACCGGGGAATACTACCCCGATGTCTTACCCCTTGCTTGTGAACTCTACAAACCCGTCCTTGTCATGTTTGGTCAACTGCTTAAGAGCGCCCACTCTTCAACCGATCTATTCATGGCAATAGCAGGAACGAGTCCGCAATGGATGCGAACCCAGTTGTGTCGGGTATTTCGTAAATACGTCAGTCCAGAAACACCAGTAGAAATGCTTAAGAAGAAGCGTGCAGCGGCAAGTATTTGTGATCAGTTTGGAAAAGGATTCCGCAAGGTTACGGAGGTACAGCAGCGGTTTCAATCACGCCCAATGCCCGATGAGGTTCTTTGCGCAATCCTGTGGGAGTACAAAGACAGGGGGCAGAAAGGGTATGATTTGACCGAACGGCTTTTTACTATCGTAAGGGAACGTTTCCCGTCTCTTGAAATAACGGGTCCAGAACGTGCAGGAAAAGATGTCATTCTTGGGGAATTATACGATGATTATCCCAAACCTGATCGTCCTGTCGACTTCGTACTTAAGCACAAAGGAAAACCTGTTGCTATCGGACTCGCCAGATATGATTCAGATAGAGGCGGGGCACAGGAGGATGATAGGACGGGGCAATATCGCGACTGCGCCAATGAAATATTGAACTTCGCGCAGAAGAAAGGCATACCATTGAAGGTGATCTTTCTGAATGACGGCCCAGGTCTTCTGCTCGGATCAATGTGGCGTGACTATGCTTATATTGAAAACTCACACCCAGGTTTAATCAAGGTTGTTACACTAAGAATGATTCCAGAACGCATCACCATGAAATGGCTCCTTTCAGAGCGGAGATAACCAATGGCGACAGGTGTTCCAAGTAATAATGGCAGCAGCAAATTCAAACCTGTAGAACTCTCTTACTCAGACAAGAAGAGCACTTCTAGTATACTCAACAATCCTGTTCACAGCGGTTTTAACTGTATGCGACACTGTTCATCCGGAAACCGCTTGTATTGTGGCGACAACCTGAATGGTCTACGAGATCTGCTAGCGGATTCCTCTATCAGAGGTAAAGTTACTCTCGTTTACATTGACCCACCGTTTGCAACGAAGGGCACATTCCTATCGCGCAAACAGCACAAGGCGTATGAAGATGACCTTTGTGGCGCTACGTATGTGGAGAACCTTAGAGAGCGCCTGATTCTCATCCGGGAACTGCTTTTCTCTTCAGGCTCCATATACCTTCATTTGGACGAAACAATGATCTTCGAAATGAAGTTGATCATGGACGAGTTATTTGGTTCCTCCAATTACCGTAACCTGATTGTTCGCAAGAAATGCAATCCCAAAAACTATACGCGAAAGACCTATGGCAATATTACTGACTTTATCTTGTTCTATTCGAAGGGTGATCAGTATGTATGGAATCGTCCAGTGGAACCGTTGTCGGAACGGAGCTCGAAAGAGTATCATTATACGGAACCAGAGACAGGTCGTCGATTCATGAAGGTGCCTGTCCATGCTCCGGGTACACGTAATGGGGCGACTGGTGGGTCGTGGCGCGGGAAATTGCCACCGCCTGGAAAGCACTGGCAGTATACTCCGCAAACACTCGATGAAATGGATGCAAGGGGCGAGATATTCTGGTCAAGGAACGGAAATCCCCGACGAAAGGTATATCTCGACGATCATTCGGGAGTTGGTATACAAGACATTTGGCTTGACTTCAAAGACGCTCACAACCAAAACATCAAAATCACGGGATATCCGACCGAGAAGAATCCGGATCTTCTCAGGCGAATTGTGCAGGCTTCCTCGAATCCCGGTGACTTGGTGCTTGATTGCTATACCGGTTCTGGAACGACGTTGGCTGTTGCCAATGAAATGCAACGGCACTGGATAGGTATGGACAACAGTCCTGAGGCAATTTCGACAATCCTTAAGCGCTTCGAACGTGGCTTGTTACCGATGGGTGACTATGTGAAAGCGAAGAGTAGTAAGGCTAACAAAGCATTCGATCAACAATCGTGTTTCGACACGCTATATGATGCTGCACAAGTCCGACCTTCTCAGCTAGTGTCCTCGCACACTCCGATTACTGATTTCTCGATTTATGTTCAGAAGGACGTATACACCGAGATTCACTCGATAGTAGAAAAATGGATGCGACGGAATAACCTTTCAGAAGATGTTGAACGATTAGGTATTAATATTCGTGACCCGATTAAACAAGTTGGTATCTAACAATGCGCTCAATCCGACACGGGCAAACCACGCGCCTGATCCGCGCCTGATCCGCGCCATCATCCCCCAAAACCAATCCACCCTCATTTAATTGTGAATAATAAATTGGAAAAGAGAATGGAAGATTTCAAACGCTGGCAGGAGGAATTCGAAGCCGGCAAAAAGCGCGATGCCCTGTTTACGACTGTGTCGTCAGCCGCAGTTCCGCCGATGGTAACGCAGCACGACATGAAGGACTGGGATCCGGAGAAACAGCTCGCCTATCCCGGTCAGTATCCATATACGCGCGGCGTGCACAACTCCATGTATCGCGGCAGGCTCTGGACGATGCGCATGTTCAGCGGTTTCGCCACGCCTGAAGCAACAAACGAACGTTACAAATTCCTCGCAGAAAAGGGTCAGACCGGCTTCTCCGTGGCATTCGATCTGCCGACGTTGATGGGACGCGATTCCGATGATTCCTGGGCGGAAGGAGAGGTTGGAAAATGCGGTGTGGCGGTCTGCTCGCTGCGTGATATGGAGGTGCTGTTCGACGGGCTCGATATGGAGAAAATCTCCACCTCGATGACCATCAACGGTCCGGCGGCGATCATGTGGGCGTTCTACATCGCCGCTGCGGAGAAACAGGGAGCGGATCGAAGGAAACTGCGCGGCACCACGCAGAATGACATCCTGAAGGAATACATCGCACAGAAGGAATATATCTTCCCGCCTGAACAATCGATGCGTTTACAGGTCGATACGATAGAATTCGGCACAAGCGACCTGCCCGAATGGAACACCATCTCAATATCCGGCTATCACATCCGAGAAGCCGGATCGACCGCCGTGCAGGAACTCGCTTTCACGCTCTCCGACGGTTTCGCCTATGTTGAAGCAGCCATCGAGCGCGGGCTCGACGTCGATGCATTCGCACCCCGGCTGTCGCATTTCTTCAACGCTCATCTCGATTTCTTTGAAGAGATTGCCAAGTATCGCGCCGCAAGGCGTATCTGGGCGAAACGAATGCGTCACAAGTACCATGCGAAAAACGAGAGAAGCTGGCTGATGCGTTTCCACACCCAGACCGCCGGTTGCAGCCTCACCGCTCAGCAGCCGGAGAACAACATCGTCCGCACGGCAATTCAGGCGCTGGCGGGCGTTCTCGGCGGAACTCAGTCGCTGCATACGAATTCGATGGATGAGACCCTGGCACTGCCCTCGGCGAAAGCGGCTAAGATTGCCCTGCGCACTCAGCAGATATTGGCTCATGAGACCGGAGTTGCAAATATGATCGACCCGCTCGGCGGATCGTATTACGTCGAACAGATGACCGACCGGATGGAAGAGGAAGCGGAGGAGTACTTCGAGAAGATTGAGGAGCTTGGAGGCGTTATTCCGGCGCTTGAGGGGGGCTTCCAGCAGCGGGAAATCGCTCGCGCAGCATACCGTCACCAGTTGGAGATGGAATCAAAAGGACGGATTGTCGTCGGTGTGAACGACTTTATCGATACTGAAGAGGTTATCGAAATCCCGATCCTGAAGATTACTCCGGAGGATTCTGCACGTCAGGTTGCCAACCTTCAGGAAGTCAAACGCAAGCGTGATCCGGGGGAGGTCAAACGTTTGCTGAGCAAACTTGCTGATGCCTCGCGCTCCGATGAGAACCTCATGCCCTGCTTCATTGAATGTGCTCACGCTTACGTTACACTCGGAGAGATGATCGGAGTACTCAAAGAGGCTTTCGGCGAGTATCGCGAGGCGGCGTTCTTCTGATATTAATGGGATCACTTAATAGTAAACACCAGGTCGATTCATTTTGCATGACAGGAGGACGGGGCTCCGTACCCGTCCATCAACGAACTTCCTGTTCACAGGGACAGGTACGGAGCCCTGTCCTCCTAAGCGACTGTGCATAATAATCTGTACCCATTAATAATGAGCAAAAAAAGCAGGACGACATTATTCATGCCGTCCTGCCGTTTAAATTACGGTCCCGTTGCAAGAAGTTTTACGTTAAAAACTGCGGGACCGCCCTGTGAGTAATTTCTTCATATCTTAATAAGAAAAGTTATACTTTATTAAATGTTACCGAAAAGTTAAATCAATTGAGTATGTATTCGATGACACAGAGAAGCACCGGTGAAACCGCTATCCGAATTTTTCTTACCTCTATAAGGTCTTTATCTTAAGGTAATCGGACAGCAGGTCTCCGACGGTGGATTAACGTTCATGGAAGAGACGTTTCACAATATGCTCTGTCATAAGTTCTGCAAGTCGCTTGAGATTCTCGTTTGGAGTTTCTCCTGATGTGGTCTCATCGGGTGACTCGCCCTTTGTGGAATGCTCTTCCTCCAATTTCATTCTTACTCCACGCAGAGTAAGACCATGATCCTCTACCATCTCCTTGATCTTTTCGATCTTTTTAACAGCGTCGGGCGTGAACCTTCTCTGATTACCTTCAGTTCGGACGCTGTCGAGGATGTCATGGAATTCGCGTTCCCAGTGTCGGAGAGTAGATTTTCCGACACCGGTCAAAGCAGTAACCTGACCAATGGACAGTGACTGCTCTGATTGATTAGCTAAAACTCGGTTCATTCGATCATCCGCGCTTCCTGGTTATGGTCGCACGTTTCCTTTCTTGATTGTGAGAAAGGATGGACCAATTGGCACTTCCTCTTACGTTATCGGCATATGCCTGTCATATCTTTAATAGGAATCTCTGTTGCGTAACACTACTTATGCGGTTATCTTGTGTTATGATGGAATTTGTTGAAAAAGTCCTCCAGACCGCTGGCAGACGCCCTCGTCTGCCAGCGGGCGGATTTATCCTATTGTTCCCGTCAAGTTTCAAGCGTAGCATAATCTAAGAGTTACGGACTATATGTTTTTCAAAGACTTATATTGACTATCATTGAAAAAATCTTCTCAGTCCATTCAGGCAACAGCTCCGTTAAAGCGGGCAATATCGTCTGGATAGACGTTGATTACAGGTCTGCACGCGATTTCGGCGGACCCAATGTAGTCAAGCAACTCGGAGATCATTTCCCCGATAATCCAGTCGCGGATCCGGAGCGTACTTTTTTCACCTTCGATACAAATGCCCCGGCAAATACCACCGGCTACGCCGATAACCAGCATCGATGCCGGCTGTTCGCCCGAAAATGGGGCATTAAGGTTTACGATGTTGACGCAGGTATAGGCACACATGTCGCAATGGAGAAAGGTCTTGTATTACCGGGACATACTGCCGTCGGAACGGACAGTCATTTCAACATTCTGGCAGCGGTGGGCGCCTTTGGACAGGGCATGGGGGACATTGACGTCGCCTATGTTTTCAAGTCGGGAAGAACCTGGTTCGAGACGCCGAGCACTATCCGGATCCGCTTGGAAGGAACCGTGGCAGATTCCGTTCAGGCGAAGGATATTGCCCTGTTCCTCCTGCGAGAACTCGGCACTACTAAAGCGCTGGGGAGAGCAGTGGAGATTTACGGTGATGTTATTGATAAACTTGATCTTGCCGGACGCATTACGCTCTGTTCCATGGCGACCGAAACAGGCGCAATCACATTTTTCCTCCCGCCTGCTCAGATTGTCAACGATTTTTTCAGGGAACGTTTCGACGCTGATGTCGAGCAGCCGGTTGCGGACAGTAGTGCGGAATATGAAGCAGAATACAGCTTCGACGTCTCGGGTCTCGCGCCGCTGGTTACACCGCCACCGGATCCGAACGGCGCACTACCCGTATCGGAACTGAATGACACGAGGGTTGACAGCATTTTCGTGGGATCATGCACCAATGGTAGATGGGAGGACTTCCGCGCCGTCGCCGACATTCTGTCCGGCAGGCGAGTCAAGGCGGGAGTGATGCTGCGGATGGTCCCTGCAACCCGGGAAGTTTACGAGCTTATATTATCTGACGGCACGATGTCCGACTTGGTCAGATCGGGAGCGATTGTCACACATCCCGGCTGCGGAGGCTGTGCATCGGGACAGATCGGCATGACCGGCGAAGGCGAGATACAGCTCTCCACCTCAAATCGAAACTTCAGGGGAAAACAGGGTCTCGGCAGCACTTACCTCACCAGTCCACGCACTGCTGCATGGACGGCGCTGAGAGGAATAATCTGCAATGAAGACTAACAAGTGCCTGTTGAAAAGTATTCATTTTGTCATTCCCGCGCTACTTTGTCATTCCCGCGCAGGCGGGAATCCAGACAAGTTATTGTTATTTCATGGCTACCGGCTTTCGCCGGAATGATAATATTAGATAAAATCCTTCAGATCCGGTACATTTTTAACAGGAACTACTTAACAAAGTAATACTAACACTAAGGACAAAAACACGGAGAACTGACCATGATATTGAACCAGCCCAACTGGATAGATCAGTTGACAACTTCTCTCAATGAGTTATGTAACAAGTACTCGGTTCATTTTCGCAACGTCCTTCCCAAGGATCTTCCCGATAGTCCGGGTGTCTTCCTCATCACCATGATTGAGGATCATTATGAGATTCCCTACTGGATAGAGTGGACCGACAGTATAAAGAAGAGAATCCAGGGCAGCTTGTTGATGGGTGGATTCACCGAGAAGAGCTTCAAGAAGGAACTGATAGAAAAAAAAATATGTAAAGATTTAGGGGAAACCAAACAGTTCATCCGTGAGAGATGCACCCTCAGGTGGATCAGATTGAAAGACCCGGTACTGAGAAACGCACTTGCATATTACGGCAGAGCCGTCCTCATGCCCAGATGCGGGTTGTGATAGTGACTGAATGGACCGCCAACTGGGGAGCGCCGACCCCAGCTTTCGCTGGGGCATGCTTCAGTCGGCGTCCTTAAATGTTTGCTGTGAATGTTAATCAGTTTAGTGCTGCAACATAAAATATCGCTAAATTCATTAAGGAGTTCCCACCAGGTTTCAATCCCGAAGTTTCGGGAGTAACCTGACGGGGAAGGGCTGTCAGGTTATCCGCCGCGGCGGACCCTTGAAACCTGATAGCAACGCTATAATCATTTTATTCGGTTATGCCTTTAGCTCAGCAAAAAGAAACAAGATTAAAGATACACTGTATGAATGTACTGTTTTCTACTGAGCAGATAATTCAACTAACTGAATCCCCCCTGCTCCCCTTAATAAGGGGGGATCGAGTATCTTCATTTTCTTTTGACTCAATACGAAACAAATTCAAGTTGAGCTAAAGACATAGCCGAAACATATTTTATCATAGATCAAATACAAATAAAGTGTTACTGTATCATTATCAACGGATGGTTAAATTAACTTTAAAAAGAGGTACGATAACCGTGGACATGACAGGACAGTTCTTTCATGAATTCGCATGCCTTCATTGTCTCAAGAAGAGAGAAACGATATGAGCAAATATACATTCGGAGTCATTGGC
>JABMRV010000089.1 GCA_013202285.1 bacterium | reverse complement strand
GGCGGTAAATTATCCTTCGGGGCAGGGAGTGCAAATGTATATTTATTGCAGCAAATCCCGTTATCCCGTAACGGGATTCTTTTTTTTATTCTTGTCCGTATTATTCTTCATCGGAGTTTCCTCAGTCTGTCGGCAATTATTCGCACAGACTCCTGCGGGAATCTATGGAACAATAACCGATAGCAGGGGAATTCCTCTTGCCGGCGCTCATATCAGTGTTGCCGACCGTCAGACCGGATCCGTATCCGGATGGGATGGTTCCTTCGTCCTTCATGACCTGCCGCCGGGTACTTACACATTGGTTGTTACATACTTGGGATACACGACTTCGACGAGACGCGATGTCGCTGTTCATGAGGGTACTCCAACACGTGTATATTTTCAACTTTCTTCCGATTATATTGAAAGACCGTTAGTTGTTATAAGAGGAACGGTTCAGCCTCAAATACTCAACAGATCGCAGATGGCGGTAATCAACCGTAAACAGTGGGAGAGCAGCGTTGCCGGTACAATAGGTGATGTATTGCGCGATGTTCCAGGTGTTACCGTACTTGAAGGTGACGGTAGTCAGCGGATATCGTTGCGCGGATCTCCTCCGCGTACCGTCCGGGTTGACCTTGACGGTATTCCTCTCAATGACGCCGGAACGGGTGCAGCTGAACTGAAGTATGTCGATCTGGATCAACTGGAATCAATCCGGATCGAGTTCGAGGGGATAGGCGGGAAGGTCCATCTCCAATCCCGTAACTTCGGATCCGCTTCTCAGAACAATCCTGATATCTCAGCCTCAATTGCAAACGGTTCTTACGGACGGAAGGAATCTCGACTCGGAGCCGGTGGATATAAGAACAATGTGAATGGTTATTTACACTACGTTCAGAAGGTCGATGATGGTGATTTTAAGTACAAACAGGAAGACGGTACGACTCGTTACAGGATCAATAATGAGTCGAGTTCGATAAGCGGTATCGGTAGCGGAAAATACTCCACAGATTCATACCGGCTTGAAGGTGGGGTTTATTACGAGGAGGTATCGCGCGGCATACCGGGTCTGATCCGCGAACCTCCTACGCCTGAGGCGAATTTATCGACAGATCGCCTTTCCGCCCGTCTCGCCGGAAAGGGAAGCGTCGGTCTTCTGTTCTGGAACGTTACCGGTTTTTTATCGAGATATACCAGTCTGTTCAGCAGCCCTGGAATCCAATACAATCCCGAGAACGGCTCTTTCGTGCATCACGCTGCAGAGCGAAACCGGCAGACAGGTGTGAGATTCGGATTGAACGGCAGTTCAGTTGTCGATCAATCGCAGGGAAAACTACGCTTCGCTTACAGTTATCAGCATGACAGGTATCGCGGCGAAGATCTGCTGCATGACAGGGTGACGATAGGAGGCGTCGGTCTGGGTTATGCTGCTCGCAGCCTGAACAAGGCTGAATTGAGCATCCAGCGGTGGGGCGAATTTACCGGAGTGCATTATTTCCTGAACCCTGTAATTATCTCCGAATGGATCTATGATGAAGGCGGCGGTCATTACAGGTCTGCATCTCCGTCGATTAATGCAGCTCTGGTGAAGTCGTTCAGGTGGTGTTCGCTGAATCTCAATACCGGCTGGGGGAGGAGCATATCCGCACCTCCGTTTAACGCCTTGTTTCTAATTGAGAATACATTCGCTGTGGGTAACAAGGATCTGAAGGCGGAGCGTGGTGAATGTCTCAATATCGGGATGAATCTCTCTTCATCGACGGAAACAGATGTTTCCTGGAGAGTTGGAGTTTCGCATACTCGTTCCATCACGAAAGATCTGATTATCTGGCGGCGCAACTTCCACGGTAAATACTACCCGGACAATGTTGATCGAACAAGAAGCAGGAGGATTGAGATAACTGCCCTGACTTCACTGTTGAATGGTGCAATTTCAGTCTCAGCTAATTATATTAATAACCATTCGGTCAATGATACACCAGGGGATATAAACTACGGTAAGCTGATCCCACTCATCGCCGGAAAGCGCGGATCGACATCATTGGTTATCACTCACAAGGGAACTTCATTCCGGTTGAGCGGTAGGTGGATCGGGCGCAGGTATTCGACTGAATCCAACCTCGATCCGATGTCCACTGCCGAAAGGGGGCTGCCTCCATACGAGGTGTATGATCTGAGCTTCAGCCGGGAGCACAGAATCAAGGCTGTTCTGCTCACCGGTGAACTCGGTATTGACAACTTGTCTGACAGATCATACCGTGTGGTTGAACGCAGCCCGATGCCGGGACGGACATACATGGTGAAGTTGAAGCTGGAGATCTGAATTATTCAAAATCGGGGAGGGCGGACATTCCTGTCCGCCACCTTATTATCACAAAATCGGGGAATACCACTCCCTCCCCCCTTCTATTGAAGGGGGGAACAGAAGGGGGGTTGT
>JABMRV010000013.1 GCA_013202285.1 bacterium | reverse complement strand
TCGTTTTCCCACCAGGTAATTTCATTGGCAGCATAAGCGGCTCCGAGCACGTCCGTATCGCCATCATCATCAATATCTGTAGCGAAAACAGATATTGCGCCGACGAAATCATCTGCTATAGTATGCTCGGTGAACTCGATTTGTGCAAAGCAGACCTGCACAGCCATAAAAACGAATGCGAATGCCAGTAAGCAATACTTGTAGTATTTGAACTCGAATTTCATCTTTCTCTCCTCTTTCGTATCGTGATTTATAAGGATGCGGTCTGGCAGGCAGCGCAAGTGACTTAGCTGCAGGGTGAGGACACCCTGCAGCACTTTTATGTCTCAATAACTTCCGCATACTGCAGCTTATGCAGCCTCGTATAAATACCGTCTTTCTTGAGCAGTTCTTCATGCGTGCCGGTTTCCCTGACCCGCCCCTTGTGCATCACCACGATCCTGTCAGCCTGCCGGATGGTTGAGAGCCGATGAGCTACCACCAGCGTCGTGCGTCCCTTCATCAACCGTTCGAGCGCATCCTGAATGTGGCGTTCGGTCTCGGTATCGACGGCGGACGTTGCCTCGTCGAGAAGAAGCACAGGAGGATCGGCAACTATCGCCCGTGCGATTGAGAGAAGCTGCTTCTGTCCACCGGAGAGTCTGGCGCCTCGTTCGCCGACCGGTTCTTCGATCCCGCGAGGAAGGCTGTCGGTAAAATCGAGAGCATTCGCATCCTTCAGGGCGTCACGCAGGTTAGATTCATCGATGGTTTCGTCGCCAAGAGTGACGTTCTCCGCAATGGAACCGCTGAAAAGGAACAGATCCTGCTGCACAACACCCAAACGACTCCTGAGATCACTTAGCTTATACTGCCGGATATCCCGTCCATCGAGAGTAATACTGCCCGATTTGACATCCCAGAACCGTTGCAGCAGGCTGATGAGAGTTGTCTTACCGGCGCCGGTTGCGCCTACAATGGCTACCGTTTGACCGGGTTCTACTTGAAAAGATACATCGCTCAGTACGGTTTCGCCAACATTATATTCAAATCCCACACGGTTGAATTCTACTTTTCCCGTTATCTCAACGGCAGAATCAAGAGTTCCCCCCTGCGGCTGATTCACCGATTGATCCCGAAGTCTCGGGAGGCGTTCCTCAGCATCCGTTTTTTCCGGATCTCTGATCTCAGGCTCGATATCGAACAGCCAGAACACGCGCTCGGCAGCCGCCATCGCCGCCTGCATCGTATTGTAACGCTCGCTCAAGTCCCTGATCGGTCTGAAGAAACGCTCGGCGTACTGCAGGAATGCCACCAGTGCTCCCCAGGTGAGCGTATCCTCCCGGATCATCAACCCTCCGGCAAGCAGAATCAATGCAATTGAAATCGCAGAACTTAACTGGACACCGGGAAAGAACAGGGCGAAATAACGGATTGCCTTGATATATGCTTTGCGGAAAACGACGTTGAGAAGGCTGAATTTTTCTAATATAAACCGCTTTCGCACGAACAATTGAACCGTGCGCACTCCGGTTATATGTTCCTGCATGAAACCGTTCAGTTTGGCAAGCGCTTCGCGAATCTCGCGGAATGTGATGCGGACTTTATTTCTGAAGGTGAACACCATCCAGAAGAGAAGCGGCAGAACGAGAAAAGTAACCAGCGCGAGTTTCATGTTCAGCACCAGTAGCAGCACAACAATGCCCATAAGAGTCAACAAGTCACCGATTATCGAAATAATCCCGGAACTGAACATCTCGTTCAGGGTCTGAACATCATTCGTAATACGGGTCATCATCCAGCCGACCGGTCGAGAATCGATGAATTTCACATCCATTCGCTGCAGATGCTTGAACAGACTGGTTCGCATGTCGAAAACCACACGCTGCCCGATCCACTGCGTCAGATACATCTGGAAATAACGAAAAACCAAAGCCGCGGCGAGCAATCCCAAATATAAAAGGGCAATCCTTCCCAGCCCTGCTGTTTCACCTGTAGAGATATGTTCGTCGATCCCGATCTTGATCAACCACGGACCTGCCAGTTCAAAGACGGTCGCAGTTAGTAACAGGAAGACTGAGAACAGTACTTGCGGGTAATACCCTTTGAGATATTTGAGCAGCCTCTTCATGAGCCTCGCATCGTATGCCTGCCCGAAAATACTGTCGTCGGGAGCGGCAAGATAAGCGTGCTTTGTCATGAGATCGCTCCCAGTTCATCAGCGAGTCTCTGGCGGTGATACATGGCTGCATAAACGCCCTTAAGTTTCATCAACTCATCGTGACAGCCCAACTCGATGATCCTGCCATCCTCCAGAACTGCAATGGAGTCCGCTCGTTCCGCTGCTGCGAGTCGGTGCGTTATGAAAAGTACTGTTCTTTCATCCTGATTGGCTGAGAGATTATTGATAATTTCCGCTTCAGTACTCGTATCAACTGCACTCAGAGCATCATCCAGCACCAGGATCGACGGTTTGATCAGCAGAGCGCGGGCAATCGTCATACGCTGCTGTTGACCACCGGACAGTGTTACACCACGCTCACCGATCCGCGTACCATAACCATCCGGAAAATCGGCTGTCTCAGTGTCGAAACACGCCATCCGTGCGGCGTTTTCAATCTCCTCATCCGTAGCTTCCGGTTGCCCGAAACAGATATTCTCGCGTATCGTTGCTGAAAAAAGAAAGGGAGTCTGATCGACATAACCGATCATCCTGCGTAGGTCATCGATCCGGATTTTGTTCCAGTGTATGCCGTTTCGTTCCAACTCACCAAGCAGGATTTCACCGTGCTGCGGTTCATAGAGCCGTGTGAGCAGCCTTACAAGCGTACTCTTCCCGGAGCCCGTCCTGCCTACTATCGCCAGTGTCGATCCTCCAGGTATGGTCAGGTTGAGTCCCTTAAAGATATCCGGTTCATCAACTCGGTAGCGGAAGTGAATATCATTGAATACTACCGATACCGCTCCATTACCTTCCAATCCAAATTCATCCGGTCCCGATCCGACATCATCCTTAAACTGTTCCTTTACAGAGAGAATCTCATCCAACCGCTCTTCTGATGCTTTTCCCCGCTGGTAGAGGTGAGTTATCCAACCGAGCGCTATCATGGGCCAGGTAATCAGTGACAGGTAGCTCATGAAGGCGATAAAATCGCCAAGTCTTATCACGCCCGATGCAACCCTGATTCCGCCCACATAGAGGATGCCGGCGACTCCCAATCCTATCAGCATCGTCAGGATAGGCATGAACAGCGATTGAACCTTGACAACATCCATGCTGCGTTTGAAGTAAAGACGGCACGTATCGGCGAACCGGGATGATTCATAATCCTCGCGCACAAAGGATTTGATGATCCTGATACCGGTCAGGTTCTCCTGGACTCGCGCTTCAAGCTTGCCATAAGCCTTCTGCTGTTCGAGATTGGTTCTATGGAGTTTCTTCGCCACAGCGAGAACTACACCGCCGATCAGAGGCGCCAGCAGTAGAACAAGCATCGCCAGGGTGCTGTCGAGATAGAACATCATCACCGCGGAGAAAATCAAGGTCAATAGTGTTGCAACCGACATCTGTGTGGCAGGTCCCAGCACCATCCTGACCCGTTCAATATCATCGGTGGCGCGTGCCATCAGGTCACCGGTCAAGTTACGATCGAAGAACGAAGGTGAAAGCCCGAGCAGATGACCGAAGAAATTCTCACGTATGTCGCTCTCAACCCACCTTGAAATGCCGATAACGAGGTATCTCATCAGAAAGCGGAAGATACCGCTGATGAAAGAGGTGAGGATAATAAGTCCTGAGAATGCATAGAGCCAGCCGACAGGTTTTGCATCCTGTAGTGCATTAACACCCGCCCTGAGAAGCATCGGTCCGACGACTTCGAGAGCGGACGTCAGCGCGGCTGCACTCAGACCAATGACGAGCTTCCCCCTGTAAGGCTTGAGAGCGGAAAGGAGCTTGTGATGAAAGCTGGAATTATCCTTCATTCAATCCTCTCTCCAGCGAGCATACTTTGTACGGTTGTAATTTTCGCATCCTCTCAGCTTCTTCTTCGGTGGGTGTAATCAGGAGAACTTCATCTTTCAGGCTCATCAGGTCTATGTCACCGACGATCCGCCATTCATCCTCTTTCCGCCAGTTCTTAGCGGTTGTTTTCATATTCCCTGCACGGATTGGTTTATCAACTGATTCATCAGATCCCTGGTACTGGTAAAACGGACGATCCTCCGGTGACAGGCGGTTGAACAGTTCCTTATCACCATAAATCACCCTCTTCGTTCCAAATCTCTCCAATGTCTCTCTCGGCAGTGCAATACCATACGGCTCAAAACTCCAGCGTCTCAAAGTCGCTCGAAACTCGATCTTCTTTATCGCCTCAACCGGCGACAGCGAACTGAAAGAGATGACCGGAACTCCGTCCCTGATCATCCTGCCTTCGCCTCTGAGAATCCCGGTTCCGGTAATATGATCCAGCGTGGCAAAACCGTCACGCGGATTTCCGGAATGAGCCGACGTCAGCGTATCGAAATAATCCGCCTCAATCTCACCCTTCCAGGCGCCGTATGTTCCTCTCGTCCAGTGAATCAGATAACCTTCCCACTGCATATTCTCGGTTTCCGCCATCCAGCTACTGTCTCTGCGCCAACTTTCAATACAATCACCTGCAGAATCGACCTGGAAACGACTGTCAACCGCCTTGACTCGCTCGATCAGGCTCTCCAAGTTGCCGTTCCGTCTCAGATAAACCGGCAGCCGATGATTGGAAAAGGAGAGGCAGAGTTGGTCGCGGATTCCAAGTCGGTCTGCCTTTTTCAGTTTACTATCTATCAACGGCATTAAAAATGATGTTCGATCTTTATTTAGCCTTAATCGTATCAGTAATCGCTCACATTCTTCAGTGAATTCGGAAGCAGTCATCGGAGGCAGCACAATCCATACATTCGCTCCAAGTCTTCCGGCATACCATGAAATATAGTCCCACCCCAGACTGCCTGCGCTTGATATGACCGTCCAGTTATTTTCTACTACAAACGTGACTGCATGACGGACTGAATCGAGCCACGGCTCCTCGGCACTTACCTTGCGCGGTAGCCTTGACATAAGAATCAGGCAGCGTTCACAATCGGCTCTCAATGTCATACCAGCTGAGACCATCCCGCCGATCATCTCGCTCAGATGGCTCTCAATCTCGAAATCAGGATTGGCGAAGGACGGTGAACATTCTTTCCAGGGTAATATAACCGAATTCATGATCGTGTTTTGGAGCTTGATACCTGTCATCAGTAACAATATAAAACAAATACGGCACGTATTACCACACTACAACGCGCCAGATGGAAAAGGAACAGTATTAACACTAAATCCCCCCCTGCTATTGCAGGGGGGGGACAAAGGGGGGGGTCTCAGCAAAAACCCGGCTTCGGAGAAGCCGGGCTACGAAACTATTCATACTGAAACCCGACTTGTGATCCCGGATCAAGTCCAG
>JABMRV010000088.1 GCA_013202285.1 bacterium | reverse complement strand
GGTAACCTTTTTTTAAAAATAACTTGGTGGTATTCCCGCCGGGGGGGTAATTACAATATTAAAACCTTTCTGTAATTCATTAATTTAATAGAGGCATAAAAATATGCAAAAAAAAACCGTTTCAATTGGCGGCGAGAGCTTTGAAATACCGGACTTCTCGTTCCTGAAAGGCGGTGGTACCTGGGTAGTAGTAATCATTCTGGTCGGTATCTGGTTACTGTCCGGGATATTTATCGTGAAAGCCGATGAGAAGGGCGTAGTGAAGAGGTTCGGGCAGTACGTTAGGACTACCGGTCCCGGTATTCACTATCGTATCCCATTCCCGGTTGAAACCGTCCTCAAGCCGCAGGTCACCAAGGTCAAGCGCTCCGAGATCGGATTCCGTACGGTCGATCCCGGTCCACCCGCCAGATACGCTGAACGGACTAACGAATCAATCATGTTGACAGGAGGTCTCAACATCGTTGATTGCGAGATGATAGTACAGTTTCGCATCGACGATCCGATTAAACACCTGTTCAAGGTGAGGGATAAGAGGGTCAGAGATATCAGGTATCCCACCGTCCATCGTGCCGCTGAAGCCGCCCTGCGCCAAGTGATCGGCAAGCACGACGTCGACGAAGCGCTCACCGTCGGTAAAGTACGGATACAGGAAGAGGTAAAGGTGCAGCTTCAGGAGATACTCAACAGTTACGAATCCGGTTTGTACGTTGTCGCCATTCAGCTTCAGGACGTCGATCCTCCGCGGGAGGTCTCCGATGCGTTCAAGGATGTAGCCTCCGCCAAGGAGGATAGGGAGAAGTCGATCAAACAGGCGGAAGGATATTACAACGATCTCATTCCCCGCACACGCGGTAAAAGAGCGCAGATGATAAAGGAGGCTGAGGCGTGGGCTGCGGAACGCATAGCCAAGGCGGAGGGTGACGCAGAGAATTTCAACCGCATCCTGAACGAATATCGTCGTTCAAAGAACGTTACGCGAAAACGTCTGCTGTTGGAGACGATGGAAGAGATCCTTCCCGGTCTGCAAAAGTACATACTGAAGGCTGATAAGAACGGTAACCTGATGAACGTACTCGGTCTGCAGGCTCCAATCGGCGCATCCAAAGGAGGGAAGTAATAATGAGAAATAAAACTACCATTATTATCGTTATCCTGGTGCTGATAGCCATGGCATTGGTGATCTTCACCGTCGATGAAACGGAACAGGCAGTTGTTCTCCAGATGGGTAAAGTCGTCAGAGTAGTCACTGAAAGCGGTCTCCATTTCAAGATACCCTGGCCAATCCAGTCGGTTATATTTTTCGAGAAACGCTTACTCGATTATGATGCCGCACCTGAACCGATTCTGACCAAGGACAAGAAGAACCTCATAGTTGACAACTATGCGAAGTGGCGTATTATCGATGCGAAAAAATTCCTGGAGACGGTACACGATGAGAACGGTGCACAGACGCGTCTGGGCGACATAATTTATTCCGAACTGCGCGTACAATTAGGTCTGCATGATCTCGATGAAATTGTCACCACAAGCCGCGCTGAGTTGATGGCGATGGTTACTGTAGCATCAAACGAAAAGGCGATGGAATACGGTATCGAGGTGGTCGATGTGCGTATCAAGCGGGCTGACCTTCCTGAAGAGAATGAGCGCTCGGTATATGAGAGGATGCGCGCCGAACGTAAGCGCATCGCCAATATGTACCGCTCGGAGGGCGAGGAGGAGGCGTTGATAATTCGCGCCGTAACCGACAGTCTGAAAGTCGTTCTCATGGCTGAAGCATACAAGGAGTCACAGATTCTCAAGGGTAAGGCTGAGGCTAAGGCGATTGAGATCTACGCCAAGGCTTATGGACGTGACGAAAGTTTCTACGAATTCCTGCGTACTCTCGAAGCTTACAGGAAGATAATCGACGAGAATACGGTGATAGTGCTGCCGCCGGATACGGAGCTGCTGAAGTACTTCAGATGAATCGATAACCTTGTGCGTCTGTATCCGCCTGAAGGCGGATTCGCCGACAGGAATGAGTTCTTTGATTTATTCATTAAATCATCACATCTCATCTTTCCATCGAAAGATGGAATCCAGTAATGCTCGTAATATCAGCAACTTCTCTGGATCTCAGCTTTCGCTGGGATGATGAAGGAGACCAAAATATGGAATATTTCAAAGGACTCAGGAATGTCGGCGCACCACGTCAAAAACATGCCACCTGCGGATTTGAAACCTGACTTGCAAGCAAGTCGGGTCACCCGCAGGGATTGAGTCTTTATAAAAAACCTGTCCAGCAATCCCCGCTTTCGCGAGGACATGGCTGGACAGGTCACCCGACAGGAATGTCGGCGCACCCCAAAGTGAGAAGGATGTATTTCAAATCTCTGAACATACATGGATTCGGCTGCCTGAGCACGAGCGTTACTTTCTCACCTGACAAGCTCAATCTGGTCATAGCCGATAATGAAGCCGGCAAATCAACCCTCGTCTCGGCAATTCTGTCTGCTTTCTACGGAATCGAGGAACACAAAGGCAAAACCGAAAGTGACCGCCCACATCACGGTTATGTTTTACCGTGGGTGAATCCGGAGGAATTCGGTCTGGATCTGGAGTTTTTTCTCGATTCCGTCTCCTGGCGTATTGAGCGCGACTTCAATGCGAGATTGGTCAGACTGATCGATCTTGACAGCGGTCGTGATCACAGCGAGAAATATCATCGAGGTCGTGGTGTTTATCGGATAGGTGAGGAGATCATCGGTCTCGATTGCACCGATTTTCTCCGCAGCTTCTACCTGAAACAGGCTCATTTGGGTGAAATCCATAAAGCAGGCGGTTTGACCTCCCATATCCAAAGAGTCGCCACCGCACGGGACAGTGATTCCACTTCCGACAGCGCTATCGAGCGGTTGAGAGAGGCACTTAGAAAATATTCCTATCCCGGAAGCAGTAAAGGCGTCATGGTAGAAACCGCTTTGAAGCGATATGGCAGCAAGCGAGATCGACTTCTCGATGAGATTGATGAACTCAGCCGCCGCAGAGAGGAGGTCGAACCTCTGTCCGAACAGTTGTCTGAGATCGACAGGGAGCTTATTCGACAGAATGAGGAATATGCACGAAATAGCTATCTGGGTGACAGGGTGGAATTGCGGGAACTCTCCAGGCTGCTTGGTAAACAGGAGAGACTGAAAGTTGAGTGTGAAACCCTGACAGGTACTTCGGACAGGCTGAGCGAGTATGCAGATTTTCCGGCGGAAGGATGGGAGCAGCTAATTACCACCGCTGACAGGATTGAGAAACTAACGGAGGATATTGACCGGACAGACAAAGATATTAAGATCAGGATTGAAGCGCCTCTCGAAGACGTAGAGGAAGAACTGGGGCATTTCGAAAAACTCCAGGATCTGACATTCGAAGAGCTGCAGGATTTCCAGGACCTGTTCTCACAGTTGAGGGACCGCGTGAAACGCAGCCGGGAAATGCGGGAAATTCGGGATAACCGGGAAGGTGAAATGCGAACAGCGGGATTCGATAGTGAAGGTTTTGACGAGATGGTGAATTTGTTCGGTGAATTAGATGAAGATGAAACCGGTTTCTTGGCTGAATACCACACCGATCATGCCCGGATGAAAGCGGATTATTGGGAAACGCATGCCAGGCGAGAAGCGGATGAAAGACGACAGGAAGAGATAACGAATGCTCGTGCGAAAAAGTCTGACGCTGCAAAATGGTTCTTTATAATTGCCACCGTGATGTGTATCGTCGGTGGGGCGATGATAATGCTGTCGCAGGGCTGGCTGGCGCCTGTCATAGCCGCAATAGGTGTTGCATTCGGAATTGTGGGGCTGGGAATTCGTATCCGAGTAGGATCCGGAAAATCGATCTATCAGGAGGAAGTTGAGAGCGATCTGTCCTCCGCAGTTCAATCCGAGATTAAAGCTCGCGAGAGCCTCGACGAGTTCAGTGGAAAGCTCGATGATCTTGCAGTACATGCCGGTTTAGAGAACGGTAATGAGCTGTTAGAGAAATATGAGAGATATGAGAAACTTCTCAGAATGGCTGAACCGCTGCAGGAAGCAGAACGAGATCTTGATCGAGCAGTTACCGAGGTCAGGGATGTTATCGTTAGTATTCAACCGTTTTTTGAGCGTGCCGACATGTCAGTTTCGGAGAGCGAGCAGCTTGAAGACGCAACAAAGGAACTGTTGAAGCAGTACCGCAGAGTAATCGACCTGAAGGATAAGAAGCGGAATTTACTGTCAGATCAACGTGATGCGAATGACAGGCTGGCAGAAATAGAGAAAGAACTCGATGCAAGCAGAGAGCTTATAGATAAGCTGCTGAAAGAAGGCAGTATAGAGATTACAGATTCGTTGACGGAGGCGGTTGAGGCTTTCAAAACGGCTCGCGAACAACATCTTGAATACAGATCGATAGTTGAAGATCGACTCCCGCGAGTGCGCGAAGAGATACTGACGGAGGTCGAGATCAAGATTAAAAAGAGTCGTTTGGCTCAACTTGAAGCGAAGATTTCCACAGGTCTCGACGACCCCAAACCGGATAATACCCTCGAATTCTACCGTGACCTTGCTGAGCGGGCTCAGGTGCGGATTAATGAACTTAAGGAAGAACAGATAGAGCTGTCAACCCTCTGCAGTCAACAGTTACTGGCGTATGAGACCGGCTATCCGAAGTGTGTGCGAGAGCTTGACGAGTTGAATGGACATATCATGCAGGCTGAGAAGTTCCGCGACGAGGTAAATCTCTCGATCCACATAATGGATGGAATCTCACAGGATGTGTACAGGTCATGGGCGGAGGCATTGAGCAAAGAGGCTGCACCCCTGTTAGAGGCATTTAATCCCGGCTACAAGGATATGAAGTTCGCCGATGACCTGTCATTTACCATCGTCGATAAGCGGTTGGGAAGAACGATCTCATCCGACGAAGTTGAGCGGAGTCTTTCGACCGGAGCAGGGGACGAGATATTCCTGGCATCACGTCTGGGTATCGCACGGTACTTGTCCAGCGGAGCCAGGGATGTGCTCCCGATTGTTCTTGACGAACCGCTGGCAACGGCTGACGACGACAGGTTTCTCAGCGGGATGAGGTTCTTTATGGAGAACTTGTCACGTTCACACCAGGTTTTGATTATGTCTTGTCATACTCAACGACATCGATGGCTGGCTGAGAAACTGCCCGATCTGTTCCGTGAGCGTGTATATGAAATTAATCTGGAAGTGCCAGAGTGATTCGTAAGAGTTTAAAATTTCTTCATCTTGCCGATCTTCACCTCGGTTATAATTTCATGGGAGGCAGGCTCAAGCTTCCCTACGAAAAGGCGCAGTTACGCTCCCGCGAACAACTTGATGTATTCAGTTGTGCGCTCAGACTGGCTCGCGATGAGAAAGTGGATATTATTCTGATTGCCGGTGATTTCTGGGAAGAAGATCAACTTAACTCCGAAACGCTCGCCTTTGTTCATGATCAGCTTGCTACTGTTGATATTCCGGTAATGATCGCACCGGGAAACCATGATTATTATTCACCCGGCAGCCATTACTCGGATGAAATCAGCCGGGTAACTATAAAGAAGTCCTGGCATAGTAACGTACACATATTCAAGGATTACGATTTTCAACATTTTCAATCTCCCGATCTTGACGGGGTTATCGTCACCGGGTTGGCGTATCACTCCAACCAGCCTGTTGCGGTGAGAAAGTTCAAGGATCCGATCCAGCTTCCTGAAGCAGACATCCACCTCTGTGTGGTGCATGGATCGCGGGACGACCACCTACCCAAGGGGAAGATGAGAACGATGCCTTTTTCCGATGCCGAACTGCTGTCTCAGCCTTTCGACTATGTGGCGCTTGGACATTATCATTCGCAGATCGGGATCGAGGACTCAGAGGGATCGATTCGTGCTGCATATCCGGGATCAACGATGGCGCTTAACGTCGATGAGACCGGGATGCATGGCTGTCTAATTGGAACAATACACAGTGACGGTAAACTCCGAAATACAGGCAAGAATGCCTGCACCACTGAAATCGTATTTCATGAGCTTGATAAACGACGTATCCATCGTTTATCGGTTGATATCAGCGGACTGCAGTATATTCAGGCGATTGAGACGAAGATATCCAGCGTCCTTGATCAGAATGGTGTACGGAAGGAGGATATGGCTCTCATTGAACTGACCGGTACATACCCTCGCGGCAGCAGGATAAATATTGAAGATGAGTCTCTTAAGGATAGCTGTTTTCACCTGTTGATCGATGCGACTGCTGTGAGACCTGAATGGGATATAGATGATATCGATCAGGGCAAATCTCTGACAACTGAGGGTATATTCAGAAACCGGCTCAGAGCGATGATAGATGAAGCTGTTGAGAAGAATGATGACGCCGAATTAGAGAAACTGCAGAATGCACTCTATTACGGATTGGATGCCTTGCATGATAAACCGATCACACCTCGTAAAACCAGTTGAGATAAAAATGTCGAATAACAAATTACATGATGAGAAGTTAGGTTTCTGGCGAAGCCTGAGAAAGAATATTGTCACCGGTTTTCTGGTGCTTGGTCCTACAGTTATAACAATCTACGTGTTATGGCATGGTTTCATGCTGCTGGACGGGATCCTCGGCAATGGAATTAATTTTCTGCTGCGTGAGGTGTTGGGACTACCGCTTATAGGCGCTAATCCCGTACCGGGAATCGGATTTATAGCGCTGCTGATTCTGCTCATTCTCACCGGTTTTGCCGCCCGTAATGCACCTGGTCAATGGGCAATTCGCCGGAATCGAATGCTCATGATACAGATTCCGATGGTGAACCGTGTCTATCGAGCCATCGAGCAGATCAGTCAGGCGATTTTTTCCGGGAAAAAGGAGGTGTTCAAGAGTGCCGTGCTGATTGAATACCCGCGCAAGGGTGTCTATTCAATCGCTATAGAAACAGCGGATACCAGCCCTCACCTGCAGGAGAAACTACCTGAGGATTCAATCACAGTCTTTGTTCCCACCACACCAAATCCGACATCCGGTTTCCTTCTGTTCGTTCCCAAGCGGGATGTAATATCTCTCGATATTTCGGTTGAAGATGCGCTCAAGCTGATAATTTCCGGAGGCACGATCACCATGCTGGAGGAAGAAGTTTCTCGTTTGACGGAACAGTGAGTTTCTTTTCTACCTGGCTATTGTACGGGTTGATCCCGCAGCTGCGGGACAACCTCTACCTGATGTTGACTACTGAGAGACAGATAAACTGAACTATGAGGATTCTTTTCTATCGGCTTTCGATTTTTTCGACGATCTTAATGCTGGGGATCACTGTCCGAATATCAATAGCCGAGACCTGGGATGATGACGATAAATTATCATCCCGAGTGAATTTTCTGGAGACATCTTTCACAAAGGGACTGAACTACCAGAGCTTGCATGGGGAATATCAACTCGACCGCGATCTGAGTGGAGGTGGATTACTCATCTTCCATGAAACCATCGCCCTGCACCTGCATGAGGTTCCCGGTTATCGCAAGAGGTGGAAGGTGGATCAGAGATTAATGTTCGGTTTTAGTCATCCCATCAACAAGACTTTAAGATGGTCTCTCAACGGCGACCAGGAGAGATTCTATCTCAGCGATGTCAGTGATATGGGAAGCAGGTATGTTTCACTGGGTATTGGATATTGGGCGGTCAAGAAGAGGCTGAAAGCGAACTTTTCAACCGGACCGCTGAGTGAACAACGCGGTGAGAACCGACAGCAGGGAATACATTTGGATGGCGATCTGCAGAGCAACTGGAGCAGTGGTTCTCTGACAACACATGGCTGGCTTGAGAGACTGCCCTCAGGTTATGATCAGGGATGGACATCAACACTGATGGGAGAGCATAGTTTTACAGACGAGGCTTCGGATAATTACACGATTTCCTTTAATCATCACCGTCAACGCGTATTCAATCCTTCCGATGAGGTCGCCGGATACCGCAGGGACGAACAGTTCAACATACACAACGAACTCAGGAGCGGTAAAGGAAGACCTCTGTGTATAAGATGGAACTCGGATCTCACCAGGCGGATCGTTCATGATAATGCCTACCGTGCGCAGAGCGACTATGATAATACGTGGAAAAACAAAATCCAGGCGACGATTGACGAGGGAGGATTCAGAATAGCTGCCTTCGCCGGACTCGATCTGCAGGATATGGAATATTCGGAGGTTCTGGGACAGGGAAGACGTAACTACATCGGTTTGTATTCCGGTTTTGAAGGCAATCTGCTGGATACATCGGGCATAGAAGCACGGGTGATGAAATATCGTTTTGACACTCCTGATGAATCCGATTTCAATGACAGGGACGAGCTTAGATACCTGTTCACATTGCAGGGTGGGAAACAGCTCATTCCGAATCTTGGAGTTCGATTTAAGCTTGAAGCCGATCTTACTCATCTGGTCTATTTGTACGGTCAGCGTAGCGCTGAAAATAGGTGGACAAGAATATTTTCACTATCGTGTGAACTTCCCTGGCGGGACGATTTCTTTTCAAATATTGCCCGATTTTCATTGGTGAGTAATTACAATGTTTATGATTTCAGTCAATCGGATCAGACGATGAGCCGCGTTTATCGCTTTTTCTCTGCTGAGGACAGTTTGCGAATCTATCTTACTCCACATTCTGAGGTTGAAATGGATGTTGGAGTTTTACTTGACGAGCATGGACGATTTAGTTGGAGCGAATGGGTTGAGAAGGTATCTGAGGATGGATATAATGTATCTGCAACCATAGCTTATACTTATAAGGCTGAAGATATTGATTTGAGGATTGGTTGGGCGATGAATCAGCGATACAGTTGGCAGCACCTGACTGACGACAGGAAGATCAGGGGTGATGCTGTCAGATCCACCGGACCGGTGGCGTCGATAAACGCTCGACTCGCGAACCGGTTGACCGCTGAGATCGATGGTCATCTGCTTCACGTCATGGATAGCTCTGGTTCGGACTATCTGCTTCCCGATATTCAGTGCAGCTTGACATGGGTATTCTGAGTTGTCCGGTCATCTCCGACACTTAAGGAAAATCGTAAAACTTGAGGATCTAATCAACGGTCGGGTTTTCCTGGTAATAGTGTTTTGTCTTGTCTCTCAGTATGGTAATTCAGCCGCCATTTCTCAAGACAAACATAATGAGCAAGCTCTCCTCATTACATATAAGCAGAGAAATGACAATGGAGAACCGGTCATCTATGCCATAGAAGTAATCGGGAACCGGAGAACTTCAACCGACTTGATTCTGCGTGAGATGAAACTCAAGCCGGGAATGATTGTCACTGAGAAAGACCTGATTGAAGATCAGAAGCGGATTGCCTCTCTCGGTCTGTTTAACCGGGTTGAGATGAAGCTTGCCGCCGACGAGGGTAGAGCCGTGGTTCAGGTTGATGTAACTGAGCCTTTCTATATATATCCCTACATCTATACGCATTATGAAATCGATAAACCGAATGAAGCGAAAATAGGGCTCGGTATATATCATAATAATTTCCATGGGATGGGTCAGAAACTTGGTTTTTTATTCAGTTGGGGTGAATATGAAAGCAGTTATAAATTATTATATAGTGATCCCTGGTTCAGTATCGGTAACAGGTATGGATTGAACGGAAGTATCTATCATTCTTCAAAGGAGATCACCGATCATCAGGTTGATTCATCCAGAATTGAGAAAACCAGCGTAGAGAAACTCGGCGTGGTTTCCTCTATAAGACGACGGCTTGCTCACAGGCATTACTACGAGATCGGGATTGGCTGGGATGATATTAAGTCCGATACGGTTACTTATACATTTTCAGGTAAGCGGGATCAGATAATCTACCTGATGTTCGATTATAAACTTGACAAACGTGATTACCGTTATTATCCTGCATCAGGATACTACGTCTTCTTTGAGATTGTAGCGAACCGCCTGATCGACTTCGAACATTATTTCTATCGAGAAGCAATCGATCTTAGGATTTTCAAGAGATTTGCTCCGCTCATTGTTGCTATTAGAACCTGGGGTGGATTTGGGCAACAAGTACTACCGAGTTATCGATGTTTATCCGTCGGACGTGAGCTATTCAGGGTGGGTGAACCTTTCAGTATTAAGAAAGGCATGGTAATCGGCGGGAATCTGGAGCTGCGTTTTCCCATCATCTCCGAACGATATTACAGCTTCGGGAAAGTGCCTCTGGCTGGTCCTTACCTGCGAAATCTCAAATTCAGCCTTGAGGGAGTGATATTCAGTGACCGTGGTTTCTATACTAATGTGAATGATGGTTTTGCCTATGGATGTGGTGTTCAGATGCAGCTTCCCTATGTCCAGATCGTGCATTTTCTGATAGGATGGACTCCATTATCTCGTTTTAATGAGCCTTCCATAACCATCAGAAACGGGGTTACATTCTGATATGTCAAGAGCTCCGTTTATTCTGGTTGAACAGATGACTGAAGATGGTGTACTGAAGGTTGCCAAAAACGAAGTCGGACATCTGGTGAAGGTATTGCGGGCGGGATCGGGTTTCAGGATAACCGCTTTCGATGGTCAGGGAAATGGCTGGCTGGCTGAAGTCTCGACCTTGCGAGGACGGAATAATCCGCCGACGGAAATATCGGCGCTCCCCTTTGAAAATGATTTAATCTGCAAGATTCTGGAAACGCTGCCTGCTGAGAGTCCCGGCAGGTTGAGATTATCTGTTGGAGTGGGAATTGTGAAGGGATCACGCATGGATGGAGCTGTTGAGAAGGCTTCGGAATTGGGTACGGAAACTTTTATACCTCTGCTGACAGATCGAACTGTTGTCAAGCCGGGCGCCGGGAAGGTCGAAAGATGGCGGAATATTGCCCTTGCTTCAGCAAAACAATCCAGGCGGTTGCAATTAATGGGGATAGCCTCACCGGTCTCATTAAAAGAATTCATCTGCTCATCTCTGAAGAATTGCAATAACATCTGGGTAATGCATAACGGTAATGGAACGCGACATATCACAGACCTCTTCAGAGAGATCGAATTACCGATAGCTTTGACCGTACTGATCGGTTCTGAGGGAGGGTTTTCAGATTTGGAAATTGACTGTTTTAGGAATTCAGAAATTCCTCTGGTTAATATGGGATGCAGACCGTTGCGGACGGAGACAGCGGTGGCAGTCTCACTTGGTACCTTGATAAATTTTGCTGCGGGTGTTTAGACATGAATGTATCTCGATTTATTAATTCCCTGATTGTGCTGGTGCGTCCGGTAAACCTGATGATTACGGCGATGTCAGTCTGGGTCGGGGGTATTATCGCGGGAGGGAGAGAATTTGCTCTGGACGAGACTCTTTTGCTCGCATCGCTTGCTGCTGCGCTGGTTGCCGCAGGCGGAAACACCATCAACGATGTGTGCGATACCGTTATTGACATGGCGAACAGACCAGAGAGACCGATACCATCGGGTCACATCAATTCCACAGGTGCGACCATCTGGGCTGTGGTATTGAGCCTGGCAGGTGTAACTATCGGTTTCCAGTTGAGTCAGACCCTCGGTATTTTAACCATCTCTGTTGCGGTACTGCTCTGGGTTTACAGCTACTGGTTCAAAGAAACCATCCTGTTGGGAAATATAATCGTGGCTGTCTGCGGAAGTATGGCTTTTATGTACGGCGCAATAGCGGTCAATAATCCCAAAATGGGTATGTATCCGGCTCTGTTTGCAGCCTTGATCCATCTTGGCAGAGAAATCGTCAAGGACGTGGAGGATGTATTTGGTGACCGCTTATGGGGAGCGATGACCTTTCCGGTGGTTGCCGGTCCCGAGTCGGCGCAGAAAATTGCTGGTTTGATACTGGCAACCCTTGTCGTTACTACTTTTATCCCGTATAAGCTCGGAATCTTCGGCCAGAATTATCTTCTGATTATAATTCTCCTTGTGAATATTCCCATCCTCGTGATTGTGTTCATGTTATTCCGCGGACTTAAGCGGAAAGGTCTCCAGCGTGCAAGCGATGCATTGAAATTGATAATGATTGCAGGACTGGTGGCTTTGTATGTCGGATGATCTCTTAGTTCCGGCGATTATTTTAGCGTCGATATCTCCCCGACGGCAGATGCTGCTGAGGCAGGTCGGAATAGAATTCGATATCATTCCACCTGGCGGTGATGAAGTGATGCCGGTTAAGGAAGACTTTATCGAGACCGTTGTCAGGAATGCTAAAGCGAAAGCCGTCTCAGTTCTCTCTAAGGCTAACGGCAGACTGGTGCTTGGGGCGGATACCCTGGTGAATATTGACGGTGAACCTCTGGGGAAACCGACGAACCGGGAAGATGCACTCAGAATGCTGCATCGTCTCTCCGGAAGCGATCATTTTGTATATACCGGCATTGCCCTGATCGATCCGGACAGTGATTTCAGATACCTGGATCATGAGACTACAAAGGTTACCTTCAGGAAGTTGTCGGATGAGGAGATAGAAGCGTATATCAGAACCGGCGAACCGATGGATAAAGCGGGTTCATACGGCATACAGGAACGCGGTGCAGCATTTATTAGCCGCGTTGAAGGCTGCTTTTTCAACGTGATGGGGCTGCCTCTCGCTAAGCTGTGGGAAGCGCTGATAAACTGGCGCAAAAATCAATAGAGTATTTTTTACTGTTCACTGAATCATGTGTATCCGCCGGATGGCGGATTCGCCGACTGATGCATGCCCCAGCGTAAGCTGGGGTCAGCGCTCCCCACTCAAAATTGGGGAAAACCAGTTTTTTCTTTATATGAGCGCGGGAAATAAGGATATGATGTGTTTCATGGTTAGAAAGGTCAGAAAATGAAGCGAAAACGAAACGACATATTGAAAGCGCAGGCAGAGGTAAACTTCATCCAGTCGGAGAGTTTAATCAAAGAACCGGATGAGGCTGAAATCAGGCTTGCCGTCAACGAATTGCCGGATCCCGGTCCTGCAGGGATTACCGCATCAGTGATGCGAAAGATCCAGCAGGAACCGGCAAAGTTGGTAATTCGACGACGCGAATTTGCCTTGGGCTTTGCCGGCAGTCTGGCTGGAGTTATGCTCGGACTGTGGCTTGCCGGAGCAGTACCGGATATGTCGCCGACTCTTCTTAATGGTGAGTATGTCGCTGAGTTCGCCGAACTTGACGATGAGATCGATCAGCTTGCATGGGAGATGAGCGAGAGCCTGGAGGATACACAATGAAAAAGACTCGATGGCTCGCAATCCTGCTACTTATCTCCTGGACGCTTAACGTGGCGCTGGTCGTGGCGTATTTTGTAAGGTCAAACTCTGATTCGGCAGCCGGTTTCTCCGATCTGCCGAGGTTTTCGGGACTACGTGATCCTGTTCCGGGTATCCCGCCTGATATGCAGGTGGAATTTCAGGCTGAAACTGCTCCCCTACACAGGTTGCGAGCACGCCTGATGCAGGAGATCTCAACCACACTTGCCGCGGACGAACTCGACAGTATAAGATTGATCTGCCTGGGCGATTCACTCAATACTGTTAGATGTGATCTTCAAAGGAAACTGTTTACCCACCTCGGAAGGTTGCATGCCGACCTTCCACCGGAGGCAAGGCAGCGTCTTTCAGGGCGTATGTGCAGGATGTTGGATGACAGGAGACCGGGAGCCGACAGACACAAAGATCGTATGTCAGGTCGTCGCTTCAAATCTGACCGGAGAGGAAAATAACAATCATATCTATTTACTAAAAGGAGGTTTAAAATGAACTGGAAACACATAACAGCAGTAGTTGTAGTTATACTGTTTACAGTCGGGCTGGCATCGGCTAAGCCATTCGGTCCGCCCGGACAGGGCAAAGGTAAACCGGGATGGGGTCATGGACAGATGGGACCCGGTCAATGTGACATGCCCGGGATGTTCGGGTTGAAACTGACCGATGAGCAGAACAAACAGGTTCAGAACCTGAAGCTGGAGCACCAGCGGGCGATGCTGGTGATGAAATCGGATATGAGCGAGCAGCATAACAAATTGAAGCTTGCCGTAACCGACAAAAAATTCAACCAGGGTGATGTGGACAAGATCGCTGGCAATCTCGGCAACGCTCATGAGAAGAAAATCCAGATGAAAGTCAAGTTCCTCAGGGCGATGCGCGATATTCTGACGGATGATCAGAGAGTGATTTTCGATCAAAAGATACTTGCCATGGGAATCGGTCTCGGTCACGGAATGAAAAAGGGACCGGGGATGCGTGGTCACGGTGGTCGCGGAAAGGGTTGCCGGTAAAGAAGAATCCCCCCTAAAATCCCCCCTTGGAAAAGGGGGGATGGGGGGATGTTAACTCTTATACGGTTCTTTGCTGAATCCATCAGCTGACGGATTGGCAGACAGGAATGTCCACCCCACCAATTGGCAGATAAGAATGTCCACCCTCCCCATTCGATGTAAAGAAGAACCTTATCTCTTTTATTGATAGTGTTGTGAGATATAAGCAAACGAAAGTTTCTGCTTCCAAAAGCCAGACTATTGTTTTTCCTCATTAATCCCTTATATTGTGTACTAACAAGGTCTATAATCTGGAGTGTAGCTATGTCACGGTTAATCCTTACTGCCGTATTACTCACAACTCTGATTCTACCTACCAATCTCTCTGCTCAGGGGGGTATCCAACGGATATCCAGCATCTATAACTTTTGGGATAAACCGAGAGATGTCGTTATAGGGGGGGACTACGCCTATATTGCTACGGGCTTATCAGGATTGAAGGTCGTAGATATATCTAATCCTGAAGATCCTGAAGTGGTAAACACAGTATATACCCCAAACAGAGCAGATAATATAGTAATTCAAAATGAGTATCTTTATTTACAGAGATATGATGGTCATGTAATGATCTTTGATATCTCTGAACCTCATAATCCGCAATTAATTGGAGGTTACTCTTGTCGGGGAAGTTCAATGGATCTTACAGTATATGGAGACTACTCACACTCGTTTACATATGAATACGAATGGGGTGAGCTAGATCCTATATACTCGGTATTTCATCGAATTTTTGATATATCATCTCCAGATCAACCTGAACGTGTCTATTCAAATATTTACGGTAACCTCTACCCGGATGATCCCATGGTTAGTATTACTGATATGCAAGTGCAGGGGGAATACCTATATGTTACCTCAATGCACGACGGACCTTTGCAAATATGGGATATATCCAATATCCGAGAACCCTACCGCCTTGGATATCCCCTTAATTCAATACGAGGTCCAACTTCTATAAACGTTGTGGGTGATTTATTATACATCAGTTCATATAACGGTTTATATACTATTGACGTTTCAGATATTGATTCGCTTGAGGTAATATCTATTGAAGATTCTCTTCGCTATCTAACGGATATAAAGATCGTAAATAACCTTGCATATGTAATTGGATGGGCAGAAATAGATGGACCATACATGTTAGGTGTAATCGATATCACTGAACCAGACTCGCCTGAACTGATTACGACACTCGGAATCCAGAATGTAGGTAGAACTGAGCGTAAAAGACGTCTTGACGTAAACGGAGGCAACGCTGTTGTAACTACAGCTTATGGTATTCAAGTATTAAACATTAGCGAACCGGATGAACCGGAAATAGTCAGTAGCTTTGACAGTAGCGGCTCGGTGAGGGATGTTGACGTGTCGGGTGAACTTGCCTGTGTTGCTGCAGGATCGAAAGGACTGAGAATTGTTGACATTTCAGATATTGAATCACCTGTAGAAGTTGGGTTCTACAACACACCTGGATTTGCAAATCAAGTCACAATAAATGGTGATTTGTCTTATATAGCTGAATTGTATTCAGGTTTAAGAATCATTGATATAAATGATCCTACTGATCCAAGAGAGGTCTCAAATTACCAAATAGAAGAGAAACTAATAAATTTCCAAATTTCGGATGATTATGCGTATTTAATTGAAGAAACAGTGGGTTTAAGAATTATTGATATATCTAATCCTGACAACCCCGCTCAAGTTGGCATTTATAGAGGCAATGGATTAAGAGACATATTAATATCGGGAGATTTGGCTTTTGCAAGGTCATTTTACAGCGTTACTATAATAGACATAAGCGACCCATCAAATCCAACAAGAATTGGTCAGTTCGAGATACAGAATTATGAGAGTGTGATCTATGGTTACGGAATATTTAATCAATACTGTTATTTATTTGCAAGATGGTGGCATGAGGAGCGTCCTTATGAGGAATATTATGGTTTATTTATTTATGATATATCAGATCCTGAGAATGTAGAGAATATTGCCTACAATGAATCCATAATTGCAGACCATATGGAGGTTATTGACAGATTTGCGATCTTAACCTATGGAGGAGGTATTTATGTTTTTGATATGTATGATCCTTTAAATCTGAGACTCACTGGCTCCTTCAATTCTCCTTATGGAGTTATTTACGATTTTTCTGTCACCGGTGATTACGCCTTCTTATCCGAGCATTTCAGCCTTGGAATTTACGATTGTTCAGACGTGCTCAGCGAACCTACTAAAACCATTATCCCCCCCCCATCCTTCACACTCCTCCCCGTCTATCCTAATCCCTTCAACTCAACAACCACGATCAGATACAACATCGACCGGGATGAGTTTGTCACGTTGAAGTTGTATGATCTTGCAGGAAGAGAGGTTATTTCATTGATCGACGGTGATGTTAAGAGCGGTAGGCACAGCATCGTTTTGAATTCGGAAGGATTAGCATCAGGCATTTACTTCGTACGGCTTGCGATTCCCGGTCGGTCGGTAAGCAGAAAGATTCTATTGGTAAGGTAGTTCTGCGGTAAAAGTAAGTAACTATTTATCAAACTTATCTGGATCCCGGATCAAGTCCGGGATGACGAAAAAGACACGAAAGTGATGCTCTTCCTTATTCGCAGGCAGGGACGCCTGCGCCACCCATTCGATGTAACGAAAATCTTCTAATGACCCTCCTGGCGGCTCTCTTCGCCCGATTCGATGTTCACTTCTTTCACATCCGGCTTCGATGAGTCATCCGCTTTGAGAAACATCTCATCCCTGAAAATTAGTTCCAATTCGGTCTGTTTGCCGGATTTAATCTCGAACCAGGTCAACGATACCGGCGCTGAGCCGTCGTCGCGGCGATGACCGTTGGTGAGGATGTATAACCCGGGCGGCAATTTCTGAGGAAACTCGATCTCGTCAAAAGGTTTCTTGTAACCGAAATCCTGCAACGATGCGTGGTCACCGTTCCATTTCTGCACCGACCAGTCTCTCATGTAGAGGGTCTTTTTAAAAACGCTGTCGGGAGCATCGAAAGTCAGTACCAGGCTGCCTTTCCTGGGTTGTTTTTTCTTTCCTCCCTTTCGCTGAATAACCTTCCTTGTCTGCCATTCAGTTTCGTCCCATACTTCCAGTTCATTGGAGACCGGATTGAAACGCGCCGCAATTCCCCGCACACGGCAGAGCCCGACGTAAAGCCGTTCCACGTCTCCCCGCCGTCCAAGGCGCAACTCGAGCGCTGCATCGGGAGCCAGTGAAGAACCCAACCTGTCGGGTTGCTCCTCAATGGTGATGTTATTCCGGAGCCATTTCAACAGTGTTCGGTCATTCTTTGAGGAAATGAGATCAGGATTAGCGATGAGGAATTTCTCTAAATCACTTCTCCAGCCTGAAGATGGCTCGTAATTGATTCGCGGTGCGATGACGTATTTCTTAAGGCGTTCTTTCGCCTCTTGCGAAGTCTTTGAAGTGTCATCGATAAGGATAATCTGAGTCAGGGAGACAATGTTACGGTAATGATCCTCAAGGGCGTCGATGCTGAAATCCCAGAGGTCCTTTTCGGTCAGGGTTTCGAGCAGAACGAAGCGTTGTCTCACATCGTCGGGTGAATACTGACCGGTTTTTGAAACCGAGGGATATACTCCGGTGAGGAAGCGGTACAGATGTCCCCAGTTGCCGCGGGACTTGGTGAAAACATCGTGGACAGCGGCTGAATCGAGGTCGTATCTCTCCGACATCTCCTGAGCGAGATTTGAATCCGGCTTGGAGATGAATGTGCTGCCTAACTGCATCCCGATCTCCTCCGCCCAGACCTTCCAGAGAGAACTCTCGCGCCCGATCTTGGCTTCCTGCATTCGGCATTTGAAGAGGCTGTCGATCTCTCCTTTCTTGTGTTCTTCAGGCTTTGGCGGGGGAATATAATTGACAAGAGTGAGTTCTTTTAGACTTTTTTCCTTACCAAGCTGAATGGTGACACTGTCCATGTCACCGGGTGCGTGCTGTAATGAACTCAGTTTCTTTGTGGCGGCTCCGATGAACCAGGAGCCTCGTCCGCAGGTCAATACGCATTCGCCGTTTTCGTCAGTCTGCAGCGAGGACGCCGGCATTAACGCTCCGTAGTTGAACAGGCTGAAGACGATGCGTTCATCGGGAACAGGCTTGCCCTTGAGATCGATTAGCTTGACCTTCAGATCGCGTACCGGTCCATAGACGGCGGTTGAATTGATAAGGGTTGATCGAGGATACTCCCTGAGTATCGGTTCATCGCCGAGGTATTCTCCGTAGGCGGTGCTGACAACCAGCATTGCGCGTCCGGCGGCGCTGGTGAACCATGCCTGACCGAGCCCTGGTTTGGGCTCGCAGCCGCCCGTATAGTACCATTCTCCATCCACCCAAACCTCGACCCAGGCGTGATTATTGTCCGTATGGGGCCAATAGGGGGTGTAACACTGTCTCGCAGGTATGCCGATGGATCGCAGCGCGCAGATGGTCAGAATCATCTCCTCTTCACAACGACCGAGTCCGGCGCGGATTGTTGTTAATGCATCCTGATCACGCGGGCTTGATACCTTGAAAGTGGCATGTTCAAAGCACCAGTGATTTACATCGAGAGCCGCCTCAGTCATCGACATTTCCTCGACACGAGGAGCTATATCCTCAAAGAAGGCTCGGCGCCAGCCATCCACGAACGGTTCCTGTGATACGCGGTGTGGTAAGACGAAATTGAGGTAAACGTCCTCAGGTACATCTTCGCCCCAATCGAACCGGTCTAACGCCTCTCTCGCCAGTTTGACATTATCAAGCAGATTACCGCCGTTCATCATGGCTATGTCTCCCAGCGGAAGGTACGAGAGCAGAAAGCGAAGATCGTGCCTCTCTGATTCCGACAGATTCTCTCTTTCCAGAACACCGAACAGCAGCTCAGATCTCGAACCGGCGCGTTCTCTCTGAATGGACAGCAGGGAATCAAGTGTAGCTTCGGATGGGGATGAAATGGCGATTATGGTTGTAAGAATAAGGGGTATGTTTAGCATGTTTTTGTTACCTTGGTGAAAAATAAAATACTGTCAACTGCGGAGGGTGATAGTCGCTTTGCGGTGACAGCAGTCGGGATTTTATGCAGAAAGTCAACTATTGTGTAGGGGTTGAAAATCTTCAACCCCTACGAACATTACCCACACGATTCAGCGAAGAATCCATTAATAACTACTCAACAAAATAGTAAAACATCCTGACGAGGCTTTCCATGCCGGTATAGAATGTCGGTAGGTGGAGGTTCTCGTTAGGTGAATGTGTTCGTGCATCCGGCAGGGCAAAACCGACCAGGATTGTATCCAAGCCAAGTATGGACTTGAATTCAGCGACAATCGGTATCGATCCGCCCTCGCGCAGGAAGTAAGGTGCATGATTAAAGCTGTCCTTCAGCGCTCTTGCCGTTGCATCCATATATGCATTATCTATCGGTGTAACTACCGGACGCCCACCGGCATGACGTATCACCTTGACTTTAACCGATCCGGGAGCGATTTCCCGGAAGTAATTCTCCACCATATCAGCAATCTCATCGGGATTCTGCTGCGGGACCAATCTCATTGAGACCTTGGCAAAGGCTTTTGCCGGTAACACTGTTTTTGCCCCTGTGCCGGTGAATCCGCCCCAGATGCCGTTGATTTCGAACGTCGGTCTGGCGCCGGTACGTTCGATAGTGCTGAATCCAGCTTCACCCCACAGTTCGTTCACTCCGAGATCGGTTTTATATGTATCTTCGTTGTAAGGCACCTGTGCTGTAAGCTTGCGTTCCTCATCTGTCAGATCCAAAACCTTATCATAGAATCCCGGTATCTGAATATGACCTTTTTCGTCTTTTACAGAAGCCAGCATACGAGCGAGAATTTCTGCGGGATTGGCGACAGCTCCACCGAAGGTGCCGGAATGCAGGTCACGGTTCGGACCGGTAACCTCGAGTTCAAGGTATGTCAGACCGCGCAGTCCGTATGTTATCTCCGGCATTCCCTCAGCCCACATACCTGAATCGGAAACTACGACGATGTCAGCCGATAGTAACTCCTTATTTTCCCTGAGAAAAGCGGGAAGACTGGGACTGGCGATTTCTTCCTCGTTTTCAAGGATTAACTTGACATTCAGCGGCAGTTCACCGGTTGTCTTGAGTATGGCTTCGAGCGCCTTGATGTGCATGAAGAGTTGACCTTTGTCGTCGGCAGTGCCTCTGGCTATCAGCCGCTCATTTTTAATATGAGGCTCGAAGGGATCATGCTCCCACAGATCGAGCGGATCGACCGGCTGAACATCGAGGTGACCGTAGATGAGTATGGTGGGCTTACCCTCTGCATGCAGCCAGTCTGCCGTTACAACCGGATGTCCAGCGGTTTTATGGACTTTGATGTTCTCAAGTCCCGCCTTTTCAAGCAGATCAGCAGCATGATTTGCACAATCCACCATTGCATTAGTATATTCAGGGTCACTTGATATGGATGGGATTGTTAGAAGGCTCTTGAGTTCGTCCAGATATCTGTCTCGATTTTCTTTCAGGTAGTTGAGGGCTTGCTCCATTAATATCTCCGTGGTTTGATGATTAGTATTGTTATGATAATGTAATTCTGATGCTGCATGATAGCAATAATAAGAGCTTTCTTTAGGCAGTATTATTCTCTATTTTGTGTCAATAGTATAATTTTGATAATACACGGAAACAGTGGTGAGAGATGGATCCAATGAACCAGGTTGAGCAGGGGATGATTGAACGGTTGTCCGCTGAGTTCGGGCTTCCGCTGCATGTGGTTTTTACCGGTCGCATTCAACGCAACGTCGAATCGTTCAGCGAAGCGGCGTTGCGTAATTACAGGAACACACTCATCAGCTTTGCAGTCAAATCGAATCCGTGCCGCGGTGCGGTGAAACTGGCTTCTGATTTGGGATTGGGGCTGGATGTTGTCTCAGAGTTCGAGCTGCAGGCGGGACTCGAAGAAGGCGTCGATGCGGTGAAGATCATCTGCAACGGAAACGCCAAATCCGACCGATATATTGATATGGCTGTTCAAGCCGGAGCGCTGATAGCCGTTGACAGCGACTGGGAGCTGGATCTGATAAGCAGGACGGCGAAAAGACAGGATCGAATTGCTTCCGTGTTATTACGAGTTGCAGGGATGCCTCTGGAAGGACTGACCGATGCCGATCACTCAACAGCTTCAGCCTGGACGAAATTCGGGTTCCCTGTCGCAGATACTATGAAGGCTGTCGAGTTGGCAGAGAGCGCTGTTAATATCGAGCTGGTCGGAATTTCCGCGCATATAGGCACTCAGGTGTGCGATGAGAAGGGTTACGACCGTTTGATGGAATATCTGATCGATATTGCGAAAAAGATGCAGAGTCGTGGATCGAAGGTCGATTATATAGACATTGGCGGCGGGTTTCCCGTTTCATACATGGAAAATGAGGAGTGGGTCGGTTTTCAGGCGAAATTGTTCAGACAGCTCAATGGTAACCTTCCCACCGATCAGAGGGTGACATGGGGTAATATCCCGATGGGTTATGCCGATGTATCGAAGTGTCGAAGTGTGAAACCACGACACCACGACACCACGACACCACAAAATCACGATTGGAGCGGGAAGGCATACTGGTCTGATTTTCCGGGAGCAAAGATGTTCGAGAGGCTGCTTCAGGGAAGACTTTCGGACGGAAAAACAGCGACCGATTCATTTCGCGAGCTTGGCAATCCAATTCTTATCATCGAACCGGGGCGGGCATTGTTCGGCACTGCCGGAATAACCGTTGTTAAAGTATCAGGCGTTAAAAGAGTTCAGGGTAATCACGTCGTGGCGCTGGATATGGGTGTGGTCAATCATGGGCACAACCTCATATCGCCTGATGTATTTCCATGTGAGGTTTATCCTCCGCAAGAGGATGATCGACCCATCGAGGCGTTTCTCGCCGGCAGGCTCTGTTTTACCGGCGATATGATCTCCAAGGTGAAGATAAAACTGAACCGGATGCCGGTAAGAGATGAATTAATGCTCATACATCACACCGGTGCGTACGCTGCGGATCATTTCGCATCGAATTGCTGCGGTTTTCCCCGTCCGGCGAAGGTGGCGATTCGGCAGGATGGAACTGTCGAGGTATGGCGCAAGGGAGAAGAATTCGAGGATGTTTTTCAGAGATTGTGAGGGTGGACATGGTGAGGACGAGTTCATTAATTTATTCACTCTGATGGTCGTCATTCTGGCAAAACAGACTGTCTGAGAATGTCATCTGTCCGCTGGAAGATGCCCTCGTCTTCCAGCCAAGTTGTTGTTATTTCTTGCAGACGGGGGCGTCTGCCAGCAGGCGATGAGGTAAAAT
>JABMRV010000012.1 GCA_013202285.1 bacterium | reverse complement strand
GTGTACAATTTTTCAACCATCTCCGTGGGCTTTCGCCCACGGCTATTCAAAGGTCATTCCTTTCAGGAATGGTTAGAATACTCGAAGTATCATTTATTTAAGCACTTATGAGAATAAGGGAGGATTTATCCGTAATAATGAGATAAAAACACAACCCCCCTTTTTATTCCCCCCTTCAATAGAAGGGGGGAAAGAATCATGCCTTTTTATTCCCCCTCTCAATAGAAGGGGAGAAAGAAACGGGGACTATTCCAGATCGGTTAATAATAGCAATACATTGCCCAGGACTAATAATCATATCGTAATAACAGCCTTTTTCCTGATTGTTGCAACTCTTAATGCGCAGCAGGAAGACACCCAGCTTAACGAGACAGAGCTGATCGCTGTTGACTCTCTTCAACTGGATTCAACGCTGACGGACACCTCTCTATCCGAGAGCGAACTCGATACAGTAGTCAACTATTCGGCTCAGAATGTCGATTTCAGCTTCAATCCGCGCATCACGATCCTGACGGGCAATGCCAAGGTCTCCTATAAGACGATGGAATTGAAAGCACACAAGATCGAAGTGCACTGGGAGGATGATCTGCTGTTCGCAGAAGGACGCCTTGATACTGTAAAACTGGACAGCAGCGTCGGAGGCGGGGATAGCCTCGTCTGGAAAGACCTGCCCCGAATGAAGGACGGCAGCGAGATCATCGACGGGCATGATATGGTTTATCACATGAAATCTCGGCGAGGCAAGGTCTCGCAGGGGGTTACTCAATACGAGGACGGTCTGTGCCGGGGTGTAACCATAAAAAAAGTTGACGAGGACGTGCTCAACATCCGCTCGGGGTATTACACAACCTGCGAACATGACCCTCCTCACTACAATTTCTGGGCAAGGGATCTTAAACTGGTCATCAAGGAAAGAGTTATCGCCCGTCCGGTCGTTCTTTATTTCGGACCCGTGCCGGTCATGATCTTTCCACTTGCCGTTTTTCCAGCGAGCGGGGGAAGGCGTTCCGGACTGGAGATTCCCACCTACGGCGAGTCAGCCTCACAAGGCAGGTTCTTCAGAGACCTCGGCTATTACTGGGCTCCCAATGATTACTTCGACGTGAGGATGTTGCTCGACTTCTACGAGCGATACGGAATCCAGACGACCTCCAGGATCAATTATGCGAAACGCTACCGTTTCAACGGGAACGTTCTCGGCTCCCTCACCAAGAAGCGTTTCGAGACGAGGGTCGAAGACCGCTGGAGAATCAGCAGCTTTCACAGACATACTCTCTCACCAACCATGTCCCTGATTGTTAAAGGCGACTACCAGTCGGATGCTTCATATCAGCGGGATCTCTCGGATAATCTCTTCGAGCGGATGAAACTGTTAATGACGTCAGAGGCAACTCTCGACAAACGCTGGACAGGCACACCATACAGCGGTTCGATCAATGTGAAGCATTCTGAGTCTCTCACAACCGGAGCAGTAACTCAAATGCTGCCATCGGTCAGTTTCATCCGTAGGAATTTGCCTCTTATTCCGCAGTCGGAGGATGCCGAACCGGAGGATGCAAGGTGGTTTCACAAATTTTATTTCAGATACAGTGGCGATGGCAAGCGGACTCGCCATGTTGAGGCTGAGGAGATCGAACGTTGGATACCCTCCCCACCCGATTCCACTCAGATTACCGAGTATTCACTGCATCCGTGGAGATATAAATCCGGGATTAGACATTCCATGTCTCTCTCCGCTCGCCAAAATATCTTTGAGTATTTCGCCTTGGTACAGAGTCTGAATTATACCGAGAACTGGTATGATGAATGGCTCACATGGTCTCAAGATTCGCTTGGATCGATCGACTCGGTTAAACATGAAGGTTTTAAGGCACGCCGTACTTTTGGCGCGAGCATGTCTCTGTCAACCACGATGTACGGTCTGTTTCATCCGGGAGTGTTTGGTATCGACGCCTTGAGGCACAAGGTCGATCCGCAGATCAGTATCTCCTACACCCCCGACTTCTCAGAACCGCGTTGGGGATATTACGATACATTCATGGATTCCACCGGACGGGAGATTAAGAAAGACAGGTTCGAGGGCAACCTCTACGGCGTTACCCCACAGAATGAGAACCTCTCGCTCAGAATCAGTGTGGGAAACCTTTTCCAGTACAAACGGTTAAAGGATGACAAGGAGATCAAGGGTGATTTGTTCGACCTCGGGCTGGGCACATCTCACAACTTCCTGGCGGATTCCCACAAGTGGAGTCCACTCACGAGCCTGATCAAGTTAAGTCCTAAAATCGGCAGCGAGGATGCGACCGGTCTGTTGAGTATGATCTCCGGTTTCGGTATTAATCTGCGGGGATCGCACAGTTTCTACAAGCTTAGAAGAGATGCCGCAGGCAAATATTACGAGAGCAGAGAATCAGCAATTCCGCCACGCCTGCTTAATTACAATATAAGCGCATCATTCAGCATCAGCGCAATGAAAAAAACTGCTTCGGCTGATACTTCAACAATGGACATTGGACCATCCGGCATGATCGACCTGGAAAAAACAGAGGAACCGACGGTACAGACTCAACAATGGAAACCCGCTCCCATCCCATGGGATGCCTCAATCAGCCTTAATTATTCTGAGGATCACCGAAATCCGGACAGAATCAGCATGAATATCACTACTACCCTGAGGCTCTCCGTTCAGGTAACACCGAAATGGGATGTGAAATACAATACCAACATCGACCTGCACCGCAGGCGAGTTACAATGTCCGGCTTCTCCATTCGCCGGGACCTGCACTGCTGGGAGGGAACTCTCACCTGGACGCCGCTCGGATCGGGTAAGGGTTACTATCTCAGAATAGGTATAAAATCCCCGCAGTTGACCGATGTGAAGATTGAAAAACGAAAAGGATCAACGGGAATAATGGGGTACTGATGCTCCAGAATGGGACGCCAGCCTCACCCATTCTACATGCATTGCGACAAACCACCCTTACAGTGATGGCATTTTTTATTATTTCACTCGATAAACCCTTGACGCAGGCATATATATGTGCTTAAATTAGTATGATTATACAAAAACTGGGATGATAATGAAAATATCAGCGAAAATACTGTCCGCAACGTTTCTGATAATGTCCCTTGCGGTTTCGACCGTGTTTGCCAACAATGCCCGCTACAGCAGCGAATCCATGTCAGGCGGAGGTGCGCGCGCACTGGCAATGGGCTCTGCATACACGGCTCTTACCGATGACGTCTGGTCGCTGTTCTGGAACCCGTCCGGGCTGATCCTTATAAACAGCCAGCAAGCCGGCGGTATGCACAGCGAACGCTTCGATGGCGTCGTGGATTATGACGTTGCAGTCTATGCTACACCACGTCCGGATAATTCGGTCTGGTCTGCGGGTATGATCCGGCTTGGCGTCACAGGAATCCATTTCACCAAGCTTGAAGACCCGAACTCACCCCATTCGGAAGTGAACCGTGTGGAGATCGATCACACCGTCAACGACGGCGAATATACCTTTTTCGCAGGCATTGCCAGGAACTACCGCCAGTGGCGGTGGGGTCTCGCACCCAAACTGCTCTTCAGGCATTTAGGATCTGATCACCGCGCCTATGGGCTTGGCATCGATGTGGGTGGCGGCGGCAGACCTTTGCCCAATATTCCGGTTGAAGCTGGTTTGACGATCAGGGATATGTTAGGTACCGTTCTTGTCTGGGAGCAGACCGGACGCAAAGAAGTCATCCCGCCCACACTGAGAGCCGGACTGGCAGGAAACTTTCTGCTGCCCAGACTCGAAGCGCGTATCTCACCGGCGATAGATGTCTCGTACCGATTTGAAGTGCTCGGTGATTCAGACGCTCTGGGGCTGCATATCGGATTGGAATACATGGTTAAGAATATCGTCGCCCTGCGTGCCGGAAGCGATGACGGAACGCTGACAGTTGGCGGTGGATTGAACTTCAAACCGGTGTCAATCGATTATGCCTACGCAGGTCACAGTGACCTTGGAGATACGCACCGTATTTCAATTACAACCCGCTGGGGAATTACTCTACCCACTCTGCGGGAAGATGCTCCGGAACCGGCTGTTGACTCACCTGAACCTGAACAGAGTCCGGATGAGTAAAGAGATATGGGCTGTTTCGGGCAGTTCCCGGCAGCATGTAACACCTTATCCTCGGAATCGCCTATGACACGCAGTATGACCGGTTTCGGAACCGGGATCGCCACAGATTCGGGACTGAGTATAACCGTTGAAATACGCGGTGTGAACAACCGGTTTCTTGATGTTAATCTGAGGCTTCCACGCGCTCTTTATTCACATGATCCTGAGATTCGCGACCTGGTACATAAACGAATCCAGCGGGGTCGAATATCGCTGTACGTTAACGAGGAATTCACTGACGATCAGGTGCCGGACATCCGCCTGGACAAATCCAGAGCTGTCGGATACGCGCGGGAACTCAAACTGCTTATCGAAGACCTGGGACTGAAAGAGGAATTACGGCTGGAGCATCTGCTGACGATTGACGATCTGGTAATTTCTGCGGATAACGAATCGTACCACGAGCGGGTGTGGCAGCTTTTCAAAGAGGCGCTCGACCAGGCGCTTGATCAGTTTATCAGCGCCAGCGTCCGTGAAGGTGAAACCCTGCGAAAGGATATTCTCGAGCGCACTGAGGCAATCGGTGAACAACTTGAAATCATCGGAACCGCAGCAGACAAACAGGTTGTCAACTACCATGAAAAGCTGACCATCAGGCTTTCAGAGATGCTTGATGATAACCGTCTGGACAGAAACCGGCTCGAGACCGAGATCGCTTTGGCTGCGGATCGTCTGGATATAAGTGAAGAGATCGTCAGGCTGAACAGCCATCTGAAGATGTTCAGCGAGACACTTGGCAGGAAAAAACCGGTTGGCAAGACTCTTAATTTCACGCTCCAGGAGATGAGTCGTGAAACCAACACCATCGCTTCGAAGAGCCCGGTGATGGATATCTCCCAGGCGGCAATAAAGATAAAAGAACTGCTTGAACAGATTCGTGAGCAGGTCCAAAACATTGAATAAACGTGGTCTGCCGATAGTTATCTCCGCTGCATCCGGCACGGGGAAATCGACAATTATCGGTAAGATGATGAAACGCGATCCCAATCTGGTTTTCAGCGTTTCAGCAACAACAAGGGAGATACGTCGGGAAGAAATAGATGGTGTGAACTACAACTTTCTCAGTCTGGAGGAGTTCAAAAAAGGGATAGATGAAGACAGATTTGTTGAGTGGGAGATCGTTCACGGCAAATATTATGGCACCGAACGGGTGCCACTCGAAACGCTGCTTGAGTCCGGTAAACACGCCATTCTGGACCTCGACGTCAATGGAGGTGAGAATCTGAAATCCATTTATCCTGAGGCAGTTCTGATATTCATCTACCCACCCTCACTCGAAGAACTGACCCGTCGTTTGAAAATGAGGGGTACTGAGACTGAGAAATCGATCATCCGCAGGTTGGCTCGATATCCACTGGAGATGGCAAAAGGATATAGATATCCTTATCATGTTATCAACGACGAGGTCGATCGCGCCACCGAAGAAGTACTCGGAATAATTAACAGCAACGGTAAATTCTAAGGTTATTTAATGACTAAAACTGAAGAACTCGAAGAGAATATCACCGAATCCGGTGAAGAAAACTTATCCGCAGATAATATCAATCCCGACGATAATCCGGAGATAATCGAAAAACAAAACGAAGACTCCGAGCTTCAAGCCGATAAAGCTCTTCAAGAGAGTAAACTCCCCTGGCTGGTTCATAACTTTGACGGCATTGCCCACAGTATATATGAAGCCATAATGATTGCATCGACCCGGGCGCGACAGATCGGACGAAAACAGAAACAGGAGATCGATCTCTGGTACAAATCGCATGAACCGGTCGATGGTGCAGGTGAAGAAGAGGAATCCGAGCCGGGAGTTGACCATTTCCTGCATCCGAAACCGACCGTTAAGGCTCTCGAGGAATTATTCCTGGAGAAACTGAAACACCATTACCATAAGCAAGAGGAGAAGTGACACGAGGAGAATCACAAGACTCCCAGCATGATCCTTCATCGGCATCGATCAGTAGTCTTGTCAACCGGCATGTAATCCTGACCATCACCGGAGGTATCGCTGCCTATAAAAGCTGCTTTCTCGCCAGAGGACTTGTTCAAGCCGGATGTGAACTGCAGATCGTCATGACCGAATCAGCCGCAAGATTCGTTACTCCACTAACCTTCGCGACTCTTTCCGGAAACCCTGTGTTGACGGATATGTTTCCCAACCCCCCACCCGAAAAACCCATTCATTTAAGTACTGCTAACCGGGGAGAACTGCTGGTAATTGCTCCGGCGACCGCCAATTTTATCGGCAAGATGGCTAATGGAATTGCCGACGACCTGGCAAGTACTATTGCTCTAACTTTCCGGAAACAGGTTCTTGTCGCACCGGCGATGAATCCACAGATGTGGATTGCTCCAGCCGTTCAGGATAACATAAACCGGCTCAGGGATCGTGATGTGGAAATCATCGGACCTGTTTCGGGCGAGATGGGAGGAGTCGGTGAAACACCCGGATTGGGACGCATGGCAGAACCCGATGCTGTCTTTAGCCGTATTGAAGAACTGTTATCCGGACAGGAGTGGAAAGATAGAAGGGTGCTGGTAACGTCGGGTCCGACCCGTGAAGCCATCGATCCGGTTCGGTTCATAAGCAACCGTTCCAGCGGTCGAATGGGTGATACTGTTGCTCGACGGGCGCGGCTCAGGGGAGCGGACGTCACGCTGATCCGAGGCAGGGGCGCAACCGGCTCGCCTCCTGATGGTGTGAACGTGGTTGAAGTTGAAACCACATGCGAGATGTCCGAGGCGGTAAAATCCCGTTTTGAGAATTGTGACCTGCTGATTATGGCAGCGGCAGTGGCGGACTGGACAATGGCGGAACCCGCTAAATCAAAACTGAAGAAAAGGAACGGCGAGCCGGTCTTCAATCTGGTAAAAACAGAGGATATTCTCACATGGGCTTGCGACCATCGTAATGGACAGGTTGTCGTAGGATTTGCGCTTGAAACCGAGAACCATATAGAGCAAGCTCGTCTGAAATTAGAGCAAAAGGGAGCGGATATCATCGCATTGAATGATCCGACTCGAAAGGATTCCGCTTTTGGCGGTGATTCAATCAAGCTGACAATATTATCCGGCGGAGATCGGATTATCGAACTACCCGCACTTCCCAAGAACGAAGCTGCCGACCGGTTGTTAGACTCAATCCAGCCTCTCTTTCCAACTCGATGAGTGATCTTAAACCCGACCTGTTGACCTATTTTCGGCAGCTTTCTGAGGAAGAACCGGTTCTGATTCTAAACAGAACTTTATCGCCTGAAACGGAAGTTAACAACGAGAATGTAATCAGGCTCTCAGTGCTTGAATCGAAGGTGCAACACTGCACACTCTGTGAACTCGCAAAAACCAGGTTGAACGTGGTCTTCGGCACCGGCGATCCTCAGGCTCGAATACTTTTCATAGGTGAAGCGCCCGGAGCCGATGAAGACCGCCAGGGTGAACCGTTTGTTGGTCGTGCCGGTAAACTGCTCAATAGAATACTCAAAGCGATGAATCTGGAGAGGCATCAGGTTTACATCGCCAATATTCTCAAGTGTCGTCCTCCCGGCAACCGCGATCCGAACCCTGACGAAGCTGCGGCATGTCTCCCCTATCTGACACAGCAGATCGAATTTATTCAACCGGATGTGATCATTGCATTGGGGAAGGTGGCTGCGCTGAAACTGTTGGATATGCCTCCCAATACTCCCGTTAAGTCGCTTCGAGGCAGGATATTCGACTACCTGGGGCATCCGTTCGTAGTAACCTATCACCCGGCGGCATTGCTGAGAAACCCGGGATTTAAGGCGCCGTTATGGGAAGATATGCAGATGGTTATGAAGCTGCTCGCCGGTGAAATCGAATGGAAACCGGATAGCGAGCAGACGCTTTTGTGATCTAATGTCAAGCTGCACTGAGCGAAGCGTTCGTTCTGGCAGGTCTTGTCCCGATTTATTCGGGATGTGACCTGCCAGTTCTAAACCACTTGTATATTATCCATTTACCGTCAGGTCACACCGTGACTTCGTCACGGCAAGACCTGACGGAACTGTAGAGTTCAACAGAAACTTTTTAATCACCTATTAACATTTATCAATGGCTGAGAAGAAAAAAACAGCAGAAAAAAAGAAGAAATCAACCGGAAGTTCTATCAAGGTCGATCAATCTGCAAGGGTGCCTCCGCACAACCTTGAGATGGAGCGGGCTGTGCTGTGCTCCTCGCTTATAGATCCCCATGCCTTTGCGCACGTGGTTGACATCATCAGTGATGAGAGTTTCTATGACCGTCGCCACTCATTGATCTTTGCAGCTATTACAAGACTTTTTGAATCATCGAAACCGATAGACGTGCTGACAGTGAGCGAAGAGCTTGACAGTTCGAAAGATCTGGAGGCAATCGGTGGAGATCCTTACCTGGCAGGACTTTCCACTGAGGTTACCACAGCGGCGCACGCCGAGCACTATGCGCGCATCGTTCAGGAACGAGCCTCTTTGCGAGCCCTCATCACCCTTGCATCACGCGTGGCAAATGAGGCTTATGATACCGGCGACGTCGGATCATTACTCGATCAATCGATGCAGGACCTGTTTGAGATCGCTGCCGGCAGATTGAAGGAGAGAGCCCAATCGATACAACCGGTTCTCAGGGAAGTTCTCGAACACCTCGACGAGCTGCATAAACGGAAGGATAAGTCAACAACCGGTGTCGCCACCGGTTTTGCCCGGCTCGACGAATTGACTTCCGGGTTTCAGAATGGTGATTTTATCGTCATCGCCGCCCGTCCGTCGATGGGAAAAACAGCTTTCAGCCTGGATATTGCACGCTATGTCGCACAAGTCAGCAAAGTACCGGTGGCTTTCTTCTCGCTGGAGATGGCAGCGATGGCAATTACGATGCGTATAATCTCCGCTGATGCATTCCTCGACCTCCATAAACTGCGTTCCGGTAAACTCTCCGAACGCAAAGGTGAGTGGGAGAAGTTGTCTGATTCAGCCAACAGAATAACCAACATGCCATTCTTTATTGACGATTCGGGTACATTGAGCGTCATGGATCTACGCGCACGCGCACGTCTCCTGAAACAGCAGCATGATATCGGCATTGTGTTTGTCGATTACATGCAGTTGATGAAACCGCCGGACGCTGCCAGCCGCGAGCAGGAGGTCGCCAAGATATCACGTGCCTTGAAGGGAATGGCAAGAGATCTCAATATTCCGGTGGTTGCGCTGTCCCAGCTCTCAAGGAAGGTTGAAGACCGGGGTGAAGCAGCCCGTCCAAGGCTGTCGGACCTGCGTGATTCCGGAGCCATTGAACAGGACGCAGACGTAGTGATGTTCATACACAGGAAGAGATATAAACCCGATTCTTCCGATGAAGGCGATATCGAGGAGGAGGATAACAGCGCTGAGATAATAATCAGCAAACAGCGTAACGGTCCTCTCGGAACAATTAAACTGACGTTTCTCAGTTCTTACGCCAGCTTCAGAGATCAGGCAGTCGAACAGGACAGCAGACTGGGAACTGACCAACCGGAGGATAAGGATACGCCGTTCTAATAACGGTCAGGAAGATCCACGCGCAGATTGTTGATTAAACCTTTTATACAAGCAGGTAGTAGCAGGAAAAATGTCCCCGGGTACGGTAGAAGAAATATTTACAGTCGAAAAAGAAGAGCTGTTGGAGACCCTTGATTCCTATCATCGTCGCTGGAACAAGGTGCTTGTTGAGCAGGCTTTTGATTTCTCGGTTGAAGCCCACAAACACCAGTGGCGACAGTCCGGCGAACCTTACTTTACGCATCCTCTGGCAGCAGCGCTCATCCTGACCGAGTATAAGACCGACTATATCGGGATTGCAGCCGCATTGCTGCATGACGTCGTCGAGGACAGCGAGGAAGGTTCCATCACTATAGATGATATCAGGGAACGTTTCGGAAGTCCGGTGGCATTGCTCGTCGATGGCGTTACAAAGATCTCCAGCTATCGCTTTCACAGCTACGAGGAGCAGCAGTCAGAGACGATTCGCAAAATGCTGCTATCCACGCTGAAAGACCTTCGCGTGATTCTTATCAAGTTTGCCGACCGGCTTCATAACATGAGAACAATCGATGCCCTGTCAACGAAATCGCAAGAGAGGATTGCACGCGAAACCCGCGATGTTTTTGCTCCCCTGGCATACCGGCTGGGGATCGCCAAAATAGCTCGCGAGCTTGAAGAACTGTCACTGCGGGTTCTGGATCGAAAATCGTATGATGAAATAAAATCCCGTGTTTCCAGTGGATTCGAGGCTCGTCAGGAGATACTCGACTCCATCATTGCGCCTATAAAAAACGGATTGAAAAGCCTCTCCGTTCAGGCACACGTTTACGGACGTGTGAAAAGTGTCTCGAGTATCTACAATAAGATTCACGAGAGAGGCAAAACCTATGACGAAATCCTCGATCTGCTTGCTCTGCGTATTATAGTCCAGCAAAAATCGGAATGCTACCGCGCTCTCGGACTGGTTCACGAGCTGTACACACCGGTTCCCGAACACTTCAGGGATTATGTAGCTCTCCCAAAATCAAATCTTTACCAAGCGTTACACACCAAAGTACGCGACCGGAAGAATAGAATTATCGAGGTGCAGATTCGCACCGAAGAGATGGATGCGCTTGCGGAGAATGGGATTGCTGCCCACTGGCGTTACAAGGAGGGACACCTCAAACCTGATGATCTGGATGAGCACTTCAATTGGATTCGCTCGTTGATGGAGGTGCACCAGGAGGATGCGGAATCCGGTGAATTTCTCGAGTCCCTCAAGGTTGACCTGTTTCATGACGAGATATTTGTTTTTACCCCCAATGGTAAACTCATTCCTCTTCCGCGCGACGCCACACCGATCGATTTCGCATTTGCAATTCATTCCGACGTTGGTTTACATGCCATCGGCGCGAAAGTCGGCGGCAGAGTCGTTCCGCTCAATCACCAGCTTGAATCCGGTGATACGGTTCTGATCCTGACCTCCCCAAACCAGCGTCCCGCGATAGAATGGCTGAGATCGATACGCACATCACGAGCGCGCAACCGCATCAAACGATGGATAAGGGAGACCAAACGCGATGAGGCAAAGAGTCTCGGCAAGGAGATGATCGACGTCGAACTCAACAGATTAAAACTGCATAACGATGAACAGGAGCTGCGCGAGGTTGCTGCGAGCTTCGGATACGTTGAACTCGACGATTTCTTTGCCGAAATCGGCTCCGGAGACATAACCCTTGGGCAGGTCATGAAAAAACTTGTCCCGCGGATTGCACCCGACAAGGAAACCCTTATCGGTCGGATTATTCAGAAAGTCAGCAAGGGCAGCCGCGGTGTCCGGGTCAGCGGCTTCGATAATCTGGTGATTTCCATCGCCGATTGCTGTAGTCCGTTACCGGGCGATCCCATAATCGGCTTCCAGACTACCGGACAGGGTGTGCGAATCCACCGTACCGACTGCAGTAAGGTCTCCGGACTACTCGATGATAAGCGTAAAATCGTACCGGTAGCCTGGGATGTGGAACGTGAAGATCGCTTCAAGGTTCATATCCAGATGATCGGCGATGAAAGACCGTATCTGCTGAGAGATGTTACAAATACCCTTGCATCTCTCAAAGTCAATATCATCTTTATCGAAATGCACAAAGAAGATACACTGGCTATTGGAAATATGACTATCGAGGTGAGAAATCTCCCGCACCTGACGAAAATAATCAGCAAGATTAACCAGATCCGAGGCATCTTGAAAGCCGAACGTAAAGACGTCGTTACCGAGACCATCAAGGCTTCATAACCGGTCAATATGACAACTACACCTCGCAATCACCCGGGCGCCCTTCTGTGTGTTGATTACGGTCTCAAAAGAGTTGGGCTTGCCACAAGCGATGAAGACCGGCGTCTCGCAGTCGGGGCAGGTTGGCTGGAAGGACTCTCGGGAAGATCACTGGCGCGCACAATTAAGAAAGAGGCTGATAAACGCGGTATCAGGGAGATAGTGATAGGTGAGCCTCCCGAAGACGCAAGGGAGGTTGGAAAGGTGATAGACGGTGCGAACAGGCTTGCTGAGGCTTTGAAAAAATTGGGATTTGAGGTGGTCAGGTGGGATGAGAGCTTCACAACCGCCACCGCACTGGCTGACCGCAAGAAATATGGTGGAAAATCGTCAAAACCCCGCGGATGGATCGATGAGGCTGCTGCAATCCTGATTCTGCAGAGTTATATTGAAAGTAATCCTCCCTGATCCTGCTGTAAGATCTGCATGCGTGCAGTGGGGTGTCCCCACCCCGCAGGACGATCCCGCAGCTGCGGGACTGCGGCACGAAAAGTTCTGGAGTTTGCATGACATTCAAGAAGAAGATACAAGTTGCTATAATCGGCGCAGGCGGAATATCTCAAGTTTCACACATTCCGAACCTGGCTGCCGATCCATCTGCGAAGCTGGTAGCAGTATGCGATACCGACGCAGGACGTGCGGCAACACTGGCAGACAGATTCGACATACCAAGTTGGTATGACGAGCCTGAGCGGATGTTCCGCAACGAGGATATCGACTGCGTTGTAATCGCCACACCGACCATCAGTCACCTGCCGCTATGTCAACTCGCGCTTGAAAGCGATGTCGATGTTATGATTGAGAAACCGTTTGCTCGTAACCTGGCTGAAGCGACAAAGATGGTCGGTATCGCAGAGCGCACCGGTAAGATACTGATGGTTGGTATGAACCATCGCTTCCGAGACGATACCGAACACCTTAAGAACCTCGTTGATGGTGATGAATTAGGTGAGATTATTACGGTTCGTGCGGGCTGGTTGAAACGGCTCGGTGTCTGGGGACGTCCGTACTGGTTCACCGATCCCAAGCTTGCAGGTGGAGGAGTCCTGCTCGATCTGGGACTGCAGATGCTGGATCTCGTGTTCTATCTGCTCGGTTTTCCTCCCGTTGTTAAGACGGTCGGCAGCATCAGCCACAAAGTCCTCGAACTCGAAGTGGAGGATACGGCGAGTGCAATCATACAGTTCGCCAACGAAGTGACATTCACGCTGAATGTAAGCTGGGCGAACTGCGATCGTGAAGATATAGCTTACATGTTCTTCTCAGGTTCACAGGGAGTTGCTTCATTGAATCCGCTGAGGTTGACTCGCCGACAGGGTAATCGTGTGGTGGAAATGACTCCTCCCGGTCTGGGTGATGACGTTGAGCTGTATCGTCGTTCGTTCCGCCTGGAGGTGGCACATTTTATCGACTGTGTTCGGGAACGTGCTGAACCTCTTTCATCGGCAAAAGAAGCGCTGGCGGTTTATGAGGTTGTGGATCAGTTGTATCAGTCTGCCGGGCGTTGAAAGTCAAGTTTCCACCGGAATCACGCCTCCTGGCGGCTCTGAGCGGTCTGCTCCTGATACTGGCGTGTCCGCCGCTCAACATATATATACTGGCATGGACAGGGCTTGTCCCGTTTTTTCTTGCGCTTGAGCGCACGAGAGGTTCGGGTTTCCATGAGGGATTAACCGCCGGTACGATCTTCAGCCTTGGCGTCATCTACTGGTTGACGTTCAACACCGGCACCTATCTGGCGGTTGCGTTCACAACAATGCTCGCAGCGACCGTTATACTGGCGGTCTCATGGGGCAGCGCCTCCTGGATGTTCTTGAAAATACGGCGCAGGTTCGGTTTTAGAGCCTGGATGCTGGTTCCGTTCTCCTGGATTGCGTGGGAAGGATGGTTGTCTCACCTTGGTGAGTTGGCATTTCCCTGGCCTCTCCTGGCGCTTACACAGGCGCGCTTCCCGGCGTTGCTGCAGATAATGGAATTCACCGGAATCTACGGTGTCAGTTTCTGGATCGCCTCCCTCAACGTTGTGGTCTTTATGCTGCTAATGACGCGGGATGTTTCTCTACGAAGGGCGTCTTTCATCTGTCTCGCATTCCTGATCGTTATCCCGCCACTGGCATGGTTGAATGCGGAGAGATACAACAGCGAAGAGTTAGATACCGCACGCATAATGGCGGTACAGGGCAGTGTCCCAGCTCACCTCAAGTGGACGAAGGGTGTCGAATACAGTTGGGCTATCTACGACTCTCTGACACGTGCCGGGGCTGAGACGGGTGCCGACCTCGTCGTCTGGCCCGAGACTGCGCTTCCCACGCACCTGTTGCACGAGAGCGGATATGTCAACAGGCTGGCGTCGCTGTCAAACAATATCGACAGTTGGATACTGACCGGTGCATCCGACTTTAATCGAATGGGTGAAACCAACAAGCCTCTCAACGGGGCGTTTCTGACGGGACCTGATCGGAGTATAACCAATCGAACCGCCAAGATATTCCTGGTTCCGTTCGGTGAACGGGTTCCATTTCAGTGGATTATACCCCAGTTGGGGAAACTCAACTTCGGGCAGGCGGAATTCCTGCCGGGGCTCAGGCAGACACTCTTTGAGATTCCGGGGAGCGAGAGCGTTATTCGATTTCCGGTTATGATCTGTTATGAATCGATTTTCCCCCAAATTTCGCGGCAGGCGGTAAAGAGAGGCGCCAACCTGCTGGTTACTATTTCCAATGACGCCTGGTACGGTCGATCATCCCAACCGTCTCAGATCGCTGCCCTGAGTCGTTTCCGCTGTATCGAGACCAGACGGGCGATGGCACGGGTATCCAACGCAGGGATCTCAGCCCTGATCGACCACCGGGGGCGGGAACTTGTTAAAACGCGGCTTTATCAACCGACTTATATCACGGCACAACTGCCGCTCTGTGAGAAAACCACCTTCTATGTCGCTTACGGTGATGTTTTTCTTATGGTTGTTACCTTCGTTTTTGGAGTGATACTTCTTTATGCTTCATTTGGCAAATCCGTAGAAGAATGATCGTTTCATTTCTACTTGCTTCATGTGTATGGCTCGCACCACTCGATGCAACCAACGTATCTGTGTGGAATGGTGCTTCTGTCTCGGAATCATCCATGGAGTCGTCTTCTCTTATTGAAGGCGAAATCTTAAAAAGTAATATTCAATTATCCGACGGAGACAGAAAAGTCGGAGTACTTTATTCTTCATATCTCACTGAGAAAGGAATATTGTTCCGGCAATGGAACAGTACCTGTTCAACGGTTGAATTCAATCTGTCTCTCAGCGGGAAAACTGAAATTGATTTTAAATATTTATCGGGTAACGAGAGCCATCGACAGGACGGATTCCGTCGATGGATAGTTCCCGTTATGATAACAATCGGCGCCGGTGTAACCGTGTATGCGCTCTATAGTGTCAGAGGACGTTAAATGAAAACCATTATAAATATTGTAATCGTTTTTACACTTTTCATCTCGTTATGCCTGATCCCGGGATGCAGCCGACGACCCGCTCTCGAAGAGATGGATGACGTATCGGCATTTCAATATCTTAGAACACGCTATGATAAAGGGGATTATCTCGAAGCCACGAGCGGACTGGAGTTCTACACCCTCAACTTTTCAGGATCATCGCTTGTTGACAGCGCGCAGTTCCTCCTCGGATATGCGCATTACGAGTTGAAGGAGTACCTGCTGGCAGCGGATGCCTTTGAACATCTGTATAATCGTTTTCAGCGCAGCAGGTTCGTTCCCGATGCGATGTATATGGTTGGCGTCTGCTACTGGAAGATGTCACCCAAATACTCCCTCGATCAGGACTACACCTACCGGGCTCTGGACGCATTCCAGGCTTTTATCGACTACCATCCAGAATATGTTGATCGGGTCAAGGATGCCCAGGATCTGATCGAACTCGGCAGAAATAAGCTGGCACATAAAGAATACGCCAACGGGATGATCTATCTGAAGATGAAGGATTATGAAGCGGCAATTATTTACTTCAGAAGCATAAGTGATCTGTATTACGATACCGAATGGGCGCCGCGAGCAGCCTATCAGCTGGCTGTCTGTATGACGAAGCAGGATAAAAGAGAGGAAGCTGAATCGGCATTCCGCGATTTTATTTCCAAGTATCCCGATCATCTCTGGCGCAGCAAGGCGGAATCCGCTCTGAACGGACTTGCGGTCACTGATGAGGGTTGAAAGTACAGCAGCATTAAGTGTAATGTCCGACCTACCTGGAAATACCTCATGAGCTGTAGTCCGGTTCGCATCGGTATATTCGGGGGCAGTTTCGATCCTCCTCATGTGGCTCACTTCATCTGCGCTCGGATTGCCGCCGAAAAACTGTTGCTGAAGCGTCTCCTCGTAGTACCATCCTCCATTTCGCCTCACAAGCGAAACGGCGCTGCCGCTTCTGCTGAACTCCGCTGTGAGATGATACAGGCTCTCATCGGGGATGATTCCCTCTTCGAACTGTCGCGACTTGAAATAGAGCGCGGCGGCGTCAGTTACACGGTTGATACTCTGAAACAACTTGCTGAAACCTATCCTGCTCCCGAGTATGAGTTGTACTGCCTGATAGGCTCCGATGCGCTGAAAGAGATGGACACCTGGCAGAATCCAGAGACGATTTTTTCGTTGTCGAAAGTTGTTGTGATGACACGCCCCGGAACCGATCCGTTTCTGAACTCCAACCGCTGGACTGAGAACGCCCTGCGAGTGGAAATCCCCCGCCTTGAGATCTCTTCAACCCTCATCAGGGAACGCGTTGCCGCCGAACTGCCGGTCGGATTGCTCGTCGGAACTGGTGTTGAAGAGATTATCCGGCGTCATCAGCTATATCGTGTATGATGGTATTGGAAATAACTGAAGCTTGACATATGTTAAAAATGTTCTTAACTTAGTAATTTAATTGCCAAAATCTGAAATATATTCAGATCGTAATCGTTCTTTGGAAAAAGGATTGACAGGTCGCATCTGGAAGCTGTTGGGATCGATGCGATTTGCCATCTATCTGCTGGTCATTACAGCACTGCTCTCACTCGTATCCATGCTGGTGCAGGAATTCCTGCCGCAGGGAATCGCTCGATCAAACCTGATAAACATCTTCGGACTTAACGACCCGTTCCGATCGTGGTGGTTCAGGTCGTTGCTCGCTGTCCTGTCGGTCAGCCTGTCTGTCTGCATAATCCAGCGCGGTCCGCAGATGATTAAACAGGCATTCGAACGCAGGTTTATCACTGATCCTGCTCTGCTGAAAAGTATGACCGGCTATATCCGTTTTGAATCGGCTGATGGTGTTGAGGAAGTCAGGCGTCGCTTTAAGCGACTCCGTCTGTCGGTTCGCACTGATTCAAGCGAGAAACTGACCGCTCTGACCGGAATGTCGGGAGGTCTTTCGCGTATCGGTCCGTTGCTGAATCATCTCGGTATGTTGCTGCTGATCCTCGGTGGACTGGCGCTCAGCATCACCGGAAGTTCCGACACTGTCTCAGGCGCAGCGGGCGATACGTTAAGGATGCCTGAATGGGATTTCGCGCTGAGGATCGATGACTTCCGGATTATTTACCACCCGTTGTCGCCGAACCAGTGGGTTGAAATACCCGGCGGCAGACGAGGCAAGGTTCTGCAGATCGAAGCTGACAGCGCTGAAGTCGAGATTTCCTCTCACAAGGAACACAAGCATTCGCATTGGTTTCCGCTTGGCGACCTGAAAAATGATTTCATGGCCGTGCAGTCTGGTCGCTCGACGCCATACCAGGGGAATGTTAGCAGCTACCTGACCAGCGCAACAATGATAGTCGATGACAGCATGTTCTTTGAACACCGGATCGAAGTGAATCACCCATTGCGATTTCACGGCTTTCGTTTCTACCAGTCGAGTTTTGAAACAGGCGGCGTTATTACTGAGGTTGACACCGTTACACTGAAGGTACAGAGCGAAACTCACGGCGAAACGACAGTGAAATTAGTTGTTGATGGTAATGAGGTTATACTGCCCTGGGGTGATTTCAGCCTCTCGGCAGGCAAACTGTTCCCTGACTTCAGGCTCGACCGGAATATGCAGCCTCATTCTGCTTCCGGACAGCTCGTCAATCCCGCAGTTAAGGTCAAGGTGAGACGTGACTGTGAAGAGATCGGCGAGAGATGGGTTTTCACTTACCCATTCGGAGGAATGCGGGAAGACGAACTTCTGATTAACATGCAGATCGTCGATCTGAATGTGGTAAAAACTACACCCGCGGGATATATTACCGTACTCAATGTCCGTAAGGATAGCGGTCAATGGCTGATCTGGATGGGATTCATTTTTGCGACGATAGGACTTTTGTTCGCTTACGGCATGACTCACCGCAGAGCCTGGGCGGTTGTTGAGCGACAACCTGACAGCCGGGATGTTGTGCATCTGGTGATTAAAAACCCGCGAGGAATGTCATTGCGACCCATGTGAAAGCCGAGGGAAGCAATCTCATTGATAATTCAAGCGTCTTTCGAGAAATCACAAAACAGTACGAATCAAACTCCAAAGTGGAGTAAAAGGTAGAAAAATAATAATAGCCGTATGCGGAGCTTGAAACCGGAGCCCTGCAGACACGGTTTTCAGTTTATTCAAGAAACAGGAGTATTTAATGAAAAGCGGTTTTGTTATTCTTTTAGCTGGATTGTTCATGCTCTGCCTGATACCCGTGCAGGGCGTGGCAAACCAGAATACAGCAGTAAACTTTCCTGTCGAACTTGGCTATGACAACTTCGACCAGGAAAAACCGGCAGGTCCCTGCCGTGACGACTTCGGACCGGACTGGATTTTCTATGACACCGGACAACCAGAACTTCTCTGGACCGGATCTAATTACTGGTCAAGGGTGACTTTCACACCCAATGCGAGTTTTGAACTTCGCGGCGCCAGATTCATGCCTCTCAACCAGTATGACCAGGCGGGTGAATGTCATGTCATGGTATTCACTGAGGATCAGGATTCGAGAGATCTCGACGAGGAACTGATCGATTTCGTCATCGATCGTCTCCCAAACTGGGCAGGTGCGGATGACAGTTGGGAAGACGTCGAATTTGACGATGAAGATTTCCATACATTCGAGGGCGGCGAGCATTTCAGTATCCTCTACGGTCCGGCTCCCGGTGGCGCTTATCAAGCTGGAAACGGCTGGTGGTGCCTCTACGATAGTGGTACGGATGTTAATCGAAGCTTTCGGGCTGATGGCGATGATCCCCCGACGAGTCATCGTACCTGGGAGAATGGAGAAGTCGCAGGTGATCTTCTTGTTCGCGCCAACGGTGAATACCTTGATGATTTCATCGATCTCGCAGTTGTCGGACTTTACAATAACACTGAAAAGTGGTTGATGTATCCTGGAACAGAGGTAGTCTTTACCGTTAGGATTGAAAACCTCGGTGGTGAGGTAGAATTTCCAGTTGTCTCTTTCAATTTCTACGATGACGAAGGCAACGCGGTATGGGATGATCCATATGAGATGATTGTTGAGAGCATCGAAGAAGAAGCAGTGATCGAAGTTGAATGTGAAACCATTTGGACAACCGAAGAGATCGGCAATTATTTCGTCGAAGTGATTGTCATGGCTGATGAAGACGCCAACATGGAAAACGACCTGATGTCAATGGAACAGGTCTGCATAAATCCTGCCGACGAGGAAGACGCCGAGATGTGGGTAGGTTATTGCAGTGATCAGGCTGACAGCAGGGTTAGCGGTCAGGATTCAACCGGCTGGGGTGTCGCCTGGGGTCATCCCGGTGGCAATGATGCGCTGTGGGTTACAGCATTTGCACAGTACCTGCAGGGACTTGGCAATCCTGTTGACTGTCAGTTCGGGCTCGCTGTTTTCACACCTGCGGATAGAATATATGCATGGGCTTGGATAGGAACAGCGGAACTCCCGGCAAACGATGCGAGATGGCTCGAAGTGGAACTCGAACAGGATGAAATTGAAGCAACCAGTTTTAACAGCGATCAGGAGATCTGGCTCTGTTACATGAACTCAGGTCCTGTGATCCAGATTGATACCAGAGCGCCCGTCGCCGGACAGAACAGCACCGATATGCCTGCCACAAATTACTCTTTCACCGGATGGGTTGGCGGTGCCGGTGATGCTGGGTATGGTGATCACATGGCGCGCGCGAAGCTGGCCGTCTCCAATATCGTACCAGTTGGCAAACTACTGCGAATCGAACCGGAAATTCTCGACTTCGGTAATGTTAATGTCGGCGAAGGGATTGATATTGAAGCGACCTTCACCGCGTTCGGTGACGAACCTGTAACAATAGGTCGGTTAGAGATAGCCGGCAGCGCAGACCCCTACTTGACCATCGATCCCAATCCCGATGAGGAATTTATCATCGAGCCGCAGAGTTCGGTAACCGTTACCGTCACCTTCTACACCGATGAAGCGATTGAACTCGATAGCCGCATCAGGGTGATCAACGATTCGGACAACATGTCAAATGCTTTCATCTGGGATGTTATGGCCAATGCTCAATCGGTCGATGACGCCAATCGTCCGGTTATGCCTGAGAATTACGCCCTTTACCAGAACTACCCAAATCCGTTCAACCCGACGACCAGCATCGAGTTTGCACTCAGGTCGGCTGGGGACGTCAAGCTTAACGTCTTCGATATGAACGGCAAGTTGGTTAAAGAGGTCGTCAACAATCATCTCGACGCCGGTTATCACACCGTTGAGATCGACGCCACTGATCTCGCTGCAGGCATCTATATCTATCGCCTGACAACGGGTGATTTCACCAGCGCCAGGAAAATGATCCTGATGAAGTAGAAAATCGATCCTTTTATTAGGATAAAAGACCGGTTGGGATTTTCCCAGCCGGTCTTTTCTCTCTTTTGTCCTTAGTTGTTTCGCTCATGTCTCGAAAATGTGACGGATTCGGGTTATATTATACGAGTTGTTCGTGCCGCAGGGTGGGGACACCCTGCAACACGCGTGTTGAACGTTGTCCGGTCAGTCAGCTGACTGACCGGGGAATTGTGTTATAACTGATACACCATAAGTCAACCATAGATGAAGAGAGATTATCCCTATAACAATTTCAATCCCCGCGATGCAGGTTTTCGTTGCGGGTTAGAGATACATCAGCAACTGGACACTGAAAAGAAGCTCTTCTGCCACTGTCCGGCAGGAGTGTATTCCGACGAATACAACGCCCAACTGCTCCGTCACATGAGACCCACACTATCCGAACTCGGCGAGTACGACGGCACCGCGCTGATGGAGTTCAAAACCCGGAAAGATATTATTTACCGGATCAACAAGGATTCCGCCTGTACATACGAGACGGACGACACACCGCCGTTTCCAATTAATAAACAAGCCGTTGACATCGCTATCGAGATTGCTTTGCTCCTTAATTGCAGTATCGTCGGCGAACTTCACGTAATCAGGAAGCAGTATCTCGATGGTTCCATACCGGCAGGATTTCAGCGCACCGCCATCGTAGGGGTCAACGGCTGGATACCCTTTAAGAACCGGAAGATTGAAATTTTTCAGCTTGCCATAGAGGAGGACGCCTGCCGTGAGGTTTCCGACGTCGGACACTTGCGTACCTACACAACCGATCGACTTGCCATGCCGTTGATAGAGGTCGTCACAGCTCCGCATATCTACGAACCGGAGGAAGCTTACGAAGTTGGCATGCAGATCGGCAGATTGCTGCGGGCGATGGGAAAAGTACGGCGCGGTATCGGCAGCGTCAGGCAGGATGTAAACGTCTCCATCGAAGGCGGCACAAGAGTTGAGATCAAAGGCGTACCCCGCCTGCCGCTCATCCCCCGCCTGGTGTATTTCGAAGCCTATCGACAGCACAGACTGCTGCAGTTGAGAGAGATGATGCATGAGCGCGGGATCGAGGAGGATAATCTTCAGACTGAAAGATTCGACATCACCGGGCGACTCGAACATCCTGCCATAACCGTTTTCCCAGATGAGTCATTCATTGTTTCCGTTCTGCTCCTGAAGAAAATGGCGGGATTATTCGCTCACAAGATCGGACCTGATCGCAGATTCGCCGACGATGTAGCCGGAAGAGTCCGTGTCATCGCCTGCCTGATACATCGACCTGTTATACTTCATACCGACGACACATCATCCTCAGCATTCTCACATCGCGACATGAATGAAATCCTCTCAGTTACGGGAATGAAGAAAGATGATCTCGCGGTTGTAGTATGGGGACCGCCGGATGATGTTGTAACGGGTTTGAACGAGATCGAGATCCGTTGTCGCGAAGCCGCCGTCGGAATACCCAATGAAACCAGGCAGAGGATGACGACCGGTGAGACAGATTTTGAACGCATCCTGCCCGGACCTGACAGGATGTATCCCGATACCGATTCCCCGCCTCTCGTCATCCCCCGAGACCATGTTGCAGAAATCCGGAAGAAGCTGCCCGAGCAGCCTCTCGACAGGGAGAAACGCTACAAGAAACAGGGTCTGCCAGATCACCTCACCTGGATGATGGCTATCTCACCCCGCGCTGTGCTGTTCGATAGACTCGTGAGTGAAGGTAAAATTGAACCGGTACTGGCTGCCACGGTTCTTGTCGAGTTAATGATTCACCTCTTCCGACTCGGCGGCGAACCGGAAACTTTCGGCGACGATGACCTGGAAAACCTCTTTACCCAACACCGACAGGGATCTTTCACCAGGGAAGGATTTCGTATGTTGATTGAAGAGAGTGCACAGACCGGCAGCAGAAACTGGACCGAACTAACGGCAAAGATTGGGATCAGAAGAGTTAAGCCGGATGAGGTTAAGAGCATAATCACCGATGCAGCGTCAACCGTAGCGGGTGTTAATCCCATGGATGAGGCTCAAAAGTTCAGGATGGCAATGGGACTGGTCATGGAGAAGTTACGGGGGAGCGTCCCTGGAACTGAGTTGGCGCAGATGGTTAAGGAGACTCTGAAACCTGACTGAACGATAAAGTTCCTTTAGTGTCATTCCCGCGCAGCAGACTGTCCGAGAATACAAAAACACAACGTTCCTGCCAGGTTTCAAACGAAACGAAGTGAAGTGTAACCTGGCAGGTATATATATAAGTTCTGTAAATCCGTCAGGTTACGCTACGCTTGAAACCTGACGGTAACGCATATATGAGAGCGTTATAGATAGCCAATGTCTTTCTGATTACTTAAATCCAACCCCATTAATAACAGGGATGAACCATGAGAAAAAGGTTGATCCTCCCCATTCTAATTCTCGCTGCCATTGTAATCACTTCGGGGATAAGCGCGTATTCGGGTCATCCGGCTTCCGATGACAGGTGGACCGAACTGCGCCTGAAATTAGTTGAGAGTCTCGAGGGTAAAGGTATTAGTGATACACTGGTACTGCATGCGATGTCCGAAGTCACCCGGCATTCATTCGTACCTGCGAACTGGCGCGCTCATTCATATTTAGACCGTCCTCTCTCAATTGGGCACGATCAGACCATATCCCAGCCTTATATCGTCGCCTATATGTGCCAGGCGTTGAAACTGACTGACAGTGATAAGGTGCTTGAAATCGGCACCGGCTCAGGTTATCATGCTGCGGTGATGAGCCTGATCTGTAATATGGTTTACACCATTGAGATCGTCCCGGAGCTCGGACGATCCGCCGCTGTGTTACTGGATAGCCTGGGCTTTGACAACATCAGCGTAATGATCGGTGACGGTTACCAGGGATGGGAGGAACATGCTCCGTTCGATGCGGTCATCCTGACGGCGGCTCCACCTCAGATACCTCAACCGCTGCTGGAGCAGTTGAAAGTGGGCGGCAGGCTCATTGCTCCGGTGGGCGTTGATTGGCAGGAACTGGTTTTGATTAACAGAACCAAAGACGGTTACCGGGAAACCAAACTTCTGCCGGTCAGGTTTGTGCCCATGACCGGAGAAGCTCAGAGGAAGAAATAGATTTAGGACTTATCCGTAAATAGCTTACATAATCTGCATGTGAGAGACACTTCGTGTTGCGTTAGGTCTTGCTGTGACGAAGTCACGGTGTGACCTGACGTTTCCACCAGTGGGTCACATCCCGAATAAGTCGGGACAAGAC
>JABMRV010000011.1 GCA_013202285.1 bacterium | reverse complement strand
CCACTCCCGTATGACGGTCAGATCGGTGACTACCCCTATGGCAGCATTCCCAATGCCCAAGCCATCTGTAGAAATAAAACCCGCAGCGTCGTGGTGGTTCAGGGCGTTCCTAATAATGAGGATCCGGATGATGCAGTCCTGTGGACGATGTGCGGCAATCCGCTCGCCTCCGTTCCGCTGCCTCTATGGGTGCGCGCCGGTTCGGTGCCAGTAGAATTTGATGGCAACAATGGGAGCCTGATCTGCGACCGGGGAGCGGAACTTGCCGACTGGATATGCGACTATGTAAATCCGGATAGTGTGGTTAACACCTGGAAGTTAACCAACCCGGACGAAGACGGTCTATGGGACGCCATCTTCCCGTGGAGTGACGGAGTCTTCACTCAAGTCAACAGTTTCACGAGTTCGGATGACTTCAGCTACGACGACCTGGAAGCCTTCCAGAACGGGCGGGCTACACAGATACTCGATTACCTTGAGGCATGGCCTTGTCCAGTGTGGACTTCTGTTCCCTATGGGATTACCGGCGATGAAAGCGTCCTGATAGAATTTAACGTCTCAGGCACTACCCCAAACGGGGCGTTGACGATTGCCTTTAACCGAAACGGCTTGCCGGAAGCTGCCCAATTCACGGACAACGAGGACGGTTCAGGTTCATTCTCCTGGCAGACGACCTTCGACGATGCAGGGAACTACACACCGATATTCACGCTGTCGGATGGCGTATTATCAACTGTTGATACCTCAGTTCCGATTACGGTTAATGACGTGAATCTTGCTCCGGTTCTGGCAGCGATCGGAGACAAAGCGGTCAACGAAAACGCAACGCTGGCGTTCACGTTGTCAGCAACGGATCCTGATGATGATGGTTTTGGTTTAACCTATTCAGCCTTAAACCTGCCGGCAGGGGCTACGTTAACAGGTCCAGATTTCAGTTGGACGCCGACCTACGACCAAGCTGGCGCTTATGATGTGACGTTTGAAGTCTCAGATGGAGATCTCACTGATGATGAGATCATAACGATCACGGTTAATGACGTGAATCAACCTCCCATATGGACGGACGTTCCTGTATCAATCAGCGTGGACGAGACCGACCCGATTGCATTCACCGTCACCGGCATGGATCCTGAGGGAGATGAGTTATCCATCACACTTGACCCGGATGGGATACCTGATGGATATGTCTTTATAGACAACAACGATGGAACTGCCGATTTCAGTTGGGAGACCGCTGAGGGTGATGCGGGCAACTATACGGCGACCTTTACGATCAGCGATGGAGTAAATTCAGTTGATGCAGTTGTTCCCATAAGCGTTACCGCTTCCGGACCTGGGGTTGCCTATGCTTCAAGCGAAACGACTCCTTCCGGCAGTGTTCAAGGTGATTATACATACACTGTTGACAGCGACAACAGTTACGAGATTCTGACTGAGATATCATCAGATGGAAATCCTGCAAAGAGAAGGTACAGCCTGTTGGAACATGTCTGGACATTTGAGATTACAGGCTTTGAACTGGTTCTGCACGCAGAAGCCTACCGTCCTTCAAACAACGATGGTGACGATTTCGTCCTTGCCGGTTCGTTTGACGGTCAGAATTACACCGACTTGATTACGATCACAAAGACCGCAGATGATGATAACGAGCAAACTGCACAAATCGATGGGGATGCATATGGTCAGTACTATGTGCGAGTTACCGATACTGATCACACAGCGGCTAATCTAAGTCTCGACTCGTTCCATCTTGATATGCTTAGTATCGCATATATGACCGGTGATGTACCCAATCGTGCCCCGATCTGGACAGATGTACCTGAATCGATCACCGGATACGCAGGCGACATAATTCAATTCGCAGTCACAGGCTCTGATCCTGACGACGATAACCTGAGCATCTCATTAGCCACAGACGTACCTGAAGGCTACAACTTCACCGACAACGGTGATGGAACCGCTTCTTTCAGTTGGCAGACCACTGTTGATGATTTGGGTGACTACACGGCGACGTTCACAATCAGCGATGTTGACTTTGACGTCGATGCAGTAGTAACTATCCATGTTGTTGAAGCACCGGAACCCGGTACTATGTACGTGAGCGCTATTGATTTGACTGAGAATGTGATCAATAAGAATTTCAGCACCTGCATAGGAGTAGCAACCGTTATTGATCTCTCGGATGCTGCGGTTGAAGGCGCCCTGGTTACTGCAACCTGGAGCGGTCTATACAACAGAGCCGATGTGCAGGGTACAACGGATGGTTCAGGTCAGTTTACTTTTGTGACGGGAAATATGCGAAATCCCTATGGTCTTGTAACCTTGACCATTACTGACGTAACGAAAGCTGCTTGGACATGGGATGAAGACAATAGTGTAACTGAAGACGAACTGGGTATGGGCGATTACGGCGCTGGCTGGGGTGATCTGGTACTTAATCCGGTCGCGCCCATCCCGGAGGTAGCGATGCTTAACCCTGCCTATCCCAACCCATTCAATAATAGTACTACAATCGGGTTCGGGCTGCCGGAGGATGCGAAAGTACGCATAACGGTTTACGATCTGACGGGCAGGCGGGTTGAGACCCTCATAAACGGCTATGTTCAGGCGGGCTGGCACTCGACGACCTGGACTCCTCAGTTGCTCGCCAATGGTGAATATATCATAAGGCTGGAGGCTGGTGAATTTGTAAAAGCCCGGCGTTTGGTATTTCTTAAATAAACTGGAAATCCGCAGCTGGCGGATTGAATACAAGGGCTAAGCCGTACAGAAGTAAATCTCGATTAAGTACGGCTTAGCCCTTCTCTCTGTCCTGGATTTAATGCGTATTTATCATGCCTCAAAAAAGAAAAGCCCGGAATCTATGACTCCGGGCTTTTGTTAGTTGCCTGATTAGACACTAATGATCCGGTAGGCTCTCTACATACTTTAACAGGTGACGGTTCAACCTGCCCCCGGATTCTTCTGAAGGATACCCGATTGAGATAGTCCTCCCGCCGACAACTTCACCGGAAAGCACTACAGCGTCTAAATAAGCCTCGCTCATTTCTCCCCCGGAAACAGGGAGGTAATTATATGGTATCATACTGAATGGCGACACCACAATTGCTCCCACCTTTTTATCCCTCACATCTCGAAGCTTCGAAAGTGGTTGGATTTTATGAGATGCAGATTCTGACAAGATAGATGCTCTAAGCGAGCTTATGGCTTCTTTACTGAGAGGACTGCCATAGATTTTCGGGCATTCTCTGGTCATCAGCCGTGGCTCAACCGACGGTTCCAGTTCCTCGATGGCGCCGTTCTCATACTGCACCACTGCGCGGATAAAGAATGTCTGTTCCATGTCTCCCCAACTGTAGCCCTCAGCAATGCCCCAGCTGCGGTTGTTATCATTATCGTCTTTGCCCAGGAAGACGCTCTGGTTTGTTTGACCGAAACCAACTACAAAGGTTCCGGTGGATGTGATTCCCCCCTCTACAGCAGACACATCTATCTCTATCCAGTTTGCCTGGGCGGCTGGTACATCAGTGATGGTAACAGCAGGAGAGGAGCTGGGTTCACTCCCGGTCCAGCCGTAGATCAGGGCGTTGAAATGTCTCGCAGTGGAGTCATGGTAAATGGTGTTAAATTTCAGCGACATGATCCGACATGGACCTGAAGGGCTCATACGAGAAGCTAAAACACCATCTATGATCTCCGGTATAAAATGTAAATAATCTTCAGGTTCGCCGTCATCGTAAATCAACTCCTCGGCTTCAGATCCCCCGCCGCCAGGGGTGACGTCGGTTATTTCATCCACTATATAAAATTCTCCGGTCGATCCGTCAATATCGAAGGCATACCAATAGCGTCCTGCCCCGGATGTCGGTACACTAAGTGAGCCTATCAAATTATCAAAACTACCGTCCCATACTGAAATGAATGCCTCACTATTCGTCAGTGAAGGCTCACCGCTGAGATTCTCAACGTAATATGTGTAAGTACCGGACGCAAAACTGTGGATACTGATTATTTCAGGACCATAACCGCTATATACATCTTCGTTCAGAGTAACATAAGGCGCCCGGTCGGAAGCCCCGAGGTTTCCTGAGTAAATGTGATACTCTTGCCCCTCTACAGAGGGAGTTAACAGGTGAGCGTCAAGATCTGAAGGCTCTTCCGCCCAGGTAAGCACTATATGATAGGATGACATATCAACACCCGGTGACACGTCAACCATCTGGTTCACTGTCTGAATCTCACCGGTCGATCCGACTACATCAAAGACGTGCCAATAGCTCTGTTCACCGCTTCCGGGCGCTGTGAATCGGTTGATCAGTCCGTCACTGCCATAGACTTCAACAACCGCGCCGCTGCCGGCAAGTAGAGCGTCTTCGCTCCAATTATGCACCCAGTAATTGTATGTGCCTGCCTGTGGATCGTGGATAGTGATAGTCTCAGGTCCAAATCCTTCTGTCTCATCCACGTCTAATACGGCATAAGGTGGCTCGGTTTCGCTCCCGGGATCACTCCAGTATATGTGATAGGATTCACCGCCGATTGTAGGCGTCAGAAGATGTGCGTCAAGATCCGTCGGGGTTTCGTTCCAGCTTAGAATGATTCTTATCGCGCGAGAGGATGCCATCACTGGTGAAAGATTAGCGTTGAACCGAATACTGGCGCCGGTAGTAACGCGGATTTCCTTTTCCATTTCGATGAAATTAGACGCACTGAAAGTGAGCACACGAGTGCCGGTGCTGACTCCAAGTTCATACTCGCCCGATGCATTGGTAGTAGTTGAATTGAGGTCATCCGCGGTGATGATTACGTTGGAGATGGGATCCTTATTGATGGCGTTTTTTACCACACCGCTCACTGTGGCATCTACAATCGCCGGTCCTGTAACACTCTCCTTGTCGTCACCGCAACTTGTTATAATACAGAGCGATACGGAGAAAAGCAGTAAAATACTCCACCGAAGTGAATGTTTTTGTGCTAACATTGAGATTCCTCCTTTAATTAGAGACTGATGAAGAAGTATTCGTTTTGTCATTCCCGCGCAGGCGGGAATCCAGGTATGCTGAAGTTATTTCATGGATTCCGGCTTTCCAGACTGTCCGAAAATACTAAAACACCTAGGATATCATCATTCCAACGAAAGTTGGAATCAAGAGAAGTTG
>JABMRV010000087.1 GCA_013202285.1 bacterium | reverse complement strand
CTTGCAGTTCGAGCTGCTCTTTCTGCGCTCCTATCCCTTCAGAGACGAGGATTTTGTGACGCTCAAGATCGCCCCTTACAAACTCCAATTCAGCTAATGCAGTTACATATGCCGCTTCCGCCTCACAGACGGTTGGGGACTCTATTACGCAGAGGGGCTCTCCCTCAGAGACTCGGTCGCCAATATCGACAAAAATTTCTTTAATACGTCCTTCTACAAGACTCCCGACAAATCCTTCGCCCTGGGGGTGCGGTAAGACCGTCCCAGGCAACTCCAAAGTTGATGAGAGAATACGTGGTTTCAAGCTTTCCACAACTATGCCTGCTTCATTAAGAGCCTGTGGTAAGATATGGATGACCGCTTCTTCTTTCTGTCCGTCCACCTCAGCTTCGTGGTCGTGTCCTTCATGTCCCTCTTCTTCTTCAATATTGTCCTGTATCTCAGCATCATGGTCACACCCTTCGTGCCCCTGTTCTGCTTCTTTGTTGTTCCTCTCAGCTTCGTGCCCATGCCCTTCATGTCCCTGTTGATCAATTGTTTGGCTGGTCTTAACCTCAGTTAAATCTCTATCTTTATCAATACATCCCGTTGTGGTCAGAAACAGACCGACTGCGGTTAGCAGAGCGAGAAGCAATATATATCTGATGTGAAGTTTCATTTCAGTATCCCCTGTTTAGAATATCCTGTAGTTCGTCGAAACCGATGACTGAACGACCCTTTATACGGTCTATTTCTGACATTACATCGGCGAGAGCAGCGTTGATTTCCACATGCTCAAGCTGAATGTCTAACAGTGTGCGTTGTGAGTCGATCACTTCCAGATAGGAAGCTTCACCCGTATTGTAACTTTTCATCGCTAACTTGTAGGCTTCTTCAGCGAGTGGATGTACCTGCTCGTCATAAAGTTCTAACTTGTTCCATAATGCCTGTTGAGATTGAATTAATGCGACTGCCTTGGTTTGTTGTTGGAGGCGCAGGTTCTCCAGATTACCCCGGGCTGCTCGCTGGTTAGCTTTGGCAGTCTGTATCTCACCACGTCCACTCAACCAGAACCAGACTGGAAGTGAAATCCCGAATTCAACTCCCCAAAAGTCCGGATCGGTTTCAGAAGGAACATTTTGCTGGAAATAGGAAAGTTCCAAATCTGGTAACCAGCTAAAGACCGCAGCTTTCGTTTCAACATTAGCGAGGGTCGATTGCAATAGAGCTGATTTAAGTTCGAACGATTCGTCCGGGTTGAACACAGCACCCAAAGGAAACGCTTTCGATGAATCGAATGCTAATGGTGGATTCAATACAATTCCCGCCGTATCAATCCCGGTTAAGCTTTGAAACTTCCCCCATACGGCAATCCGCTCTTTTATTACAGCATCTCGTTTAGTTGAGGCTTGCAGTGCTTCAACCCGAGCACGTCTTTCTTCAAGCGGAGCAGATTCACCAAGTTCCACCAATCGCTTGAGTTGTCGTGCATAGGTTTCAGCGGCATTCGCATTTTCGTCGAGTATCTTCAATTGCTGATCAATCAGCCAAGCCTGAACGTAGGCGTTACGAACCTCCTGTTCCAAATCCAGCATCTGAATGAGTGCGTTAATCCGAGCCTCGTCAACAGCAATACCAGCAGCTCTGGCGCGCCAGACATACTTCAATGGGAACGCAAACTCCTGCGATAGACTAAATGTCCGCGCTTCGTGAGCATCCATAGACTCACCGTCCGGTACACCCTCATATTCCAGAGCTATAGAAGCCGGATCAGGTGATAACTCTATAAGTCTCTGTCCTAAAGCTTGATTATAACCGGCACGAGCAACTGCCATTGATGGATGGACAGAGAAAGCGTTCTTCACAGCCTGCATAACAGTTATAGTTTCTGCTATGCCAGACTGGTAGAGGATGCTTGAAAACGCCAGCACAATGCCAGCGATCCATTTTGACATAAGATCACCTCTGATAGTTAACAGCTCATTGTAGAATCAGAGTTCACAACGATCTGAAGTTTCTTGATATCGTTATTTAGTTAAAGTGGGCGGTTTCGTCTGATTCTAACAGACGAATCATTGAAAAGGAAGTAGAGGTCAAGCCTCAGGAGGACGGTAGATGGATTTCAGGATTATGCTTTCTGGCATCAGGCATATTGTAATCCGAATGGAGGAATTTGCAGTAAGATTCTCTATTTGAAACTTTGAAAAACCAAAAGACATTTCCAGAACATGGATTACACACTCGCAAGATTTATCACATGCATCTGAATGATCTGAGTTCTGAGACTCATTTGACACTGGAACAGATTTGTCTTTCCCATGTGTATCAATAACAATTGGTTGTATGTCGTGTATCAGAATGAGTGCCAATACACTCACAAGTGTGATTCCGACAATTTTGCGTATGTTTATTGAATGGCGCATTAAAAGGTTGTACGCTGGTTATTTGAAATTGTTCCACCCAATCTGAAAGTTTTCAATTTAGTCTTTGAAATTGGGTCAATTGCTTCTTTCACATTCTCTCACCGAACAAATATTTTCCTTTCGTTTTTCTTTCGGCATTCTTTCGCATAACAAGCCATCTCAATGAATAATCTACTCTTATGGATGTGTGAATGAGAAGTCTCGATTCAGAAGACGAGTAACCCAGGCCAAAGGTTGATAAAGCCAGGGTTACTCACAGGACCGGTCCTATTGTGCTAACGAACCTGGATCTTGAGTTAATCAGCAGAATCCTTAATATGAGTGATAGGGAGAGGGTTGAGTTGTTGAGTACTATGATTTAGTGAGTTTGACCACGGATAATGATTGTTATCCGCCATAACTCTTTAAGGAATCTCGATCTGAACAAATTTTCAATCAGTCGTTTCAAATGCGTTCAGAGTGATCCAAACCATTGATTACAACTGTGGTGTGATATATATTGGCATATCGTTGCAATCTGTGTAAAATCATGAGGTCTTCCTTGAGGATATCCAACTCTCTTCAATATAAAATTTCCATTATCGTCGTTATTATATTTGGTACATGGATCAATTGTGACCTTCGGGCGGTGCCCAACACACTCGAGGTGATCCCTTTACCGACGGATGCTCAACTAATCACTCCAGATTCCCTTGATCGTTCAAAATCCGATGACAAGCTCGAGACCGCACTCAGCCGTTTGGTCGATATCTACAACAAGCAGGACATTCAAGCAGCTAAAGAATTCGCTCGTATACATGATCTGGCGCTGGACGAGGACCGCGTTCAGGTTGAATTCTCCCTGCAGAGTACTCACCTGCCGGGTGAAATCTCCGATTCAGAACTACAAGCGTATGGGGCAATAGTTGACAGCCGCTCCCTTCATTTCATGATCGCCTGGATTCCAATTGATACACTGACTGCTCTGGCAGCCGGGTTTGATATAATCAAAGAAATTCACCACATCCGCAAGCCCATTGCCTCAGTTGTCAGCGAGGGAGTTGCACTTACCGGAGCCGACAACTTCCACGACCTTAATGTGACCGGAGAGGGCGTTTCTATCGCAGTATTAGACGGTGGTTTCGCTACTGCCGAAGATGCCCAGGCTAACGGTGAACTACCAGCGACTTGGACAGGACAAGACTTCACCGGTACCGGTCTTTATACTGGAAGCGTGCATGGAGCAGCCTGCGCCGAAATCGTGTATGATATGGCTCCAGATGCTGATTTTTACCTGGTTAAGATATCTACAAATGTCGACTATGAGAATGCAGTTGACTGGATAATAGCGCAGAATATCGACGTTGTGACCATGTCACTCGGCTGGATGGGACCTTTCAGCGACTATTACCGGGGAACAGATGCTGTCTGTGGTAAGGTGGCAGACGCCTACAATGCTGGGATATTTTTTGCGACATCCGCCGGGAACGAAGCATTGAGTCACCATCGCGACGACTTCGATGATCTCGGCAATGGAGATAATTACCACCGCTTCGACGGAGTTGCCAGCATCAACCATTTCGGACCAAATTCGGGGCAAATTTTACTCCTTCCCCGCAGCACTCAAATTCAGGTGTCTCTATCCTGGGACGACTTCCCGGATTCCGGTAATGATTTCAACCTGTATTTAGCAAAGTACAGCACCGGTCCAAGAACCTGGTCAATAATAGCCAGTTCGGTAGATGTCCAGAATGGGGACGATCCGCCTACAGAGTGGATAGGCTGGACGACCAGCGGCGGAGATGCAGGATATGGTGTCATAGTCGAGAATGAAAATGGTGCTGATGGCACGGATTTCACCATCTTTGCCTCTCACGATTTTGCCTATCCTACTACCGAGGGGAGCCTTTCCATACCTGCCATGGCCGACGACGCCTTCACGGTTGGAGCCGTTTATTACTCTGACTGGAACGATCCGGCTGTTCAGCCTGAATCATTCAGTTCACGTGGTCCCACTTATGATGGTGACATCAAGCCCAACCTCGCCGCTCCCGACGGCACTGATTCATATGTTTACAACGGTGAATTCTACGGCACTTCAGCCTCATGCCCTCATGTAGGTGGAGCCGCAGCTCTGCTCAAGTCAGCCAACCCCGGGCTGAATAACCAGACAATCGCAAACTACCTGACGGGACATGCTGACGATGTGGGTGATGATGGTCAGGACAACCTGTTCGGCTACGGATTACTGAATCTGGAGTACGACTTTGACCAGGGTAAAGGTGGCAATTACTACCAGTCTCCTGAATATTATAAACACACTATAGATGGCAACTTCAAGGGCGCTACTGATGTATATGCCTGTGATCTTGATGGTGACGGCAATTTCGACGTCCTCGCAGCCGGATACGATACCGATGAAATTACCTGGTGGGAGAATGACGGGCATGAGAACTTCACCGAACATGTAATCGCATCCGGTTTTGATGGTTCCTGCGCGGTATCTGCCATCGACCTGGATAGCGACGGTGATCAGGACGTGCTGGGAACAGCCGAACTCGCCGACGACATCACCTGGTGGGAGAATGATAACGGTGACGGAAGTTCATGGTCTGCGCATACTATCAAGGGTGATTGGGATGGAGCTCAGGATGTTTTTGTCATAGATCTCGACAGTGACGGAGACCTGGATGTGCTGGGAGCGGCAGGTGGCACATCCGACGATGTCACGTGGTGGGAGAACGATGGTAGTGAGAGCTTCACGCTTCATAATATTACTACCACTTTCGATGGCGCATGCTCAGTCAATGCATGCGACATAGATGGCGACGGAGACTATGATGTCGTGGGGGCTGCTTGGGACGATGATGAGATTACCTGGTGGGAGAGCGACGGAACGCCGGATGACGGCTGGACAGAGCATGTCATTTCAACCACCTTCGACGGCGCATGCGCTTGCCTCGCCATCGATCTCGATAATGATGGCGATGTAGATCTCGTTGGTGCTGCCGACCTGTCTGACGACGTTACTTGGTGGGAGAATAATGGGGCTGAAAGCTTCACCGAAAGGATAATCGAAGGCAATTTCGACGGAGCCTGCGACGTCTACGTTACCGACATGGATGGAGATGGGCGTCTCGATGTTGTTTCCACTGCCAGGGATGGCAACACGGTTGCCTGGTGGGAAAACGACGGCTCACCTACCGACGGAGGCTGGACTGGACATTTTATAGATGACCATTTGGGCGGCGCAGAAGCTTTATATACTGTCGATTTGGACCGGGACGGCTTCATAGACATATTGACCGCCGCGGGGACGGATGACGACGTCATCTGGTGGGAAAACATCACCGAACCTCCGCCAGTACCGGTTTTCACCGAACATACCATTGATGGCGATTTCGATGGTGCGCTTTCCGTTACCACCGGAGACGTCGACGGGGATGGTGATGTGGATGTATTGGGAGCTGCATCTGTTACCGATGAGATCGCCTGGTGGGAAAATGACGGTAGTCAGAGTTACACCAAGCGATCCATTACAGCAAGTTTCCTCGGAGCAGAGGAAGTTGCCGGTCTGGATCTCGATGGCGACGGCGACTTTGACATCCTCGGCGCAGCTTACGAAGACGACGATATCAGCTGGTGGAAAAATGATGGCAGTCAGAATTTTACTAAGCGATTGATCGATGATAATCTCGATGGTGCGAGCTTCATAATGGCAGTTGACTTGGACAAAGACGGTGACAACGATGTGGTGGCTGCTGGAAACATTGCCGATGAGATTGCCTGGTATGAGAACAACGGGAGTCAGGCCTTCTCAAAACATTCTATAGACAACAGTTTCGATGAAGCAAAATCAATTTTCACGGCTGACATAGATGGTGATGGTGACATCGACGTTCTCGGCACAGCTGATCAGGGCAATACTCTATCCTGGTGGGAGAACGATGGATCTCAGAACTTCACCAGGCGTAATGTCGATGTTAGCTTTACAGGAGCAAGCTCCTGCGTTGCAACCGATCTTGACCATGACGGTGATGTTGATTTGCTAGGCGCTGCTTCTGTTCTTGATGACATCACCTGGTGGGAGAATGATGGAACACCGGCCAACGGTGGATGGATTGAACACACAATTAAGGGGGATTTCGACGGTGCTTACTCAATCTATACCGCTGACGTTGACGGTGATGGGGATATGGATGTACTGGGAGCTGCTCATACTGGTGATGACATCACCTGGTGGGAAAATGACGGTACACCTGCAGAAG
>JABMRV010000086.1 GCA_013202285.1 bacterium | reverse complement strand
TTGATGCCGCCTACGATTCTCCGGTCGAGGGCGCGGTGATCTCAATCCCCCGCTTCGGATTCGAAGCGACCACTGACGAAGAGGGCGTATATCTGTTCGAAGAGGTGCCTGAATGGATCTATATCGTTGAAATTCACGCAGTCAACTATCACCCTCAGACTGTTGAAGATATTGAAGTGGTCGAGGACGAGACAACTGAACTTAACTTTGCACTGCTGCATGCCGAATGCAATCCAAGTGTTGACAACGTCATCTTCTCTCTTGAGCCTGAATTCCGGCAGACGGTGGAATTCGACATAGACAATGACGGCAATGCTCCGCTTACATGGCGTGTCGAGCGTACTTTGCCTGAGGATGTCGATCGCGAGCCCTGGGAGTTGCGAGTAGAGGCAAACACTGAGGAACTCGTCGGGGATGACATGATTAACGGCGTCACCTTCGCCGATGGACATTTCTACATTTCCGGCGGTAACAGCGGCGGCAATCCCAACATGATCTATGTCTTTGACAGCGAAGGCGAACAGACCGGCGAGTTTGAGCAGGCGCATGAATCCCGTTACGGCATGCGTGATCTGACTTTCGACGGCGAACTGATCTGGGGTTCAGATGAAAACATCCTCTACGGTTACAATCTCGAAGGCGAGCATGTTGCAACTTTAAATGGCGAGGCGCCCTCATACCGTTCAGTAACCTGGGATCCCGTCAGCGAACGCTTCTGGTCGGCGGATATTACTTCGGATATTTATGCCACCGACCGTGAGGGCAATCACGTTCAGACGGTTGGTCGTCCCGGCGACATTCGCATTTACGGTTTGGGTTTCTGGCAGGATGATCCCGACGGTCACTGCCTGTATGTTTTTAATCGCGGCGAAGAGATTGACATCGCAGTTTACAAGATGAATCTTGACAATGGCGAGGTTGTTCTCGCTGCCGAGTTCGACGCTGGCGGCAGCAGACCGGGCGGCATCCATATTACCAACCTGCTCGACGTTTACAGTTGGGTACTGATGGGCATTGTCCAGACTCCCGACCGCATGATGGTCTGGCAGCTTTCAACCAATCGTGCCTGGTTCCGTATTTCGCCCGAAGAAGGCGAGATAGCCGCTGGAGAAAGCCAGCATTTCGAACTGTTGCTGGATGCAACCGGTATTCCTTCGGAGACCACCATGGAAGGTTCGCTGGTATTCACACACGACGGTAACGGTTATGAGACAATCATCTCTGTAACGTTGAGAGTTGAGGAGGGTGAGGTGCCGACGTTCCGCGATCTTCGTCTGCATATCGGCTGGAACACGGTATCGGTGAACCTTCGACCCTACGATAACGATGACATCCGCGGGTTGATGTCAGCGTTGGTGGAAGAAGACCTGTTAATCATGATGAAGAACGGCTCCGGTCAGTTTTACATCCCTGCTTACGACTTCAGCAACATACGGGGCTGGTTCGCCCCGCAGGGCTATCAGCTCAAGATGCGTGGGGAGGCTGTTTTCCGGCTTGAGGGTATATCGGTACTTCGTGATGAGCCTATTGAACTCACTGAGGGTTGGCAGTTGATCTCCTACTATCCCTGCTTTCCGATTGAGGCAACGGTTGCTTTGTCTGGCATAGAGGAACATCTGATCATCGCCAAGGACGGTTACGGCAATTTCTACATCCCGGACTGGGATTTCAGCAACATGGGCGACATGCGTGAGGGGCAGGGGTATTATATCAACGTCGATTCAGGCGTGAATCTCGTCTATCAACTGGAGCGACCCGATGACGAGGGAGCATTCACAGGAATTCGTTATTCGTCCGTCTATGATGAGCCGGGTCAATTACCTGTTCATGCAGTTACCGGTGTTAATATGAGTCTGCTGGTATTAGCTGATCCCCCCCTACAGAGTATGGGGGGAATGAAAGGAGGGGTCGACATCGGCATTTATGCCGATGACGCCTTAGTCGGTTCCGGTGTACTGAATAACGGCATTTGCGGCATTGCCGTCTGGGGCGATGATCCGAGCACTAAAGAGACAGACGGCGCTCTTGAGGGTCAGCCGTTTGAGATCAGATTGCTGAGTAATGACAGACTAAATACTCCGGATTACACAGCTCTTATCGGAGAGATTATCTATCATAC
>JABMRV010000010.1 GCA_013202285.1 bacterium | reverse complement strand
CCCGCCTGCCGTCAGACGCCCTCGTCTGACGGAAAAACAAGGATTAAGCTGGCAGACGGGGCGTCTGCCAGCGGTCTGGAGGACTTCTTCAACAGACACTATTTAATGTTCCACCTCCGTCACCCCTTGGATCGTCCAGAGATCGGTTACCATCACTCTAATATCTTCCGGTTCTGCAGCAGCCTGAACGGTCAGTTTCACACCGAATGGACCTCGTTCAGCGCGGTAACTGTCAGGTTTGACTCCGTGTTGCTCAAGCAGTTTCTGCAGCTTGTCCCGGATTTCAGGATTGTCTTCTCGTAATATAAGTTTCAACAGCAGGGGACGCGGTTTTCGACTGATATGCTTTTCTACGCCATGCAGCATGGTAAGAAGAAGCAGGGTCACCGCCGTAACCAGCATCCCGAGTAAGGGATAACCTGCTCCGATAATAAGCCCTATGGCGGCAACGACCCAGATCGTCGCTGCATTAGTCAGACCGCTGATATCCTTCCCCCTGAGAAGAATTACAGCCGCGCAGATCAAACCGATCCCAGTAACTACATGTGCAGCTATTCTGGATGGGTCACCGATTACATCATTCCCGGCATTCATGGCGATAAGTTCGGCAATTATCATATACAGAACGGCGCCGAGACAGATCAATATATTATCCCTGAGTCCGGCGGATTTATGTCGCAGGCCTCTCTCAAGTCCGATCAATCCACCACAGATAATCGCCACCAGTATCGCAATAATAAAGCGGGGTAGTAGTTCACCCAATCTGGTCAGATCTTCCATTTTGTATCTCTGTTTTGAGAATTTATGATAAAACTGTCCATGGAAATAATCCCATTCTATCTTCCACTGTTGCGAATACCGAGCATACGCCTCAAACCGTGCTTCAGATGACGATAAGTTCTCACCAGGGAATGCCCGAATTTCGCAGCAGAGAACCAGAAACCAAGCTCTTCCCTGCCGTAGATTTCCAGCACGTCGGGCATATCATGTGCCATGAGCGCCACATCGTAAGCACGCAGGTAACGGTTTCTGCTCTGCCGCGCTCTTATGGGATCGATTGTTGCCACACCTTCCGGAGTCAGGATGAAATTCCCCGGATGAGGATCTCTGTGCAACCAACCCGATTTGTGCATGCCTTTTACGAACCTGACGATATCCTCACCATCCTGTTCCGTCATCGATCTGCCTTCAATAAAGCGATAAACAAGCCAACTGCTGACAATCATCCTGTTATGAGTCTGCTGCATAAGTAGAACCGGGCGAGGGGTTTTAATTCCATCTGAAGCCATCTCCAGACCGTTTCGACAGGCAATCTCTCCAAGCGTGGGAAAGAACACTGATGCAAGACGGAACCAGAGCCTGGTCTCCTGGAGTGTAAACTTCTTGATTACGTATTTTATCTCGCCGATATCGAAAGTTCCGACTTCACCGCGATGATCGTGCTTGAGAACAGTGTCAGGATTCTCCAGTCTAATTAGCATTTCGGAGAATTCATTAACCCAGTCAGGACCGACCGGCTGAAAGCCATTCTCGTGAACGGAGACCTGCCAGCCGGCTTGATTAAATCGTATCTCTTCCGACTTATCCGGCATCTATTCTCCCATTACTCAGACTATCCGGCGTTAAGGATGCACAAAAATTCATCTTCTCCCGCCATGATTACCGATGAGATTTATAAAACGATCCCCATCGCGTAAATCCGCAAATACGGCGGTCGGATTATGCTCTGACAGCTCGGCTTCACTGGCATTGCCGGTTGCGACTGCAATGGTATTAGCTCCGATGTTGTTACCGCATTTAATATCAAAATACGTATCGCCGATCACCCAGGTGTTAATCTCAGCGAAATCTATACTAAAATAATCCTTTGACCGCAAAAAAGCAATTTTAATTAAGGTTGTTCGATCCTCATCGTCACTGCCGAAGCCTCCGACAGGAAAGAGATGACTTATTGAGTGCTTCTCCAGTTTAAGCCGCGCATTTCGCTCGATATTCCCCGTTCCGAGCGCCATGAAAACGTCATCCTCGACGGCCAGAAGATCCAGGAGTTCTCTTACTCCATGATGCAGGCGGGGTTTATTGGACGCTTGCAGCTCCTTTTCAAGATAATGTGTGGCTTGAATACCGAACTTCCTGAACTGTTCAGGGAAATCATCTCCATGAAGGTCGCTGTTCCTGAGCATCTCTCTGAAAATCTGCGGATCGGTGCGACCAAAAGGCATAATACCCTTTGTCGATCCGGATATCCCATATATACCTTCAAAAGCCTTCTCAAACGCCACCCTCGTCAATCCAGCCGAATCGGTCAATGTGCCATCGACATCCCAGATCAGCAGTGTTGCATCTTCATTCATGCAGTTAAAAACCTCTTGTAATATTAAAATCGGTGTTATAACTTCGCGGAGAAGTTCTTACTTTTACTCAGTTGAGAAGGATTCCCTTACTTGACCAGCACCAACTTCTTCGTCCTGCTGAAGCCATCCGCTCTCATCTTGCACAGGTACATCCCCGCGGGATAGTCCTTCGCATCCCAGGTCAGGTGGTGATTTCCGGCGGTGAGACGGTCATCAAGCAACGTTGCAATTCTCCTGCCGGTAAGGTCGGTTAGGGTGATTGATACTTGGCTGGTGTGCGGGAGTTCGAAGCGGATAGTGGTGGAGGAGTTGAAGGGATTTGGAAACGCTGTTACATTCAGCGATTCCGGGAAATTTACTTCTTTAAATGGCTCATGAACGGAGAATCTTGGATCGAAAGCTATAGCGCCAATGTCGGATCTGCTGCCGTCCGGATCGAGGTCGAATTCCGGATCGCCGACGTCTCTGCAGGGGGAGTTATAGGAAATGTAAGGAATGATACCCTCCCATTCAATCAGAGGATTGGCGATAACATTTGTGGAATCGATATCTTCAATTAGTATGAGATCATCAGAAGGACCTGCAGCGATATCAAATCCCCATACACAATTATATTCTATGAGTGGTAAACTTAACTGGGTGAATAATCTTCCGCCCGGTAATTCGGACAGAAATATATTATTGGTCATCAATAAATCTTGACTAATGTCAACGATAGCACCTCTTCGAGTAGAATCAAATACGATCGTGTTGTGATCAAATATAGTCCGAACTTCATAGAAAATTGAAATGAAACTCAAATGCAACATTACGTTTCTGGTAAACTCAAATTGAGAAACGTCAACCACAATTAAGGAGTGTTCTTCTTGATCATCTGGGATTATAAAACAACTGTCAACTGTAACTGATTCTGTATTTCTCAATAACAAACGCTTTCTTATTATAGAATTACGAATTGTAATGTTTATTCCGCTATTAACCCTGATGCTTTCCCCAATATCGCAGTTCAACACATCAACAGTTCCAGCAAGAGCTAAGCTCCCAAACAGGGTATTGTTATGAAAAGTTACCATTGTTTCACTATACCTACTCCCGGCACCAACTCCGCCTTCGACATACGATTCCGTCATTCGTCCCAGTCCTATTCCTAAGCCAGTGTGCTGGTCACCATGAGGCGTTCTGAGGAAGCGACAGCTATCCACGTAAGCCGCTCCCCAGTTATTAGTCAGTCGCCCGATTATTTCACAGTTTGTCAACCTAAATGTCACACCTTCCGTGACAAAACCAGGTTGATCGTCTTCGTCCTCACCGAAATCGAATGTGGTGTGATCAGCAGTCAGACGTCCGCCAACAGCGACGTGAAAGGACCGATAGTATAGATTCGAATATGAAAAAGAAAGATTACACCCCCACATCCCGGAATATGAATCACCGGCAAATGTCCTATCTGCACTGACCAGGCAGTTGTTCATGGTCAAGGAACAGTATTGATCGAAGGTAAATGCTGAGTCTGGACAAACAATTGAAGCGTAGTTCCATTCCGTGCTGTTCCTGCCGTAAAAGCGCAATCCCCTCCAATGTTCCACTTCATCGGCTACTCGAATGAGAACTGAGTCTTCCTCAGCGCCGGTTGCATCAAGAGTACCGAATATGTAAAGTCCCTGTCCTTCAAGGAATTGCACCTCAACCCCTTCGCGGAGCATCAAGCTCTCTTCTTCCGGCACCCAGGTTGAGTCCACGACGATATAGGGGCTGTCCTCCGCTGTCCATTCCCCCGACACCTCTCCCTCGACCTCTGTCTGCGCAGAAGCAATCACCGGCAGCATCAACAGGCTTAAAACAAATATGACGAATGCTAATGATCTTATTTGACAGGTATTTACTTTCATATTGTTAAATATATGAATGTTTTATGTAGAATCAAAGCTGCAGGAGTATAAACAACCTACACCTGCCACTGCATTGAATCCCAAGAAGATTACTTCGGCAGAGATCTTCTTTCGGTCTTGCGTCTGATGTCTCTGACAACAGCTTGCGATTCAACTCGTAAACTTTTTCAACGGTCTCTCTAAGGCATAATGCAGTCACTATATTTATCTGTGTACTATCAATGAAACCACCCCTGAGTACGAAGACATATCTTAACCAGCATCAGCATCACAGGCACTTCGATCAGTACGCCAACAACCGTTGCCAACGCCGCTCCGGACGAAAGCCCGAATAACATCACTGATGTCGCAATAGCCACCTCGAAATGATTCGAAGCTCCTATCATTGCTGAGGGTGCAGCATCTTCATAGGACAACTTCAGAATCCGGGCAAGACCGTATCCGAGCCAGAAGATGAGATTCGTCTGAATAAACAACGGAATTGCAATCCACAGGATGGTTAACGGGTTATTGAGAATCACCTCTCCTTTGAAGGAAAAGAGAAGCACCAGCGTGGCAAGGAGAGCAACGATTGTTATCGGCGTAAGGACAGGAAGGAACTTCTTCTTAAACCATTCCTCACCCTTTACCGCAACAACCCATTTTCGGGTGATATACCCGGCTACAAGCGGCAGCGCTACATAAATTCCGATAGAGAGTAAAAGCGCTTGCCAGGGAACAGGAAGTCGCCCTACACCTAATAGAAAGCCTCCAAGCAGTCCATACAGAACCAGCATTGTCAGCGAATTGATCGCCACCATGACCAGCGTCAAGCCATCATTACCTCTTGCCAGATATCCCCAGACGAGAACCATCGCCGTGCAGGGAGCGATTCCCAACAGGATGCATCCGGCGAGATAGCTGCGCCACAGCGGAATCTGAAGCATCTTTACACCATCGACAATCATCACCGTTCCCGCACCGTGACGGGCTCCAACAGGCAGGTCCAATCCAAACGGCATTTTGATAATATCTACAGCTTCAGATCCTATTAATCCTCGAAACAAAACACCAAGAAAGAATAGAGCGATGGCGTACATTGTGAACGGTTTGATCGCCCAATTAAGAAATAACGTCAGACCGACGGGTTTTACGCTTTTACCCGCCTTGACAACCTCTGCGAAATTAATTTTCACCATGATCGGATACATCATGAAGAAAAGACATATCGCAATGGGTATGGATACGACCGGCGCATCGCCTACATAAATTGCGAGGCTGTCCAGAAAGGTCGCTGCATTCGGCGATAACTTACCAAGCAGGATTCCAGCACCGATACACGCCACAATCCATAGTGTCAGATATCGCTCAAAAAAACTCAGACTTCGCGACGTCTTTGTAGTATATGCTTCGGATTCCATTGATTTTTCCTGTTTCCTGTTAAGTGACAGTTCCCATCAGAAAAGTGAGCCGTAGATTAAACCACTGATAGTTGCCATAATCACAACCAGCGAAATGAAAACTATTGTCTTCTTCGTGCCCATCACACTGCGGATGACGAGCATGTTTGGCAGGCTTAATGCAGGACCTGCCAGGAGCAGGGCAAGAGCAGGACCCTTGCCCATCCCGTTGCCGATTAATCCCTGTAGAATCGGCACTTCCGTCAAGGTTGCGAAATACATAAAAGCGCCCGCTAATGAGGCGAAGAAGTTGGCTGTCAGAGAATTACCGCCGACCGCTCGACTGACCCATTCCGAAGGAATCAAGCCCTCGCTTCCGGGACGACCAAGGAGCGCTCCCGCCACCAATACTCCGATGAAAAGCAACGGAAGGATCTGTTTTGCGAAACCCCATGATGATGCAAACCACTCCCCGCTTTCTCCCTTATTTGTGCTCGTAATTACTGACAATCCCAGCACTCCCACTACAAAGGCGATCATCGGGACTTCAGGAAAGATTAGTGAAAACAGGAGTACGGGAAATCCGGCAAGCAGAACATGCCACCACTTCATATTGAACCAGAAGCTGAGCATCAGGGCGAATGCAACGCCAAACGCACCGGTGATGATCCATTTTGCAGAATACACGGCATACCACAAACCGAATGAATCCTCCGGTTTGCCCCAATTGGCAAATATGAGAATGCCGATCATAGACGCAAAGTAAAGCGCATTTTTCCAGAGAGGTCTATTGACTTCCGGTTCCGGCATAACCATCTGGGAGTTCGATTTCTCAAGCTCTTCCCTGCGAAAGATGAAATGCATCAGCAGTCCGATTATGACACTGAACAGGATTGCACCGACTGCTCGCGCTATACCAAGCTCAAGTCCCAATATTCTTGCTGTCAGGATGATTGCCAGCACGTTTATTGCCGGTCCGGAATATAGAAAAGCGGTAGCAGGACCGAGTCCCGCGCCCATGCGGTAGATACCTGCAAACAACGGTAACACTGTGCATGAGCAGACTGCGAGAATTGTCCCCGACACGGATGCAACGCTGTAGGCGAGAACCTTGTTCGCTCTTGCGCCAAGGTATTTCATAACCGATGCCTGACTGATGAAAACCGCAATAGCTCCTGCAATGAAGAATGCGGGAATCAGGCATAGCAGCACATGTTCCTGCGCGTACCATTTAACTAAGTGTAGCGCTTCGAGGATGGCGTTATCGAAGCGAACTTTACCTGTTGGCAGGTAAAAACATGTCAGGAAGACGACGGTCATCACACCTAAAGCCTTCCATTCTTTCTTCCAGAACATTCAGAAAATTCCTCTATTGTAATGGCTATTTGGTAATATAGTCATATAACCAACAATGTGCAAGCACTTGCTTTTCTTTATGATATTCTTCAGTGAAATTCCTCAAGCAGGTGGCGGGGGTTGCAATGTTATGGTTAATTGGTTATATTGCCATATCAACAAATAAAGAGGAATCCCGATGGATGTACGGAAAAAAGCCCGATATGAAGCCCGGGCGAGAATAGTGAAAGCCCTGGCTCACCCGACACGGCTGTTCATCATAGATGAACTCTCAGAGAACAGACGCTGCGTTTGCGAATTGACCGAAATGATCGGTGCGGATGCATCGACCGTATCCAAGCACCTGTCCGTTTTACGAAACGCCGGACTGGTTAAGGATGATAAAGTTGGCGCTTCAGTTTACTATGAACTGACAACACCGTGCATCCTCAACTTCTTCGGATGCATTGAGACCGTCATCAAAACCAGCGCTGAACAGCAGTTGGCGTTAACGGAATGAATCTGCATCGGGCATTCTATTAAAAAGTAAGTTTTCTAAATAGTGCCTGTTGAAAATCTCATCGGAATAGTCATCCGCCTGCTGTCATCCCGACGCTTCGGGATGACGGAAAAGCAAGGATTTAAAATGAAGAAAATTCAAATTTTGGGACCTGGCTGTCCCAAGTGCAAAACACTCGCCAGTAATGCCACCACTGCTGCTCAAGAACTGGGTCTCCAATGTGAAATCGAGAAGGTTACAGATATCCAGGAGATCTTGACGTTCGGGGTAGTGATGACTCCGGGACTCGTTATCGATGGAAAGGTGGAGAGTGTCGGCAAGGTTCTTTCGGTAGAAAAAATCAAGGAGCTGTTATCCTGATCGAACCGGGAACGCTTTATCAAAAGGATTCAAACTAAAGGAGACACCGATTTGAAGGATTTCACTCTTTACACATATTTGCTCTTGGCGCTTGGAGCAGGATTATTCTTTCAATCGAATACTGTCTTTGCTCAAGACAAAGGTGAGAAGCAGCCGGTTATGACCGAATCAAGCATTGATTCTGTTGAAAAAGAGCAGAAAAAGACCGATCTAACATTCATCGTTTACTATTTCCACGGCAGAAAGCGATGTTCGTCCTGCCGCACAATTGAGATGTACACTCATGATGCGATTTTGGATTATTTCCCTGCCGAACTTGAATCAGATCGCATGGAATGGCGGATAGTAAATTTCGCTAATCCGAAGAATAAGCATTTCAAAGATGACTTTGAGCTTTATACACAATCGGTCGTCCTGGTTGAGATGGAAGGTAACGAGATGGTGCGCTGGAAAAACCTGAAGGACGTCTGGAGGTTGATAAGAAATAAAGACGCTTACTATGAATATATTCGCGAGGAAGTCTCGGCATTTCTCACCGAAGGAAAATAAATGCTGCTTGGTCTGGGAACCGCTCTCTGGTTGGGCATTCTAACCTCTATCAGCCCTTGTCCGCTGGCTACTAATATCGCTGCGATCTCATTTATCGGGAATCGGGTGGGCAGCACACGGCATGTTTTGGTTTCAGGTCTCTTATATACATTGGGACGCATGCTCGTGTACGTAGTAATCGGCGTGATAGTAGTAAAGGGAATTCTCGCCATTCCGGGTATTGCAAACTTCCTTCAGAATTATACGAACAAGGTCTTGGGACCTATTCTCATTATTGTCGGTTTAATCCTGACAGGATTGATTAATGCGATCTGGTTGGGTTCGTTCGGATCGGGAAAGCTTCAAACGAAAGCTGAGAAGAGCGGCATCTGGGGAGCGGGATTATTGGGTGTCATCTTTGCCCTCTCATTCTGTCCGGTTTCTGCGGCGCTGTTTTTCGGCAGTCTGATTCCGTTGGCTGTGGGGGTTGGATCGACCATAGTATATCCTTCCCTTTACGGGATTGGCACGGGATTGCCGGTCATCGTCTTTGCAATTCTGCTTGCTTTCAGCACGCAGGCAGTCGGTCGAGCCTATAATAAACTCCGCCAGTTTGAACGATGGGCGCGTCGCATTACCGGGATCGTATTCATTCTCGTTGGAATTTACTACACAATCACTTACACACTGGGATTTTTATTCTAACTCAGGGAATCAGAATCACATCAAATCTTCTGGTTTACGCTGTTAGAGTGGACAATAAAAACACTGTCCGCCGGTCAAAGTGAGAAAAAACACACACACCGGCGGATTTTTTTGTTATAATGCCATACAAAGAGATTCAGCACCATTAATTAGTGCTTGTTGAAGAAGTCCTCCAAACCGCTGGCAGACGCCCCCGTCTGCCTGCTAAATACTTGTTTTTCCGTCATCCCGAAGCGTCGGGATGACGGCAGGCGGATGACCATTTCAGTGAGTTATTAACAAGCACAAATCTGAAAACATTTTCCACTGTTGTCGCAGAGAGGTATTGAATGGAAACAGGTCGTTTTATCGGAGCGCTGCCGCCTGGGGAGCGGGGTGAGGCTGCGCTGGTGGGTGTTCCTTTCGACGGAACGTCGTCTCACCGTCCGGGTTCCCGGTTCGGACCAAAGGCTATCCGGGAGGGTTCGATGAGCCTGGAGACCTTCGGACCATACTACGACCGCGACCTCGAGAATATGGATATTGTCGATATGGGGGATCTCGAGGTTGACCAGGATTCGGTCGAGCGGATGATCGAGCAGGTTTACACAGTTGTCGGAGATATCCTCGACAAGAACATGAAACCGATAATCCTCGGCGGCGAGCACACTGTAACCATCGGCGTCGTTAAGAGAATGGTTGAAAAATACCCCGATCTTGTAATACTCCAGTTGGATGCTCACGCGCATTCGAGGGAGGAGTATCTCGGCGATAAAGTCAGCCATGCAACAGTTATGAGCCGGATCGTCGAGCTTATCTCGCTGGAACGGCTCTACCGGTTGGGAGTACGCGCCGGATCGAAGGAGGCTTTCATCAAGCACGGCATCGATCTGCCGCTGGGGTTCGAGGGTTCCGCTCGAGAGGTGGAAGCGGTTATGAAGTCGATGCCCGGGGATGTTCCGCTTTATGTTACGCTTGACCTCGACGTATTCGATCCTTCGCTGGTGCCGGGGGTGGGAAATCCCGCGCCGATGGGAATGACTTACCGCGAATTTATGCAGCTTGTGCGCAAGCTTGCCTGGCGTAATCTCGTGGGATTCGACGTGGTGGAACTGGCGCCTCAGTACGATCATACCGGAGTGTCTGCAGTGGTGGCAGCCACGGCGGTGCGCGATTTAATGATGTGTTTGATGTGAGATATAGAAAAGATCCCCGACCACAAGGGATCGGGGCTACGAAACTACGAAACTTTGTTGTCATTCCCGTGCAGACGGGAATCCAGATATGTTATTGTTATTTCATGGATTCTGTCTTAGATTTAATCCGGGATCGCCGGAACGACGAAAGAGACGCATGGCACGTACTACTTGATCAGCACCATCTTCTTTACTGACTTATTCCCCCCTGCTCTCATCTCCACAAGATAAGTACCTGTGGACAATTCACTTCCGTCAAGCATCAATGAATGAACTCCAGCCTGCAGATGACCGTTGAACAAGCTTGCATGTTCTCTGCCGGAAATATCGTACAGCTTCAGCGAAACGTCACTTGCCTTGGGATTGCTGTAGTTGATGGTTGTTGTTGAGTTGAAGGGGTTTGGGTAGCTGGTAATGGAGAAGCTGGATGGATGAAGGGTGGGTGGTTGATAGACTGAAAGGGCGGGAAGTTCGTAAATATATGTCCTCGCAATAGGGAATTCAGGATCACTATAATAAAAGTAGGAAAATATCAACTTGTTATCATGAACGAGAAACTGACCGTCAGGTGTGCGCTCTGGCGACACAGTTGCAACGTGCTCAATTTCATAATTATCATTAATGTTATGAATGTCAACTAAAGACCTTCGGAAAGGAGTTATAAACAGACGATCATCGGAAATGCAGAAATAGAAAATATCCAGGTCGCGCCCCAGATTGATTATGGCTGCCTCACGCGGCGCATCGTCCGAAGTTACGTCAAGCACTAATATCGAACTGCTGTCCTCACGAGACCAATTTCGCAAGAACAAACAACTGTTGTAGGTAACATTTTCTACAGAATAGTCGTACGGATAGCGGTCATTGAAATCAAACGTTCCAAGTTGCTCCGGTTCCTCCGGATTACTTAGGTCAAACAATCTAAAAAACATCCTGTTATGTCCAGGATGGGGTTTAGCATAAATGAGCAAGCGCTCTTCAATGATAATGATGCGGTAATTTTCGTACTCGAGTACATCGACCAGCTCTGGATCGGCAGGATCAGACATATTATAAATTAATACTCCTGCTTCACCACCTGCCAAAAACAGGTAATCCTCATACCGAACCATATTCCCCGGCCAGTCAAACCGTTGGTCATCCTCTTCAAAAAACTCTATTTGCCAGAGTACTTCGTCGGCTCCGATTCTGCGCCCCCATAATTCAATGGGACCATGTTGCATTTCCCCCTTCATTGGATGGCCAATATCGTGCATTGTGCACCATATAACAATGTCATCAAATAGGATTGCACCGGTGATTTTCTCATTGTTGACATGTTCGGGGCTCCCGGGCGTCATTCTCAAGGCAAAAGCATTGTCAATTAATTCCGGTTCATGTGGATTAGAGATATCATAGATCGATATCCATTGCGAATACCCTCTAAAACTGGTTGTGATCATCAGGTTGTTCTCGATGGGCATAATGTTGGTCACCTCTAACATGACAGCCGGTTCCAATGTTAGTGTATCCTGCGGATAAGTCGTATTCGCTAATAATAAGGACAGCAGAACACAAATTAAAATGAGGTTTTTCATCATCGTTCCCTATTTAACGAGGTTGATCGGTCGATATATGGTATTACCATTTGAATTCACATAAATATAATAAGTTCCTGAAGCCAGCGAAATCCCATCAAAGCCCACACTATGATTTCCTGCATCCATCCATCTATGCGGCGTCAGCTCCCTGACGAACCTGCCGAGGGGATTGTATATCGCCAGGCTGGTATATCCGGCGTGGGGGAGGGTGAAATATATGGTGGTGTGGGAGTTGAGGGGATTGGGATAAATAAACAGTTGCGGGGACGGTACGGATGATTTAGATTTGTCAAAATCATCATCAACACTGACCGGCAACACAACACCGATTTCACCATTGCGGTTTATCATCTGCGCGGATGGACTATACTCGACTACGGTGATGATGCCTCCGTTACCATCGGTTGTGATGGATGAATGGTCAACATTTCTCGCCTGAATGGCTCGACCGCGATCTCCCCACAGACGCTCCCCATCTGCGCTGATCCGCTGCCCCCATTGCTGTAACCTCCATCCTTCCTCGCGTTCAGCAGCTTCGCTCCACACATAACACACTCCACCATGAGAATCAACAGCATCAAGTAGACCGGCACCGATGAGAGTCGTTATGACATCTACCGGTTCATCCCAGAGCTGTTCACCGTCAGTATCGAAGGCAACCACATGGAATGCGTGCGGCCAATCCGCCCAGGCAACAAAGAAACGCCCGGAACCGGCATAGTTAATAATTGGATCGATATGACCAAAGTTTTCATTTGGTGACTCTGTCTCGCGTTCATAGACATGCCTGGTCCATAGAGAATCACCATCACCTGAAATCCTCATTGCCTTGATGCCGAAATACTTGATACTATCATCAACGCTCTCGTACCTTTTGTATTCATATACCAGAATAACTCCGCCTTCCCGGTCGGATTCGACATCGCTTATTGTTCTTTGTCTCACATCTTCCCAGAGTGTCGAAAATCTTGAATTCCACAGTTGCTCCCCCTCAGGATTTATCTTAACGATTTCCACCGAAGGAGTTGGTGATACATTTTGAGCAGCGATAACGCATTGGTCGCTTGATACAACGAAATGTGAGTTAGAATGGGACCAATTCAATCCAATGCCACCAATACCCCAGAGAAAGTCGCCGTCTCCATTAATGAGTTGGAGACGCGGGTCAAAATCCTCGTAGTATTCATTATGTCTGATCCAATGGATCATGTAGGTGTTGTCAACAGGTCCGACATACGCTCCGATTATCGATTGGTATCTGCTGGAAGTATCTAATTGGATCCCATCCTCACCCCAAAGAAGTTCCTGATCAAGATTGATCCGTTGGAGGTAAACATTCTGAGGGTCGTCCTCCTCATATACAATATCCATGGCAAGGATCACATCGCCATTATCAGCGAGCACAGGTCTGGGATCGTAACTTTCACCTGGGAGCCCAAACGGCTCATCTCCCCAGGTCAGGTTGCCATCCCGATCGACATGGCTGAGACCAACTCCCTCTCCGGTCGCCCAGCAACCCCCGTTGCCATCGGAGCAGATCTGAACGCCACCATAGAGAGGCAGCCTGATGTAATCATCAGCCGTCCGTCCCCATTCAGCCTGAAGGTTCAACACCAGGCTGAGCAGTAGAAATATGCAAAGTTTTAATCTTGTAATCATATTAGTGTCCATTAAAAAACAAAACTTCATTTAATTAATAAAAACCGTGTTGAAACGGTCGTTCGCGGCGATTGAAGACGCAGAATGTATTCGCCGCTGGAAAAGGGAGATAAATCATTAACCATTGTATTTCCTCCCCTCATGATACCGGTTTTAATGGTTCTACCCAGCAGATTGTAAATGCCGTAGCTGAATATCTCATTCGGAATGCCTGTATCGTATTCGATCCTGAAGTGCGTATTGCCGGGATTGGGATAGATAAACAGTTGCGGGGATAGAATCGACGATTTCTGTTTGTTATTATCATCACCAACATTGTTCTCCAACACCACACCGATTTCACCGTTGCGGTTTATCATTTGCACGGTCGGATTATACTCGACTACGGTGATGACGCCACCATTGCCGTTGGTGGTGATGGAAGATTGGTCACAGTTCCTTGCTTGAATGGCTCGACCGCGATCTCCCCACAGACGTTCACCTGCTATGTTGATCCGCTGACCCCATTGTTGGACAGGTCCACCATCCTCGCGATCACCGGCAATATCGCGCCACACATAGCATACTCCACCATCTGAATCAGCGGCGTCGAGTTTTTCATAATTGGCAGGATTTAAAATAACATCCACCGGCTCATCCCAGAAAAATTCACCGTTAACATCGAGTGCGACCACCTGAAATGCGCGAGGATCATCCGCCCAGGCGACAAAGAAACGACCTGAGTCTGCATAGTTAATTATTGATTCGCATTGAAGAAATGGATCATGTTCTGATTCTTTCTCACGTTCATAAACTTGTCTCGTCCACAGTGAATCACCGTCACCGGATATCCTCATTGCATTGATACCATAATACGTGATACTGTCATCGATGCTCTCATACTTTAAATAATCATACAGTATGATAGCTCCACCTGAACGATCGGATTCGGCATCACGCAATAGCCTAAGTCTAATATCTCCACCCAAGGTTGTGTAACTTTCACTCCATAATCTCTCCCCATCTGAAGCAATCTTATGTACCTCTATATCCCCTTCATCGTCTTCCCATAATGTATGAACAGCAATAGCACATTGGTCATTTGATATAATGATTTTTGAAGTGAATCCATACAAGTAAGGCCAATTCAAACCAATGCCACCAATACCCCAGAGAAAGTCACCGTCTCCATTGATAAGTTGGAGACGTAAGTCATAATTGCGGTAATTTTCATCACGTCTGACCCAGTGGATCAGGTAGCTGTCATCGACAAGTCCTTTATACATTCCGGTTATCCCTTCGTATCTGCTGGAGGTATCCAATTGTATCCCTGCTTCACTCCAGACATGTTCCTGGTCAATGTTAATGCGCTGGAGATAAACATCTATCAAACCGTTGTTTTCATTATAAACATTCATGGCGACGATTACATCGCCGTTATCAGCCAACACAGGTCTGGGATTATAGCCTGGTCTGGGCTGAACATGAAACGGTTCCATTTCCCAGGTCAGGTTACCATTCCGATCGACATGACTGAGACCAATCCCCTGTCCGGTCGCCCAGCAACCTCCATTGCCATCTGAGCAGATGTGTGCGTCCCGGTAAAGGGGTAGACTGATGTATTCATCAGCCGCCCGTCCCCATTCAGCCTGAAGAGGCAGATTGATGCCTAAGGATAAGACCAGTAGAATAGTCAATATCCAATGG
>JABMRV010000085.1 GCA_013202285.1 bacterium | reverse complement strand
GAATAAGCCCTCACAAAGCTGCTTGTATATGATGTAAACCACATCCATTCGTTATCCCAGTCGTAACCGGCTGCGTGGGTGTAGTTGTTCACGGCATTGATGCCATTGATGGTGGCGATTAAATCGCCCGCCTCGTCACGGCGAGGACTTTCCAATCCATCTGTTCTACGCAGAGTTCTCGCATTCTGATCTCGTTCGGGTTCCGAAATTGCCTCTGCGTCGATAACAAATCTCAACACCGATTCACCGTCATTGAAGAGAAGGAGATCATGGTTTGCGATTTGACCGGTTATCAGATCATCATGGAGTTGCTCCGGTTCCATGGCGAAACTTGGTGGAGTATGTGTCTCCCCGACGAGTATGATCGCATATTCTTCACGCTCTTCAGCATCTGAGTAGATCGCCATGGTGGCGCGATGAACTCCCGATTCGGTAGCCTCAAGAGTGACAGTTAGAGTTGTCTCCTCATCTGGACCGATGGTGAATTGCTGTCTGTCAATGCTGAAATGTTGAGCCCCTCCGCCTGTGAATTCTATACTATCAACGTGCGTGGTATCATCATTATAATTGATGAAATCGAGTTCAATTTCATAAGGCTGGTTGTTGTATAGATCGAGATAAGCCATGTTCCAGTTGACTTCCTCCGGAAAGCCGTAATCGCTGTCCCACTCGACCACGAGACTGGGCGGTTCGGATATGTACAGCCTGATGTTGAACAGTTCGTCGGGGTTGTGAGGATCATTCGACCGGAAGATCAGGTTTGCTTCGTAATACCCGACGTCGCCCATCCTTGCGTCGAGCGTGACAATAATGTCAAGGGCGTCATTCCCCGCGACTTCACCTTCGACAGGTTCATAGCTTAGCCAGCCGCGTTCCACGATGCCGTCGTCGTAGATACGGATATTGCCAGCTCCCCAACCGCCGACCCAGAAATGATGTCCGTCATGCATACACGCATCGTAAGGCTGCGAGATCCCGGCGTTGAAGCTCTGAACGACATCAATGTACTCCCAATTATCTGTATCAACAGCGATCTGGTGGAGGCTCTGGGTGCTATTGTTTGCTATCCACATCTGACCGTCGTGATGTCTGGCAACCCATTCGATGTTGTAAAGGTTGGCGTTACCGCCGTTGTATTGCGTTGGATTGGGAAGCGTCGCTATTTGCTCACCGCGGTCGTTACCGTCCATTTCGTAAACCTGGATGACACCGCCGGCAGTCTGATTGCGGGCGAACATCCAGCCTTCCAGATGGTCAAAGGCTAAACCATACGTCGCAAAGCCCATCTGCAGATCACCGAGGTTGTTGCCTTCGAAATCAAACCGGCGCAGAACGCTGTTGACGTTCAGGTTGCAGATATAGAGGACGCCTTCATAAAAACCACCGTCCATCGGGAGCGGGGTGCTAAAAACGCGCACCTCTTCGAAGTTATCGTAGTTATCGTGGGTATAAACAAAGACCTGACTGGCGTTGTATTTCGAGATGAACATCACCTCGTTGTCCGGATCCCAACCGATCGGTGAACAGTATATACTCGCCTGGTTGGGTCCCACGAACTCGGCAATCAGGTCGCCTGGTTCATCGCGGCGGGGTCCGTTATTACCGTTGGCACCGCGAAGCGTGCGGGACATGGCATCACGTTCCGGTTCGTTGAGGATCTCTTCTTCGATTACGAACCTCAACGTTGCTTCACCATTGTTGGTAAGATTGATCGTGTGAGTAGTTGTCCAATCGATATAGAGACTGTCGGATATCGATGCTGGTTCGAGACTAATAACCGGCGGGTTAAGGGCGTTGGCGCTCACGGAAACCGGATACTGAGGATTAGCAGAAGTGTTGTTGCGAATAGTTACTGCTGTTGCGAATTCACCTTGTTCGTCGGTTTGGAATGTGAGTATAACTTCACGTTCAGAGTCCGGAGACAGGATGAATTGATCCGCGTCAGCGCTGAAAGCCTCATGTCCTGAGGAGATTTCGATTACTTCCAGATCACGGTTGCCGGTGTTGCGAATGATGATGGGAATATAGTATCCGACTGTTGCAAAAAGTTCTTCATAAACGAGGTTCCAGTTCACCAGGTCGGGATAACCGGCTCCCTCCGCCCAGATTACTTCGATGACAGGGGCAAGTGTTTCCGCAATTCCGGTTAGTGAGATTACATACTCGGATTGCTCCGGATCACTCGAATAGACAGTCATATTACCCGAATACTCACCACCTTCATCAGCAGAGAAGGTCACGGTCATACTGGACAGCCCCGACGGTCCAATGATAAACTGATCGTTTTCTACAAAGAAAACTTCATTATCAACCGAAACGCTGTCAATTGAGAGGTTAGCCGTGCCGTAGTTATAAACATCGAGATCAATATCATAGTCGTATCCAGCCAGGAGGTTGTCAAACTGCGCATTCCAGTCCACGAAATCCGGGTAACCGATCTCCTGATCCCAGACGATATCGATCTCAGGCGTTCCGATAACTTCGAGCGAAACCGTTACGACGACGTCCGGATTCTCCTGGTCGTTGGAGAGCATGTGAATTTCGGCGCCGTACTGACCTTCAATAAGGTCTTCAGTGTCAATCGTAACAATCATTTGCTGGCTGCTGTTGACACCAACCTCACCTGCCTCAGGAGCAACTCGTAACCACTGGGGCCAGATGCGGGAAATACCAATGGTACGACCCGGGACGAGGTAGTCATCCTCGCTACGAATAATCTCAAAACCGTGATCTCGGTCATGATTCTGTACACCGACCATTTGGACACCGTCCGGAGCGCCTGTTTCGGCGTACTGGTATTTAATCATTCCATCTGAATATAGGATTACCTGGAAGGTCCAGTTGCCCTGCCCGGTGACGTGAGGGATGTTTTCCCAAGTGATAACAGCCATTTCTTGGTCAGACCAGAAAAAATATTCACCGCCTCCGCGGGATGGATCCCAGTCACTCATTGCCACCGCGAGGAAGTCCGGAGGAGCATCGATGGTTGGGAGTTCATCCCAGTTATTATAGTCGGGATAGCTGCGGGTGCTGGTGAATGAAGCCCATCCATTTGAACAGACTCTGATGCTGTTATATGTATCACCCCAGAAATTGAAATCAAATCCCAGATCGAAAGGTCCGAGGTTGATGTTATCGTTCTGGAAGGGAATCTCGACAACATCCTCACGGTTGCTGACGTCGATCCAGTTATAGTCCAGACCGTCTTCCTCATCATCATCGCGCCACTCGTACTCGATATCATCCGGACCGCCGCGACGGTCGCGTCTCGGCGCACCTTCAGGTTCGAGTGTGATCTCAATTTCAGTCTCGTAGATGAGCAGCGTGTCACCCTCATTAGAGACAGTAAAGTTAAGTTCCTCAGTTTCGTTTGCCAATAACTGTGTATTCAGCGCCTGCGGATCAACGACAATGATTGCCCGGTACGGTTCCTGGTGCCAGTAGTACGCCCCCATGTCCGCTCTGGTGTTTTCGGGATCAGGTTCGCGGTCAGGATCTCCCGTGTCGATACAGGGTGATTTTGTCTCATCTTCGTCGCGCCAGTTTGCCCAGGTCAGGTTGAAATCGCCGTTGTCCGGGTCGGCGAAGAGAGGATCTGTGTTTATATTTCCTTCCCCCTGCCAGCCGTCTTCTATATCGCTGAACGTGATGGTCAGGTCACCGTCACCTCCGATCTGTACCGGATCGTTTTCCCAGACGATACAGCTCGTTAGAACTGCCTGACAGTTCGCATCAAAGTAGAGTCCGCCGCCTTCGCGGTTGGTTATGTTCCTGCTTATGGTGCAGTTGGTGATGACCGGATTGGAATTGTAACATGATATACCGCTTCCATCGCGGTTCGACCGGTTTTGGATTATCGCAACATGGCTGAGAGTGGCATCAGATTCAAATAGGTAGATTCCACCACCGTACAGAGCAGTATTATCCTCAATTTCGAGATGGGTCAGGGTGGGATTTGCTCGTGAACAGAAGATTCCGCCACCATTATCCGCATAACCGTTGCGTATCGTAAAACCGCACAGGACGGCGTCTTGTGATTCATTATTCTCTATCACTACCACGCTGCTGTCGCCATTGCCGTCGATGATGGTTTGATGGATATAATCAACATCTCCTGTTATCAGATACAGGCTTGCAATTGTAATATCTTTGCCGATAAAGTCGATGTTCTCCACATAGGTTCCAGGGTGAACCAGCACGGTATCACCAGGTTCTGTTACTTCAATCGCTTCGTTAATCGTCTCATATTCGTCGGGGACGTTGAATATACGCACATTGCCCTGGTTGTAGAAGAGGGCTCCCATATCAGCGCGGGAGCCGTCGCGGTCTTCGGGTGAATTCGGGTCGCCTGTGTCGATACAGGGGCTTCTATCGCTGATATGAAAATCACCGTTATCAGGATCGATGAATTGCGGATCCTGATCGATGACTGCTTCTCCGCCGTAACCGCGCTCGATGTCGGAATAAGAGATAGTCAGACCGTCAGCCATTCCAAATGGAACATTGTCCCAGAAAATACTGTTAACAATGGTAGCGCTGGAGTTCTGGAATGTGCTGATGCCGCCATGCCCGATTCCTGCTTCGTTTCCGGCAACTGTAACGTTTATCAGTGTAGGATCTGACGGGATTTCTTCTGCTTGTGTTGCGTAGACTCCTCCACCGTATCGGCTGGCTCGGTTATCTGTGATGAGAAGGTGATCCAGAGTTGGACTGGTTCCTTGACAGTAAATACCACCGCCCCACGTTGAGAATCCGTTCTGGATGGTGAAACCGGATAGGATGGCTTCCGGTCCCTCCTCGTTCTCGAAACGAACTGTTTTTCCGATTCCATCACCATCGATGATGGTGCTGGTGATGAAATTTTCATCACCTGTGGTCAGAAAGAGGCTTCCGACAGTGATGTGTTTCCCCAAAAAACTGATATTTTCAACGTACGTTTCAGGTTGGACAAGCACGGTGTCCTCGTCCTGAGCGGCGATAATAGCCTCCTGAATCGTATCAAAATCGTTGGGCACATGTCGTATGCGCGCCTCTGAGGGGATCACCCCGATCAAAAGCAGAAATAGAACAGCGATCAGGGAAATGGCGACTTTATGCATAGTAAACTCCGGAAAATACGAAGCTAAGCTTGTATTAGAAGTCAGTAATAGAGTTAAAGTATTAAGACTTTTCTTAATCGTTATAAAATAACAAATAATTATGAAATAATCAAGAACAATCTTATTATTGTAATTTATAAAATTACAGTTTCACCATATTGCAAAATCTCCGGATAGTACAACCTATTTGCAGCCTGACGCCACTTTGCTTGTTTTTACAGTGTATGAATATTATACTTAAACAGGTTTAAGTAGTTTCCGTTGAAAAAGTCCTCCAGACCGCTCGCAGACGTCCTCGTCTGCCAGCTAAATCCTTGTTTTTCCGTCAGACGAGGGCATCAGACGGCAGACGGATGACTATTTCAATGAGTTTTTCAACAGGCACTAAGTAAGCAAAATACTGGAGTACCTATCAATTGTCAAAACCGTAAGCCTGTGTCACTCGAAATCCTGCGGATTCGGTCTGCTATAATCCTGTTGGTTTTTTTGTCCGCTATCCTATGCGCCGCACCTCTACCTTATGCCATATCGCCAGTGAACGCTTTCGCTCTCGGTATCGGTGGCGGGGCGGTTGCGATTCCGGATGATCCGTCGGTGATTTATTGGAATCCCGCCGGATTCGGACTAACCGACCTGATGTCAGTGAATTTCACAGTGGCTGCACCGAGGTTCGAAACACCCGGTTCCTGGGCTTTCCTGGTGGCAAACAGCTCAAAAAGTGAAGGCATCAGAGTCGGTCTGGCGATGATTCGCAGATATGCGCTGAGAGACAGTGTTAAGTTCCGTTCATTCCAGTTTATTTTGCCTATAACCCATAGATTCTATCGCGAGAGTATAGCATTCGGGTTCTCCATGAAGTTTATTAGTGAGCGTTTCGAGGAATCCAGTTGGTATTACGGTTCGGCATTCGACCTCGGCGTGATGGTTATCCTGCCGTTGGGTTTGAAGCTTGGGTTCTCAACTCAGAATATCATCGGCAGCGATCTTCGTTCGTTCGGTTCCAAGCCCTGGATCGGCTGTTCATGGGGCGGTCGCGGTTCTCCGGTCATGTTGTCTGCACAGATCCGTGCTGACCGGTTGCGCAACAAGAGCTTTAACAGCGATAACTTTAATGTCGGATTCAGGTTGGCTTCGTTTGGAAAACTACCTGAACTGCGCGGCGGTTTGATGAGATCAAAGGGTGAAGAATGGATAACCGCGGGCTTTGCCTATCTTACTGATAACAGCAAGAATGCAAAACTGGAATATTCCCTGGCAGTAGATCCAGATAGCTGGGGGGAGAAGACGCATCTTCTGACCTTAAGCTGGGACGTGTACGGTAACGAATTAACCTGGTAGATATAACCCAGCTTTCAGACTGTCCGAGAATATAAAACAGGTATTGTCATTGCGAGCGCAGCGAAAGCTGGTAACCATGATTTAACAATAACTTGTCTGGATTCCCGCTTGCGCGGGAATGACAATAAAAAGACTGGATTCCTGCTTCCCGCAGGAATGACGAAGTAGGCGCGGGAATGACGAGAGCCCTGATG
>JABMRV010000084.1 GCA_013202285.1 bacterium | reverse complement strand
TCCGGAGTCTGAATGATGCTGACCATAACCCAGCTATACGGATCATAGCGGTTGGTGACGGATATGCTGCTGGGACGGCAGCCTTCAATGAAGTCGATATGAGCGGCGGTCATCATCTCCCCGTTGTCGGGATCGATCCTGAATATCTGCAGGTCGGTCTCAACACCTCGTGCGAAGGCGTAGAGGTTGTATCCGTCCGGGTCTTCAGTCCAGTATGCCAGTCCATAGGTGCGCAGATCTTCCGGACGATCAATCACCGCCTGCTGGTCGCCGTTGGCGTCAATGCCGATGATATTCGACGTGATATCCGCCGTCCAGAAAAGGTCTCGGTCGGGATCCCAGGTGATGCTGCGCAACGATGGCGCGTCGGTTTCCATCGATGTAACCAGTTCACCTCCGGTGGTAAAGCCGTAGAGGATGTCCCCGTCGCCTCCCCATAACAGCCTGCCGTCCCAGGTGATGTCGCGGATGCCGTGTCTTGATTCATTGAACTGGTCGAAATCCCTGACATGCTCGCCGTCGCTGTTCAGGACGTACACCTTGTTAATGTCTTCGTAGTTGTAGTTCCCGCCGGTGATGAAGAAATTGCCGTTAGCGAAAACTGCACCGTTAAGACGGTCATCGTTCAGGGATTCCTCGATATTTACCGATTCTCTCAGCTCCCAGGGATCGAATTCAACCTGTTCGGGGAAAACCCTCTCCAGCGACCAGCCGATCGGACCGTTGCCGCGATTGCTGATGGTTATCGGGACCTGGAGTTCCTCGTTTGGGGACATTGACTGAAGAATCTGACCAGGATCACAGCGAAACTCACCGTAGAGCATGGCGAAATTCTGTTCGGTCTCCTCGTTCGCGGTTACCTCAACATTTTCCGCTTCCATGGGGAGGTAATTTTCATGAGTACAGCGCAGGTGATAGTTGAAGACGGGTGTTTCACCGAAATCATATCTTCCCTCGTCGTCAGTGATTTGCAGCATCTCAAAATCAGCCACGACCTGTACGAGAGCGTTCGCTATCGGTCGATCTTCCTCTGCCGGGTCGGTTACAGTCCCAAAGAGATGTCCTACGCCTCCGACGACGATCATGGTAAGAGTCAGATCGACGTCGCCGACATTGGAGGCATTGGATACAATGCGAACAATGCGTTCATATTCACCGAGATCGAGGTCTGCTGTGGTGGCAAGAAATTCGATGTCTGTGAACTCTCCGGGATTTATCTCACCATTTGCCGGTTCAAAACTCAGCCAGTTCGGGTCTTCGCCGAGATCGATCAATTCGAATTCGAGGATATACTGATCGCCTTCATCTTCAGAGAGATTTGATAAACGCAAGGTCTGTTCAGCAGTATTGCCAGCGGGGACGGGTCCAAACCAGAAGATTTCTCGGTCGATCCCCAGTACACCGTAAGCCTCTTCGATGGCGTCATCGTATATGAAACCTAATTGTTCTCTCCAATTACCGCCAGCTATCAGATTGTAGCCGTCGTGAGTAATTCCCTGATGTGGATAGTCATCGTTTCTTGAATCGAATTCCCGAATGATTTCCACTTCGTTATTGTCGAAATCGATTGCAAGCTGCGAGATGTAACCGGTGGACATAACCCAGAAATGCCCATCGTCATGAGCGCCGACCCACTCAATCGAAACAGCGCGACCATGATTGATGGCAGCGGCAAGATTTGGACCTTCATCCACGACTCTCCCGTCACGGTCGAGCTTGAAGATGCGCGGATTCTGCTGGGAATTCTCCGAATGTGCATAGAAAAATTCCCCATCCCATGCCAGACCGTGATGACCACCGCGCGGCAATTCAATCTCATCTACCTGTTCTCCATTGCGATCATAGAGGAATGCTCTGCTCTGATTTACGTCGTGTTCGCATACCCAGAACACACCATCAACAGGGTCCCAGGTCATTCCTATCGCATCGGACTGATTGATATTGAAATCCTCTATTACTTCAAAATCGTTCCGGGGATCAAAACAGAACAGGCGGCGGTTATTTGCTCGGGTGACTCCCCAGAGATATTCACCATCCCAGGCTAATCCTCCGTTGTTGATATACGGTAGATTGAATTGATCCAGAATCTCCCCTAAGTCGTCTCTCCTCGGACCACGGGATTCGAGGGCGTCCGGAGTAGTTCGTGCCTGTCCGATAAAGATATCGGTCAGTAAAAACAGGATTATGAATAAGATGCATCTTGAGAATTTCATTGCTACCTTCCTAAGTTTGTAATGCTGACACATGATTCGGGAGGAGAATTACCTCCTCGAAAAGGAATTATTTCATCAGAACAGCTTTCATGAACTGAGATTCAGTTCGCGATCTCAATCGGACAATATAGATACCACTTGGCAATACATGAGCGTTCCAGGTGGTGAGATGATTACCTGTGAGATAATGCCCAGATATCAGCGTTTCGATCTTACGTCCGCCTAAATCAAAGATTTCCATCAATATATTGCTCTCGTTTTCCAGGGCGAATTCGATGGTGAACCGGTTATTGGAAGGATTAGGGTACACGGAGAAAATGGTGTACTTGTCAGGACAAGTCGAAGAATTATCCCCCTTTATTTCGTACAACCCATTCATTTCACCCGGATCGCCGTGTCGCGATCTGGAAACATTCCAGTTATGAGCGAATTGATTGGCGTATTCTGGATCGAGCAACTGAAGAGTCGGTCCGTGACCGTCCGGTTGGAATGGCCAGGGGTGTTCATCGTCAAAGGCGACTGAATCGATTAGAAGTTCGTCAGGATTGAAGAGTCGTACCTGGTCGCCGTTTCCATCAAATGCAAAACCGAGATCGCCAAGAACGTTATTCACTTCGGGAAACAGATTGACAAAGGCGTCACGATCCTCCGCGAGGATGAGAAAATCACCCTCAGACAGATGTGTTCCGAAGGGGATAACGAATTCACGATTATCATTTACATCTCTAAGTAACCAGCCTTCGAGATGATGATCGCCGGAAAGGCAGAATAGTTCCACCCAATCACCCGGAACGAACTCTTCAGAGCTGTTGTAATTAATCTCAGTGATAACAACAGTTCCATCGGGACTGTTCACCCGTTCAAAACGAGCGCCAATTGTCATATCATCTCGCGGTACAATTTCCAAAGAGAGGGAGTTTGAATCGATATCACCCTCCCAGCCAGCGAAACGGTATCCGGCGAATGGTTCTGCAGATATTGATATAGGCAATCCCGAAAAATATTCTCCATGCCAGGGAAAGTTGTCGATAAAGAATGGATTGACCCGTACACGCCCGCCACTGGCGTCGATCTTTTCAATGGTCAGCTCGATTGTGCTGTCGAGGTTGAATTCTTCACGGATGTGTTGAATCATATATCGCCTTCGGTGACGAGCGAATTCCATCATTATATTTAGATGCCACTCCCAGTCGTGATCCGGGTACCAGCGTTCTTCGTGTACAGGCATTTCGTTAGCAATACCATCGCTGATCTGTTCTATAAGTTCGATTACCCGGTCGGTGCGAAATTGTATATTCATCAAGTCACATGAACGGACGATGAAATTTGTGCGAAAGCTCTCGTTCTCAAGCAATCTGCGGAATAGAAAGGTGGAATGTGGAGGATTGGGCCTTAGAGGACCGTCCGGTTCGGTGGCAATCGCTAAGGTGTTGAAATCGTAGTTGAGATAACTACCGAAACTTAAATCCGTATCGTAGAGCAGCCACTGAAAGAAGCCTCCCTCGTGTTTGGGACGCCAGCAGCGGACGTTGTTTCCAGGCCAGTCTAAGTTACAGAAATAGATCTCCGCTGCTTGATAACGGATGAAGTTATCTGTATCCAACATTGTCTGGATTGTATCATAGTTCGATTGTTCCCTTATATCGTGATTCTCGAGAAAATCCGTTAGCGCTAAATAAGCATCAATATCTCCAGCATTTATAATACGGTATCTTTCGATTAAATCGACGCGGTTCCTGTCGATACCGAAGTGGTCTTCAAGGTAATACTCATCGAGACGTTCGCGCAGATTGTGGATACCCCAGTAAGCGCCGTTGAGGAATACGACTGCCGGTCGGTAGCTCTGGTGGGCGACACCGGTTTGCGACATCAATCCTGTCATAAATGCATCCCGAAACATGGACAGATCCCAATCGTTGCCAGAGTTACGTAATAATATTGATTTGAATGAAAATATTGGAAGATCTGGAAATAGTTGGTATTCGATTTTATCGTAACCGTAATCGTTTCGGGTAGTGATCCGCAGGCTTTTCTGAGCCTGTGCTCTTGACCAACCACCATGGATTTTCACTCCGGCGTTGAGTGAAAATCCCAGATTCTGATCCGGCTCGAAGAAGTCAACATGGACCGGGATCTCCCAATCCTGCCAAAAATTCGCACCCCAGAACGGGTATTCTTCTTCTGCATTTGGACCCATGACATATACGCCTGTCTCCCAGTCCCACAGGTTGGGTGGATCGGTGATAATTGAAACCACAGGCATATTTGTTTCATAGTCCACAAAGTATGTATTACTGACAATACGACTGGGAAACAAACCCTCACGGATACTGATGGAACGAACGACTGTTACACTATCGAGCAGCAAGGGAGTAGAGTATAGTATCGAAGTTTCGTCAGGTATGCTGCCATCCAGAGTATAACGGATCGAAGCTGACGTATCGACACATGATATTGTCAATCTGGTGCCAGGCTGATAGAATCCACTTCTCAGGTCGAATTGCGGTTCGGGAACCCGCTGCGGCGGCTCTTCATCGCCGTTACTGGCGCCAGGTGATGGTTCATAGAAGTACGCCCATTCATCGCCGCCGTCGGGGAATCGTCCGAATGAGACGTCGGTCTCTATCTCCAGGTCATTCAGCAGATCGATAGTTCGCTCATTGGGAGCGGTAAAAACGAGGCTCTCTCCGAGGGAGCGGAGACGAAAACAGGTGTGTAATTCACCATCAACATCAGCTCGATCCTTCCCCGATGCGAAAACCAGCATGAATTCGCAGCTGGCTATCGAAATATCCGGGAAGACCCATTTGTAGGGATCTTCCGGATCGTCCGAAAGACCGTGACCTCGCAGGGAGGCGGTCTCCTGACTCGAATTGAATATCTCAATCCAGTCTGAGTAATCCCCGTCTTCATCAGTGATGGTTGTGGTATTGGATGACATTATCTCGTTGACTGTTACGGATTGAGCGACAGCCGACGAGACGGGGACAAGCAACCATGTAACGATAATCATGCCCAGACTGGTAATGCCAAGAGGTCTTGTTATAGTGAATTGATAACGGTTCAGCATGTTTATTGAATCGTGTGAAACCTGATCCGGCAGCTTCCGGATCGGAAATCTATATATTCAGCAGAGACAACTGCTCCATGCCGGTTGAGTTTTCGTGCAGAGGAAAGGGTTAGATTTACTGATTTACCTGAATGAGATAAGTTAAAGAATAGGTTTGCAAACGTCAAGTATTATTTTGAAAGGTTGTAAGTTAAAGCGAGAGTAAATTCCGTGTGCAACTGTGATGGTTAAGATGGTTTGAGGTGTTGTTTTTGCATGGAGGGTAAATGCTGCCAGATTACGACCGTCAGTTGACAGACTTGAAAGCTAACAGCATCTCGATGACATAACAATTGGTTAGGGATACAACTTAATATTGCACAGACTGTACTATTCAGGTTTTCGTGCGTAAACTCTGGCACTCCAGATCTTACCGGTAATCTCCATTGCCATTTTTTCTGTTACTGCTTGAGCAGAACCGCTGCCACAGCAGCACGAATCTGAAGGTTCTGTCACAGCTCTGGCATAGGCTTCTGAAACTCTCTCTCGTACTTTATCTCGATTTTCCATTTTTCTCTCCTTAATCAATGTTTTTAATCTATTTAAAATTTGTTTTTATTTCCCGTTCCCATTATCCAGTTTTACATCCGGAAGAATTAGAAGCAGACTGATCATTTGAACAGCATGTCTCTATTGCATCTGCTATCGATCTTAATGTCTCGACCAGTTCAAGGTGGCAGATTGAGTAGTAAACCTCCTTGCCTTTCTTTTTTGCTTCGACGATCCCTGCGTCTCTCAGCACCGCAAGGTGCCTGGAGACAACGGAAATATCTATCGGACAACATTCATTCAATTCGGTAACGCTGCAAGGTTTGCAGCATTCAACCAACTGCTTGAGAATGGCTATCCTGTTCGGTTCACTGAGAGCCTTGAAAAGAAGAGGATCAAGATTCTTGTTGATATCAACGGGCGAGTCACCCATGTCAGCCTCAATTAAAATGTTTGCACGATTGCGTCACTATGCAATTATAATGATATAAAGCAGTGGATACAAGTTTTTATTACAGAATTCTATTCTTGAAATTTTCTTTTCTTCACCGATTCAGCGTAACGAAGGGTATTTGAGTAGCTGTTTGGATGAATCGGTGAGCAACTAACTGTTTATCGGTGGGATGTTGAATTTGACAATTATGAGAGATATCCGATCTGTTGTCCGATCATGGTTATATAGTGTACTTTTTAAAAGTACTGGATTTAATATATATAACATTATATTATCATTCCACTTCCACTCGCATAGGTAAAGCATTGGAGATAATTTCGATGTTCCACCGAAGAGACCTATACCGCTATTTACCCTGAGTAAAACTCGGCTTTCTTATCAGGAGTTATCTCTTGTATGGCATCTGAGCCACTCATGTATTATATTTGTTAATTGAGAAGATATATGATGACTCTACATTCAATGATAAAACATGGAGTTGATTTGTACAAGTATCTTTTTTCGCTGGTTTTCGCCCTGCTGATTTTGACAGCAGGCTGTGGTGATAACAGCACGACTCCTACCGAACCGATCATTCCCGATACACCCATCAATCTTTCTGCCGTATCCCTGTCTGACAGCACTGTCCAGCTTTACTGGGAGTATAACGGTTCTGATGAGATAGAATTTCAGCTTGAACGATCTATGGATGACCTCGACAACTGGGTTGTCACGAGATTGTTAAGTGCAAACAGCCGGTCCTGCATTGACACCGGACTGGTGGAGGGAACTCTTTACTACTACAAAGTTACGGCTTTCCGTGGCGACCTGTTCTCCCAGCCCTCGAATGTTGCCTGCGTGATTATGCCGCCGATTGCACCTCTTGACCTGACAGTTACAAGTATGACCAGTAATATGATCGACCTGATATGGACAGATGCATCCAACGTTGAGACGGGATTTGAACTTCAAAGAACGCTTGGAATCAATAGACAGTTTGTAACTATTGCCACTCTGCCGGAAAACATAGATACATTTCAGGATACGGATCTGGCTTCAGATCAGAATTACATTTATCGCATCAGGGCACTCCTGAACGGTATCTCCTCGAACTGGTCCCCGGAAGTCTCCGCTGCAAGCCTTCCGGCACCTACCGGTCTGATAGGTTTGGCTCTCTCAGACAGCTCAATATGGCTCGGCTGGCGGGACGAGAGCAGCAGCGAGACCGGATTTCTTATCGAACGTCTCGCTGATGGATCTGATCCCGACACTTCGGAATGGCAGAGGTTGACGTCTGTGGCGAGGAACAGTGTAAGATACACAGATATGAGCGTCTCTGAAGGCGTGTTATACCGGTACCAGGTGAGTGCTCTTTTCAATGAACTTGTTTCTCCTCCCAGCAATACTGCTGAAATACAAACACCTCCAAGGACTCCGGTAAATCTTGTCGCCGAACAACATGCGGAACAGGATACCATTATTCAACTTACATGGATTGATAAATCGGAGATTGAGACCGGTTTTGAACTGCAGCGAAAGAAGCGTTACAATATTGAGTTCTCTACCATCTCTCTGCTTGATCCCGGCACTGTTTCTTTCGATAATACGGGTCTGGATGCTAATTGTATCTATATTTACAGGATAAGATCATTACTTCAGTTGAACGGATCTCTGTATCAGTCCAACTGGTCGAATGAGGATACTGCTACGACAACTATGCTCACCCCAATGCGACCGACTGAACTTGAAGCATCGGCTCTTACTCCTAACCAGGTGAGACTGTTATGGTCTGATAAGAGCGATAACGAAGACGGATTCGTCATTGAAAGAAAAGTTCCGCCGGAAGGCGATTGGTCAGTGATCGACAGCCTCGAAGACAATAAAGACTGGTATTACGATAACCTGTTATCGGGGAATACTACATACATGTATCGTATATGTGCTTATAATAATCATGGAAATTCACCTTTTTCCAACATTGCCGAGGTGACGACGCCTGAAGAACTGCCGCTGCCGCCATCCGACCTGCATGTAATCGAGGTGACTTGGGAGATGGTTTCACTGGAATGGACCGATAACTCAGATAATGAACTCGGCTTCAGGTTTGCACGGCGGTTAGTGCCGTTTACCCAGTGGATTCAGATTGGTGTACCTGGAGCAAACGTAAACACATTTGTCGATACAACTGTTGCCATGAGTACGGATTATGCTTATCGTGTGCATGCTTTCAATATCACGGGGCGATCGGAATGGTCTGAGGAGGCAGTTGTTTCGGTTCCAAACGGACCACCGGGAACACCTGAATTCCTGCATGCCCAGGCGGTAACTTCCGAACAGATCAATCTCATCTGGACTCGAACCACCTCTAATGAGTACGGCTTCCGAGTGGAAAGACGTTCCGAACAAAATGATGAATTCATAGTGATCGCCGAAACGAATCGTTCGATTGTAGTTTACGGCGATACCGGTCTTGAGCCCGATACCTGGTACTGGTACCGCATCCGCGCTTTTAATGAAATTGGAGAATCCGGCTATTCCAATGTTGACAGCGCACAGACACCGTTGAATATGGTTTTTCACGATAGTTTTGAGTTATACAACGTAGGAGTGACCCCCAGAAATCAAAACTGGGATTTCGACAGGCTTGGTTCGTCGTTCGTAGTAGTCACCGATCGCGACGCACACGAAGGCATGAAATCAGTTATGTTCCATGATCCGGATAACGATGACAGCAGCTTCTGTGAATTGTTACTACAGCACGATCTGGTACGCAACGGCAACTTTGAATGCTGGTTGAAGGTTGCTTTCAACGGTTACTTCGCCGTTCTCGGAGGCGTTGATGAAAGCTATAATACCTTCCATATCCAATTCAACGGAGATGACACATATTACGTTCGTGATGATGAGACTATGGTTCTTCAAGAGAATTATCCGGAAAATGAGTGGTTCCAGTTGAGGATAATCTTCGACATTGATCGACATGAATACAGTGTACTGTTCAACGATGAAACTGTTGTTGAAAACCTCGCTATACCGGATGCAAACATCTTTGGCAATCGACATATTGTCTTCAGAACCTTACCCGATCAGGTACTCTCAAGAGGGTATCTGGACGATGTGAAGCTGATGAGAATCGGAGAGGATGATTAAGTAGGGGTGGGTTAAATATGGGCAGAAAGGCGACAGATGATATGAAAATATTGATTAATGCTAAGTTTAACTTGCCATTTGGGTTGTTTTGACTTTATATTGTTTTGATGTTATAAGTACCAGATGTTAACTTCATCGTTCACTAACTGATCTTTCTTCAATTATCGTCCTTGTATGAAAGAAGGTGAACATGGTAATTTTGAGTTAAATACTGAATTTGACAGTAAAAAAAACGGAGCACACCATGAAACGGTCTGTTATTTATCTTGTTTTTCTTATCGCCATCGGTTTCACATTTTGTATTGTCGGTTGTGATGATGATGGTGAAGTAATAACCAGTCCAACGATCAATCCACCCACTGACCTCGCTGCAGAAATCATGTCTCACAATGAGATAGAGCTGACATGGATTGATAACTCCAGTGGAGTGGCAAGTTTCAAGATTTATCGTTCAACTGATGGCAGCACCTGGGATGCACCAGTTGAAATTGATGCCGGAGGGACCAAATTTAACGACGTTGGACTCTCTGAGGGGACAACATATCACTATCAGATCAAGGCTGTTGTATCAGGTACCGAGTCGGCTGCTTCCATGCCTGTTTCTGCCATGACTATGCCGATTGCACCTACCGGCTTCGTGTTGAGCGGATTATCCAGCTCCTCGATTGAATTGTCGTGGGGCGATGAATCGGACGTTGAGGATGGTTATTTGTTGCAGCGCAAGCTGAACGCCGATGCAGAATTCGGAACTTCTATTGAATTGAGCGCCAACGTTACTACTTACGAAGACACTGACATCGAAGCCGATATGACCTATAATTATCGTCTGCGCGCGACTCTCGGTGAGATCAGCTCGGAATGGTCTGACATTATTACCGTTTCAGTTGTCATGGGACCAAGCGACCTCAGCGCTGCAGTGGTCTCGGACAGTGAAATCGAACTCGCATGGTCTGACAACAGCAACATTGAGACGGGATTTTGTCTCGAACGCAAGGTTGACGGTTCCGCAGAGTGGTTGACGGCAGCCACCCCTGCAACCAACAGCACGAGTTACAACGATACCGATCTTGATGAGGCTACCTCATACTCATACAGGATTATCGCTGTTTACGAAGCAGGAGAAGCCGATACGACCAACGAGGCTGGAGCGACTACCTATCCCAACGCGCCGTCAGAATTAACTGCCTTGCTGGAAGAGGGTGATCCGACAATCGTTAATCTGACATGGGTTGACAACTCCTCTGCTGAGCTGCAGTTCGAATTACAGCGGAAGATGGAGGGTGATATACAGTTCAGGTCTATTGCCCATCCCTCTGTTGATGCAACAAGCTACATGGATCGCAATCTGGAGACTAACCAGACATTCTACTATCGCATTCGAACGGTTGCCGAGGGAAACAACTATTCTGTCTGGTCTGAGGAAGTCGGCATCACCACCACCGATCTTACACCTGCTGCACCCTCTAATCTGGAAGCAATGGCAATCTCTTACCATGAGATCGCCCTGACATGGGTGGATAATGCAGACAATGAGGAAACATTCGAACTTGAACGCTCTACTGAACGTTACGGCGAGTACACCATTATCGCTACACTTCCTGCCGATGCGAGGCAGTATAACGATGATGAACTTGAAGCGCTCACAACCTACTACTATAAGATCAGAGCATTTAACGAGCATGGATACTCCCTGTATTCACTGATTGTAAACGTCACCACCCTGGAAGGTCCTCCTACAACTCCGGAGAATCTCAGTGTGTTAAATTACGGTTACAATTATGTCCGGTTGATCTGGACTGATGCAGAAAACAACGAAGCGGGCTTCATCTTTGAGCGGAGCCTGTCTTCGGATGATGGCTGGATGGTCATCGATACGCTGGGTCCGGATACCGCTGAGTTTCTCGATAGAGATAATATTGAACCTCTCACGACATACTTTTACAGGATGTTAGCATATAACTGGGTTGGTAGATCCGACTACTCGAATGTTGTCAATGTTACTACCATCCAAGGTCCGCCGGCTGCACCCACAAACCTTCGACAAGAGCATGCCTCTCTTGACAGTATCGTCATCGGCTGGGATGACAATGCAGATGACGAACTCGGATTCCATGTCATGAAACGTACACCTCCGAGTCGTGAATTCATCTTGGTTGCTCAGGTCGATGCTGACGTTGAGAGGTATATGGACTGGGATATTGATCCTGACGCAACCTACGGTTACCTTGTCAGGGCTTACAGCGATTTCGGTGAATCCGGTTGGTCCAACGAGATCGTTGTTCATGTTCCACCGCTGCCTCCCCTGGCGCCGTTAGAGCTTCAAGCTGAAGCTATTGGCTTAACTGAAATAGAACTCACCTGGACACCCGGTTCTTATGATGAGGAATACTTTATAATCGAAGTCCGCGAGCAGATAGACAGGGAATTCGTCTTCATCGGGCAGACCGAGGAAGGGGAGCATGATTATGTGTTTGTGGACGACGGAGTTCTGCCGGATAACAGCACGATATGGTACCGTGTCGCGGCGGTAAACGAAGGCGGCATGTCTCCCTATTCGAACATCGTTGAGACAACTACGCCCGAGATCCTGCCACCACAGAATCTGCAAGCTGAAGCTCTCGATATAGCCTTAATTTATATCTACTGGGATTACGGTCCATACCCATTGGACAACTTCATTCTCGAACGCCGGGACAATCCTGAAGGTGATTTTGCCGCCCTTGCTGAACCGCGGGACGCCGAGTATGAAGACGGTGAAGTTGAACCTGACGAGCAAACTTACTGGTACCGGGTAAAATCGGAGTTCATGGAGTTTGAATCCGATTGGTCTGACATCATTGAAGTCACCACTCCGGCAATTATCCAGATAGATGAGGGTTTTGAGGACATAGAAGTTGGCGAACTGCCCCCAGACCCACCATGGATTTACGCCAATGGAGGTGAATCATACTGCGAGGTAACTGATGAGGAATCTCACGACGGTGAGAAGAGCCTTCATTTTGTCGATCCGGATCCTGACGACGCCAATGGTACAGCCAATATTCAATTAGATCATGCTGCCATTCCGGATGGTGAACTTGATTTCTGGGTCAAACTTACTCCTGGAGGATACTGGGGATTCCGCGGTTACTCAGGCACCATACAGAACGCAAACATTGAATTCCTTCTCCAGTTCAACAATGATGGTGGTCTGCTTTCAAACGATGGTAACCAGTACCGCACGCCGGATGCTACGTGGGAGTTCGAAGATTGGTTCCACGTAGTCACCACATGGGGTCAAGGCAGGTTCAGCATATACTTCAATGATGAAGTTATTGTTGACAATTGGGGACTGGTATTTGGTGATGACCCGATGTCTTGGATCTGGTTCCTCACGTTCAGCGGCGCTGGAGCTGCAATGGAAAATGCATGGCTGGACGACGTTCTCATCTCCTATGTTATTCCTGAGGAGGAGAGGATCGGTCCGATGAGGATACCGAACACTATTGGGCTTCCCGGTTTCAACAACTTTAGTACAACAGCGATTATCCTCGACCGTTGATATCGATAACCATAGAATAAAAAAATCCCCCTGAGCAATCTCAGGGGGATTTTTGTTTCTATTAGTTCCCCCCTTACTGGCGTAGGGGGGCGGGTGGCCCGACTTGCTTGCAAGTCGGGTTTCAAGTCTTCTCTTTTTCAGTTGAGAGGAATAATGGAGAGGGTGTCAAAAAAACCGCTGTTTACCCCCCCTTAGTCCCCCCCTGCAATAGCAGGGGGGGGAAGTAAGGCATTCCCCCCTACTGGCGTAGGGGGGGGATTAGAAAATTTCATTCAGATCATTTATCCTTCAAAGCCGCCTGTGCTGCAGCCAGCCTCGCGATGGGGAGACGGTACGGTGAACAGCTTACATAATCGAGCCCGATTCGGTGACAGAAGCTGACAGACCTCGGCTCGCCACCATGCTCACCGCAGATACCGATCTTCAGGCTGGAGCGAGTGGTACGACCTTTCTCTACAGCCCATTCCATCAATTTACCCACACCTTCCTGGTCGATGGTCTGGAACGGTTCGTCTTCAACTATATTGTTTTCAATATAGTAAGGCATAAAACCACCCGAGTCGTCACGTGAGATGCCGAGCACTGTCTGGGTAAGATCGTTAGTGCCGAAGGAGAAAAATTCGGCGATCTCTGCGATTTTATCGGCGACAATAGCCGCACGGGGTAGTTCGATCATCGTACCTACAAGGTAATCTATCTCCATCCCTTCAGCTTTGAAGACTTCTGCAGCTACCCGGCGGACTATTTTCTCCTGCAGTGCAAGTTCATTGGGGAAACCGACCAACGGGATCATGATCTCAGGCAGGACAACCACTCCTTCTTTGGATGCCGCTACCGCCGCCTCGATGATGGCGCGAGCCTGCATCTCGGTGATTTCGGGATATACATTACCCAGCCTGCAGCCGCGATGTCCCAGCATTGGGTTTATCTCGCGCAGTCCCTCAACCTTGGCGGCGACCTGTGCAGGTTCGAGCCCCATTTCTTTTGCCAGAGCCTCGATCTCTGCTTCACTGTGAGGGAGGAATTCATGCAGCGGTGGATCGAGTGTGCGTATAGTGACCGGCAGACCGTCCATGACGCGGAAAATATCGAGGAAATCACCTCGCTGCATGGGCAGAAGCTTATCCAGCGCTTTACGTCGTCCGGTCTCGTCTGAAGCGAGGATCATCTCGCGCACTGCCATTATCCTTTCGCCACCGAAAAACATATGTTCGGTTCGTGTAAGTCCGATACCCTCAGCGCCGAATGCACGTGCAACGCGGCACTGGTCGGGCTGGTCGGCATTGGTACGTATCTTCAATCGGCGTTCGTCATCTGCCCATTCCATCAGTTTGGAGTAGATGCCATACAGCTCGGATTCAGCCGGATCGAGTGTGTGTTCGATCATCACCTGCATGATCTCGGACGGGAGGGTTTTAATTGAACCTTCGATCACCTCACCGGTTGTGCCATCGAGGGAGATATAATCTCCTTCCTTCAAAGTTTTTCCGGCGACCTTCATCTCACCTGTCCGGTAGTTAATATCCAGGTTACCACAACCGGCAACACAGACTTTCCCCATCTGGCGGGCGACCAGAGCGGCGTGTGAAGTCATCCCACCGCGAGCGGTGAGGATTCCGTTCGCAGCGTCCATTCCCTTGATGTCATCGGGTGAGGTTTCAATCCTTACAAGTATGACTTCTTCACCGCGGGCTCGCGCCTCAACCGTCTCTTTCGCGCTGAAATAAATCCTGCCGGTTGCCGCTCCCGGTCCGGCATTCAAACCTTTGGCAAGCAGACCGCCCTGCTTTATTGTGTTATTCTTCTCGCTGACATCGAAGACCGGGCGCAGCAACTGGTTAAGCTGTTCAGGTTCGATCCGCATCAACGCTTCCTGCGGTGTGATCAGCTCTTCCTCGACCATTTCGACGCCGATCCTGATGGCTGCCAGACCGGTTCGTTTACCGGCACGGGTCTGTAGCATCCAAAGTTTGCCGTTCTGAACTGTGAACTCCAGATCCTGCATATCGCGAAAGTGATTCTCAAGCGTCTGGTAGGTTGTCACCAATTGATCATATACCTCAGGCATGATGGCTTTGAGGTCGATGATCGGATGAGGAGTCCGGATACCTGCAACCACGTCCTCACCCTGTGCGTTGGTCAGGTATTCGCCGTAGAATACCTTCTCGCCGGTGGCGGGATCGCGTGTGAAGGCAACGCCGGTGGCGCAGTCATCACCCATATTGCCGTAAACCATTGTCTGGACGTTGACTGCGGTTCCCCACGTTTCAGGAATGTTGTTGAGCTGACGGTAGGTAACAGCCCTGTCGGTTGACCAGGATTTGAAGACCGCACCGATAGCGCCCCACAATTGCTCCCATGGATCCTCGGGGAATTTGATCGGCGAGCGTTCAGCAATGATCTTCTTGAACCGGGCGACCAGTTCCTTAAGGTCTTCGGCAGTGAGATCGGTGTCGTCAGAAATACCTCGTGATTTCTTCAGATCGTCCATCTCCACCGTAAAAGGATCGTGTTCCCGCTCGGACTCGGAGCGAACTTCGAGCACAACGTCGCCGTACATCTGTACGAAGCGGCGGTACGAATCATAAGCGAATCGCGGATTATCGGTGCGTGCAGCGAGTCCTTCCACGGTGCGGTCGTTCAATCCGAGGTTGAGCACGGTGTCCATCATACCCGGCATGGAAACGCGAGCGC